>NZ_JAMYBY010000007.1:0-292496 GCF_024126555.1 Pseudomonas sp. VE 267-6A
GCCGGGCCCGGGCTCATACAGCCCGGGCCCGGCCGCCGCCGTGGCGTTTGCAGAGAACACGCAATGCCGCTGTCCAACGTTCACATCCTTCACCAGGATGCCGCCATCCTGGTGGTCAACAAGCCGACCCTGCTGCTGTCCGTGCCGGGGCGCGCCGACGACAACAAGGATTGCCTGATCACCCGCCTGCAGGAAAACGGCTACCCCGACGCCCTGATCGTGCACCGTCTGGATTGGGAAACCTCGGGGATCATCCTGCTGGCGCGCGACGCCGACAGCCACCGCGAGCTGTCGCGCCAGTTCCATGACCGTGAAACCGAGAAGGCCTACACCGCACTGTGCTGGGGCCAGCCTGCGCTGGACAGCGGCAGCATCGACCTGCCGTTGCGCTACGACCCGCCCACCAAGCCACGGCACGTGGTGGACCACGAGCAGGGCAAGCATGCGCTGACCTTCTGGCGCATCGTCGAGCGCTGTGGCGATCATTGCCGGGTGGAGCTCACGCCGATTACCGGGCGTTCGCACCAGTTGCGCGTGCACATGCTGTCGATCGGGCATCCGCTGCTGGGGGATCGACTGTACGCCTACCCCGAGGCCCTGGCGGCGCATGAGCGGTTGTGTCTGCATGCCAGCATGCTGAGCTTCACCCACCCGGTGAGCGGCGAGCGACTGCGCTTCGAGTGCCCGGCGCCGTTCTGATACACCGCGGCGCGGCCATCGCGGGTCAGCCCGCTCCCACAACGATCACCCTGAACGCTGTGGGAGCGGGCTTGCCCCGCGATAGGGCCCACGCAAATCCGTGATCAATACGTTAAACTCGCGCCACTGCTGTCTGGAGTGACCTATGCGCGATGCACTGAACCAAGGCCTGATCGACTTTCTCAAGGCCTCCCCCACGCCGTTCCACGCCACCGCCAGCCTGTCGCAGCGCCTCGAGGCCGCCGGCTACCAGCGCCTGGACGAACGTGACAGCTGGGCCACCACGCCCGGCGGACGCTACTACCTGACCCGCAACGACTCCTCGATCATCGCCATCAAGCTCGGCCGCCATTCGCCGCTGCTCGACGGCATTCGCCTGGTCGGCGCCCACACCGACAGCCCCTGCCTGCGCGTCAAGCCACAGCCCGAACTGCAGCGCCAGGGCTTCTGGCAGCTGGGCGTGGAAGTCTACGGTGGCGCCCTGCTGGCCCCCTGGTTCGACCGCGACTTGTCGCTGGCCGGGCGCGTGACCTTCCGCCGCGACGGCAAGGTCGAAAGCCAGCTGATCGACTTCAAGCAGCCCATCGCGGTGATCCCCAACCTGGCGATCCACCTCAACCGCAGCGCCAACGAAGGCTGGGCGATCAACCCGCAGACCGAGCTGCCACCGATCCTGGCCCAGGTGGCCGGTGACGAGCGCGTCGACTTTCGCGCCCTGCTCACCGAGCAACTGGCCCGCGAACATGGCCTGAACGCCGACGTGGTGCTGGACTACGAGTTGAGTTTCTACGACACCCAGGACGCCGCCGTGGTCGGCCTGCATGGCGACTTCATCGCCGGCGCGCGGCTGGACAACCTGCTGTCGTGCTACGCCGGCCTGCAGGCCCTGCTGGCCGCCGACAGCGACGAGACCTGTGTACTGGTGTGCAACGACCACGAAGAGGTCGGCTCCAGCTCCGCCTGCGGCGCCGACGGCCCGATGCTGGAACAGACCCTGCGCCGCCTGCTGCCCGACGGTGACGATTTCGTCCGGGCCATCCAGCGCTCGCTGCTGGTGTCGGCCGACAATGCCCACGGCGTGCACCCCAACTACGCCGACCGGCACGACGGCAACCACGGGCCCAAGCTCAACGCCGGCCCGGTGATCAAGGTCAACAACAACCAGCGCTACGCCACCAACAGCGAAACCGCCGGTTTCTTCCGCCACCTGTGCATGGCCGAGGAAGTGCCGGTGCAGAGCTTCGTGGTGCGCAGCGACATGGGCTGCGGCTCGACCATCGGCCCGATCACCGCCAGCCACCTGGGTGTGCGCACGGTGGACATCGGCCTGCCGACGTTTGCCATGCACTCGATCCGCGAGCTGTGCGGCAGCCAGGACCTGGCGCACCTGGTCAAGGTGCTGACCGCGTTCTACCTGAGCCGCGATCTGCCCTGACCTGACAGGCCTGCGCCCACAGCACTGCGGTGATCGCCAAACAGGCGCCGTACCTGTGGGCGCTGGCTTGCCAGCGAAGAGGCCACGACTGACCCCCATCAACCCGCGCGCAAACATTTGGCGCTATGCTTGCCCATCATTACACCTCCTACAGCATAAGGACCTTGCGCATGTCCGAGTTTCAAACGATGTTCCTCCCGGTGATCGCCGGGTTGATCCTGCTCACCGTCGGCTTCAGCATGCGCGAGCGCAACAGCGGGGTGCTGATGATGTGGATCGGCATGCTGGGCATCCTGGGCATCATGGTGTGGAAGATCCTCGAGAAACTCACCTGACAAATGCTCTACACTCGGGCGATTGAGTGTTCGAGGTTGATCGTCCGGTGCCTGCCTTCCTGCGTTTCCTGTCCCTGCTGCTGATTCTGTTCCTGCCCCTGGGCCACGCACACGCGGCCGGCCTTCCGGGCCTGCTTGGCGGTTCGAGCAAACCCCAGCCCGAGGCGACTGAACCCCTCGCGCAATCGCTCGACGATGTCATCAAGAACCTCGAGAACGACCAGCAACGCAGCAAGCTGCTGGCCGACCTGAAGAAGCTGCGCGACGCCACCAGGCAAGCCCAGCCCAGTGCCGAGCAAGGTGTGCTGGGCCTGATCGGCACCACCTTCAACGAACTGGAAAAGCAGTTCAGCGGCGAGGCCAGCCCGTTCAACCGCTGGAGCCGCGAACTGGAACTGGCCCAGATCGAGCTCAGTGCGCGGGTGGTGCCGGTGCATGAATGGCCGACGATCCTGTTCGGTTTCGCCGCCATCATCGCGCTCTGGAGCCTGCTGGCCTACGCGCTGAACTGGGTCAGCCACCAGGTACGCCTGCGCTTCGGCCTCACCGAAGAGCTGCCGCAACACCCGCGCACCTGGGATCTGGTGCGCTTCGCCCTGCGCAAGCTCGGGCCTTGGCTGGTGGCGCTGATCATCACCGTGTACCTGAGCTTTGCCCTGCCCTCTTCGCTGGGCAAGTCGATGGCCATGGTACTGGCCTACGCTCTGGTGGTCGGCACCTGCTTCTCGGCCATCTGCGTGATCGCCTTCTCGCTGCTCGATGGGCCGCACCGACACCGCGCCCTGTACATCCTGCGCCACCGCGCGTTCCGTCCGCTGTGGCTGATCGGCAGCTTTGCCGCCTTCGGCGAGGCGATGAACGACCCACGCATGGCCGCCGCCCTGGGCGACCACCTGGCGCACACCCTGGCGACCCTGGCCAACATTCTGGCGGCGCTGTCCACCGGGCTGTTCATCCTGCGCTTTCGCCGCCCCATCGCGCACCTCATTCGCAACCAGCCGCTGTCTCGGCGCCTGACGCGCCGCGCCCTGAGCGACACCATCGAGATCCTCGGCACCTTCTGGTACCTGCCGGCCCTGGTGCTGGTGGGCATTTCGCTGTTCGCCACGTTCGTGTCCGCCGGCGACACCAGCACGGCCCTGCGCCAGTCGCTGATGTGCACGGTGCTGGTGGTGATGTGCATGGTGGTCAACGGCCTGGTGCGCCGCCATGCGCTCAAGCCGCAGCGGGCCAACCGGCGCCAGGCGGTCTACGCCGAACGTCTCAAGAGCTTTGGCTACACCCTGGTGCACCTGCTCATCTGGCTGGTGTTCATCGAGCTGGGCCTGCGTGTATGGGGCTTCTCGCTGATCGGTTTCACCGAGGGCGAAGGCCACGAGGTCGCGGTGCGCGTGTTCGGCCTGGCCGGTACGCTGATCGCCGCCTGGCTGGTGTGGATCCTCAGCGACACCGCCGTGCACCACGCACTGACCCGCTCGCGCAAGGGCCTGGCCAATGCCCGTGCGCAAACCATGATGCCGCTGATCCGCAACGTGCTGTTCGTGGCCATCTTCATCATCGCGGTGATCGTGGCCCTGGCCAACATGGGCATGAACGTCACGCCGCTGCTGGCCGGTGCCGGTGTGATCGGCCTGGCCATCGGCTTTGGTGCGCAATCGCTGGTAGCCGACCTGATCACCGGCCTGTTCATCATCATCGAGGACTCCCTGGCCATCGATGATTATGTGGATGTCGGCGGCCACCTGGGGACCGTCGAAGGCCTGACCATCCGTACCGTGCGCCTGCGCGACATCGACGGCATCGTGCACACCATCCCGTTCAGCGAGATCAAGAGCATCAAGAACTACTCGCGCGAATTCGGCTACGCGATCTTTCGCATCGCCATCCCCTACAACATGAGCATCGACAAGGCCATCGGCCTGGTTCGCGACGTGGGCCAGAAGATGCGCAGCGATCCGCTGCAACGGCGCAATATCTGGTCGCCGCTGGAGTTCCAGGGGGTGGAGAGCTTCGAGTCCGGCTCGGCGGTGCTGCGCGCGCGCTTCAAGACCGCGCCGATCAAGCAATGGGAGGTGTCGCGGGCATTCAACCTGGCGCTCAAGCGCCAGCTCGACGAAGCCGGGCTGGACCTGGCTACCCCGCGTCTTTCGGTGCAGGTGGTGACCGCCGGCGGTGGCCCCGCGCAGGACACCGCCCCCGCCGACAGCAACGCCTAGCCCGCCTCGGCCACGATGCGAATCGCATCGTGGCGCCAGTACTCCAGGTCGCAGTCGATCAGCCGCCCGTGCTGGTCGCTGTTGACCCGGGTGATATGCAGGCCGGCACTGCCGGCCGACACCTTCAGCGCCATCGCCGCCGCTACCGGCAACGCGGTGGGCAGCGTCTCGAAACGCACCCGGCCATAGGCGATGCCGTAGTGCAGCGCGTACAGCTCGGTCAGCGACTGGCTCAGGTCGAAATCCAGAATCCCGGCAAAGTACTCGGGGTTGAGGTAGTGCTCGGCGTAGAGCACCGCGCGCCCATCGATACGCCGCAGGCGGCAGATCTGGATCACGCTGGACAGCGCCGGCAATTGCAGGCGCGCACAGATCGCCGCCGGCGCCGGCTGCAGCCGGGCCGACAACAGCTCGGTGGCCGGCTGTCGGCCCTGGTCGCGCACCATGGCATGGAAGTGGCTGCGCTCGATCAGGTCATAGCTCAGGCGCTGGGGCGCCACGAACCAGCCACGGCGTTCCTCGCGGTAGATCAGCCCGCAGGCCTCCAGTTGCACCAGCGCCTCGCGCAGGGTGATGCGCGTGGTATCGAACACCTCGCTGAGCTTGCGTTCGGCCGGCAACTTGCAGCCGGGCGCCAGCAGGCCATGCTCGATCTGCTCTTGCAGGGCATTGCATATGGCTGTTACTGCACGCGTGGGCAGTCGATGCATCAAGGGTTACCTATCTGGACTAGTCCAGCCTGGTGCGTGTGCCAGAACGGCGCAGCGACGATGGCCGGGCGGAGTAACCAAAGCCTAGGCAATCCACATGAACGGCACATGACAGTGCGCCGGACGGTCACGCACAGGCCCGGTCGAGCGCGGTCAAGGCGTTGCGGATCAAGCACTTGAAACTGGTCTACGCTCTATTTTCAGGGCCGCTGCACACACCTGGCGCGGCGCCTTCGACATCAAACTGTCATGCAACCGGCCTACCTTGGCTCGGGTATTGCTGACCTAGACCAACCGAATCGAAACCCTCTCAGCGTTTTGCACGGCACCCATCAAGGAGCTTCGGATGAAACAGCTTTTTCTGGCCTCACTGTTAGGCACCAGTATTGCCCTGTGCACCTCGGCCATGGCCGCGGACACCGACCTCAAGACCCTCGAGGACGCCGCCCGCAAGGAAGGCGTCGTCAACAGCGTCGGCATGCCCGATGCCTGGGCCAACTGGAAGGGCACCTGGGCGGACCTGGCAAGCAAGTACGGCCTCAAGCACATGGACACCGACATGAGCTCGGCCCAGGAAGTGGCCAAGTTCGATGCCGAGAAAGACAACGCCAGCGCCGATATCGGCGACGTCGGCGCCGCCTTCGGCCCCATTGCGCTGGCCAAGGGCGTGACCCAGCCGTACAAGCCCAGCACCTGGGAGCAGATACCGACCTGGGCCAAGGACCAGGACGGACACTGGGCACTGGCCTATACCGGCACCATCGCCTTCATCATCAACAAGCAGCTGGTCAAGGAAGAAGACATTCCCAAGACCTGGCACGACCTGGAGAAGGGCAAGTACAAGGTCGCCATCGGTGACGTCGGCACCGCTGCCCAGGCGGCCAACGGCGTACTGGCTGCAGCCATTGCCTACAAGGGCGACGAGTCCAACATCGAGCCGGGCCTGCAACTGTTCACCAAGCTGGCCCAGCAGAAGCGCCTGTCGCTGGCCAACCCGACCATCCAGACCCTTGAGAAGGGCGAGATCGAGGTCGGCGTGGTGTGGGACTTCAACGGCCTGAGCTACCGCGAGCAGATCGACCCGAAACGCTTCGAGGTGCTGATCCCGTCCGACGGCTCGGTGATGTCCGGCTACACCACCATCATCAACAAGTACGCCAAGCATCCGAACGCCGCCAAGCTGACCCGTGAATACATCTTCAGCGATGCCGGGCAGACCAACCTGGCCATCGGCCATGCGCGGCCGATTCGTGCCGAGCACCTGAAGCTGCCGGCGGACGTGCAGGCCAAGCTGCTGCCCAACGAGCAGTACGCGCCGGCGCAGCCGATCAAGGATGCAGCGGCATGGGAAGCCACCTCCAAGGCCCTGCCGCAGAAGTGGCAGGAGCAGGTCATCATCGAGATGGAGTGAAACCATCGCGGGTCAGGCCCACTCCCACAAGGAGCGGGCTTGACCCGCGATGTGGTCATCGCTGTCACCGGAGCCACCCATGAACCACAACGTCATCCTCGTCATCCTCGACGGCCTCAACCACCAGGTGGCCCACCACGCCATGGGCCACCTGCATGCCTATGTAGAAGCAGACCGCGCCGCCCTGTACCGCCTGGAATGCGAACTGCCGGCACTGTCGCGACCACTCTACGAATGCATCCTCACCGGTGTGCCGCCGATCGACAGCGGCATCGTGCACAACAACGTCACGCGCCTGTCCACCCAACGCAGCATTTTCCACTACGCCCGCGACGCCGGACTGAGCACCGCCGCCGCGGCCTACCACTGGGTCAGCGAGCTGTACAACCGCTCCCCTTTCGAACCGCTGCGTGACCGCCACACCCATGCGCCGAAACTGCCGATCCAGCATGGCCTGTTCTACTACGCCGACCACTACCCCGACTCGCACCTGTTCGCCGACGCCGAGTACCTGCGGCGCAAGCACGCACCGAACTTCCTGCTGGTGCATCCGATGAACATCGACGATGCCGGGCACAAGCATGGCCTGGACAGCAGCCAGTACCGCAACAGCGCACGCAGCGCCGATATCCTGCTGGCCGACTACCTCAGCACCTGGCTGCAGGACGGCTACCAGGTGCTGATCACCGCCGACCACGGCATGAACAACGACCGCTCGCACAACGGCGTGTTGCCCGAGGAGCGCGAAGTGCCGCTGTTCGTGTTCGGCGATGCGTTCAGCCTCGACCCGGCCGCCAAGCCCCTGCAGACCGAACTGTGCGGCACCGTATGCGAACTGCTCGGCATCCCCCACGACAAGCCGGTATGCCGGGAGCTGCTCTCGTGAACTCGATCACCCGTGGCAAATGGCTGGCGCTGTTGTGCCTGCTGCCCTTCGCGGTATTTTTCATCATCTTCCAGATCGCCCCGCTGACCTGGGTGGCCGTGCACAGCCTGCAGGCCGAAAGCGGCTGGGGCCTGGACAATTTCAGCAAGGTGCTGGGCTCGAAGTTCTACCGCCAGGCCATCCAGCACAGCCTGGAGATCAGCTTCTGGTCGAGTCTGTTCGGCATCCTGATCGCCATCCTGGGCAGCTATTCGCTGCGCAAGGTGGACTCGCGCCTGCGCGACTTCGTCAACGCCTTCGCCAACATGACCAGCAACTTCTCCGGCGTGCCGCTGGCCTTCGCCTTCATCATCCTGCTCGGCTTCAACGGCGCGCTGACCCTGCTGCTCAAGCAGGCCGGGATCATCGAGGACTTCAACCTCTACTCCAAGACCGGGCTGATCATCCTCTATACCTACTTCCAGATCCCGCTGGGCGTACTGCTGCTGTACCCGGCGTTCGACGCCCTGCGCGAAGACTGGCGCGAATCGGCCGCCCTGCTGGGCGCCAGCGCCTGGGATTACTGGCGCCTGATCGGCCTGCCGGTGCTGACCCCGGCGCTGCTGGGCACCTTCGTGATCCTGCTGGCCAACGCACTGGGCGCCTACGCCACGGTGTACGCGCTGACCACCGGCAACTTCAACGTGCTGCCGATCCGCATCGCCGCGCTGGTGTCCGGCGACATCTCGCTGGACCCGAACCTGGCCAGCGCGCTGGCGATGATCCTGGTGGGGCTGATGACCCTGGTCACGCTGGTGCACCAGTGGCTGTTGAAGAGGAGCTACCATGTCTCGCGCTGAATCGGGCCCGGCCGGGCTCTACCACCGCGTGGTGGTGTACGTGCTGTTCGTGATCCTGCTGCTGCCGCTGGCCGGCACCCTGCTCTACTCGTTGTCCACCAGCTGGTCGGCGAGCCTGCTGCCCAGCGGGCTGACCTTCAAGTGGTACCTGGCGCTATGGAGCGAGCCGCGTTTTCTGGCCGCCTTCGGCCAGTCGCTGCTGGTGTGCGTGGGCGCGCTGGTACTGTCGGTGCTGCTGATCCTGCCGCTGCTGTTCGTGGTGCACTACCACTTCCCCAGGCTCGACGCACTGATGAACATCCTCATCCTGCTGCCCTTCGCGGTGCCGCCGGTGGTGTCGTCGGTGGGGCTGCTGCAGCTGTATGGCTCGGGGCCGATGGCGATGGTCGGCACGCCGTGGATTTTGATCGGCTGCTATTTCACCGTGGCCCTGCCCTTCATGTACCGCGCCATCACCAACAACCTGCAGGCGATCAACCTGCGCGACCTGATGGATGCCGCCCAGTTGCTGGGGGCCAACACCTGGCAGGCCGCGTTTCTGGTGGTGCTGCCCAACCTGCGCAAGGGCCTGATGGTGGCGCTGCTGCTGTCGTTCTCGTTCCTGTTCGGCGAGTTCGTGTTTGCCAACCTGCTGGTGGGCACCCGCTACGAGACGCTGCAGGTGTACCTGAACAACATGCGCAACAGCAGCGGGCACTTCAACAGCGCGCTGGTGATTTCCTATTTCCTCTTCGTGCTGGTGCTGACCTGGGCAGCCAACCGCCTGAACAAGGACAAGACCTGAAATGAGCTTCGTCAGCATCCAGAACCTGCAAAAAAGCTACGGCGCCAGCGCGGTGTTCAACGACATCAACTGCGAGATCGGCCGCGGTGAGTTCGTCACCCTGCTCGGCCCCTCCGGCTGCGGCAAGTCCACCCTGCTGCGCTGCATCGCCGGCCTGACCGCTGTAGACAGCGGCAGGATCCTGCTCGACGGGCAGGACCTTGTACCGCAGAGCCCGCAAAAGCGCGGCATCGGCATGGTGTTCCAGAGCTACGCGCTGTTCCCCAACATGAGCGTGGAACAGAACGTCGCCTTCGGCCTGCGCATGCAGAAGATCAAGGGCCAAGACAGCCGCCCACGGGTACTCGAGGCGCTGCGCATGGTCGAGTTGCAGGACTTTGCCAGCCGCTACCCGCACCAGCTCTCCGGCGGCCAGTGCCAGCGCGTGGCCCTGGCCCGCTCGCTGGTGACCCGCCCGCGCCTGTTGCTGCTGGACGAGCCGCTGTCGGCGCTGGATGCACGCATCCGCAAGCACCTGCGCGAACAGATCCGCCAGATCCAGCGCGAGCTGGGCCTGACCACCATCTTCGTCACCCATGACCAGGAAGAGGCGCTGACCATGTCCGACCGCATCTTCCTGATGAACCAGGGCCGCATCGTGCAGAGCGGCGATGCCGAATCGCTGTACACCGCACCCGTGGATGCCTTCGCGGCCGGCTTCATCGGCAACTACAACCTGCTCGATGCCCAGAGTGCCAGCCGCCTGCTGCAACGTACGGTGAACAGCCGCCTGGCAATCCGCCCCGAAGCCATCGCGCTGAGCCTGGAAGGCGAACGCGAAGGCCTGGTGCGCAGTCACAGCCTGCTGGGCAACGTGATCCGCTACCGCATCGAAGCGCGTGGTGTGGAGCTGGTGGTGGATGTGCTCAATCGTTCAGCCGCCGATCTGCATGCGGACGGCGAGCGGGTATCCTTGTCCATCGATCCCACCGCCCTCTGCGAAGTTGCCTGAGGGCCGAACAGGAGTTTTGTTGTTATGGCTTTAGCGATTTTCGATCTGGATGAAACCCTGATCCACGGCGACTGCGCCTCGCTGTGGAGCGAGCAGATGGTGCGCCTGGGCTGGGTGGACGGTGAGTCGTTCCTGCGCAGGGACCGTGAGCTGATGGAGGCCTACGGCAAGGGGCACCTGGCGATGGAAGACTACATGGCGTTCAGCCTGGAGCCGCTGATCGGGCGCACACCAGAGGAAGTCGATCATCTGGTCGAGCCGTGGGTGGAAGACTTCATCGAGCCGATCATCTTCAGTGAGGCCACCCGCACCATTGCCGAGCACCGCAAGGCGGGGGATCGAATTCTGGTGATCTCGGCCTCGGGTGTGCATCTGGTGGGACCGATTGCCGCGCGCCTGGGGATCGACGAGTACCTGGGCATCGAGCTGGAAGTGGAAAAAGGGTTCTACACCGGCAAGACCGTGGGCACCCTGACCTACCGCGAAGGCAAGATCACCCGCTTGCTGGAGTGGCTGGACCAGCAGGAAGAGAACCTGGAAGGCGCAAGCTTCTATTCCGATTCGCGCAATGACCTGCCGTTGCTGCTGAAGGTTGACCACCCGTATGTGGTGAACCCGGACCCGGTGCTGCGCGAGCATGCCGAGAAGAATGGCTGGCCGATTCTGGCCTGGGCCTGAAAAAAGTTCGCCGGCAAGGTCGGCTCCTGCAGGAGTCGGCCTTGCCGGCGAACAGGGCCCTATACCAGGCTGTCGTCGATCACCAGCACCAACTTGCCCGATACCTGGTTGCCCGCCAGTTCGGCATACGCCGCCTCGGCGTCCTTCACCGCATAGCTGCCTACCAGTTGCGGCTTCAAGCGCCCTTCGGCGAACAGCGGCCACACCTGTTGGCCCAGGTCACTGAGCAGGTCGGCCTTGAACTGGTCATCGCGATTGCGCAGGGTCGAGCCGGTCACCTGCACCCGCTTGGCCAGTACCTGGGCCAGGTCCAGCTCGGCCTTGCGCCCGCCCATCAGGCCGATGATCACGCAGCGCCCGTCTCGGGCCAGCAGCTTGAGGTTGAGCGCCGCATAGTTGGCCCCCACCGGGTCCAGGATCACATCGAACGGGGCGAAGTCGTTCAGCGCCTCTATATCGTCACCGCGCACCACGCCACCGCTGGCGCCCAGCGCCTGACAATAGGCCAGCCGCTCGGCCGAGCCCACGCTGACCCAGCTGGGGCTGCCGAAGGCCTTGCACAGCTGGATGGCCGCCGACCCCACGCCGCTGGCGCCGGCGTGCAGCAACACTTTCTCGCCCGGCTTGAGGCCGCCCAGCTGGAACAGGTTGAGCCAGGCCGTGGCGTATACCTCCGGGATCGCAGCCGCCTGCTGCAGGCTCAGGCCCTCGGGCACCGGCAGCACGTGGCGCGCGTCGACCACCACCTCTTCGGCCATGCCGCCACCGGCCAGCAGTGCGCATACCCGGTCGCCCACCTGCCAGGACACCCCGGCTCCCACTTCGCTGATCACCCCGGCACATTCCAGGCCCAGGAACTCGCTGGCGCCCGGTGGCGGCGGGTACAATCCGGCACGCTGCAACAGGTCGGCGCGATTGAGCCCGGCCGCTGCCACGCGGATGCGTACTTGACCTACATCGCAAGTTGGACTTGTCGTCTCAACCCACTCCACATGTCCGTCAACGCCTTGCAATGCCTTCACAGTGCCTCCATAGTTGAGTCATGACTGAGCCTGGCTGCCTTGGCACCAGGCTTTTTGCATTATGCGTCCGGCTCCATGGAACCGGCGAATTCAAAGACGGCCTAATATGCGTGATCAATTGCCCCTACGTCGAATCAGCATGAAGCATCTCCTGCCCAGCACTGCCCTCGCCCTGATGATCGGCCTTGGCAGCTTGCCGCTGGCCGGCGCCGCTTCGGCCGCCAACAGTTGGGACAAGTTGCAACCAGACCGCGATGAAGTGGTCGCCAGCCTGAACGTGGTCGAGTTGCTCAAGCGCCACCACTACAGCAAGCCGCCACTAAATGATGCGCGCTCGGTCATCATCTACGACAGTTACATCAAACTGCTCGATCCCTCGCGCAGTTACTTCATGGCCAGCGATATTGCCGAGTTCGACAAGTGGAAGACGCAGTTCGACGACTTCCTCAAGAGCGGCAACCTGGACCCGGGCTTCACCATCTACAAACGTTATCTGGATCGCGTGAAATCGCGCCTGGACTTCGCCCTGGCCGAGCTGAACAAGGGCGTCGACAAGATCGACTTCACCACCCAGGAAACCCTGCTGGTCGACCGCAAGGACGCTCCGTGGCTGCAGAACCAGGCCGAGCTCGACGACCTGTGGCGCAAACGCGTCAAGGACGAGGTGCTGCGCCTGAAGATCGCCGGCAAGGAACCCAAGGCCATCCAGGAACTGCTGACCAAGCGCTACAAGAACCAGCTCGCGCGCCTGGACCAGACCCGCGCCGAAGATATCTTCCAGGCCTACATCAACACCTTCGCCCAGTCGTACGACCCGCACACCAACTACCTGTCGCCGGACAACGCCGAGAACTTCGACATCAACATGAGCCTGTCGCTCGAAGGTATCGGCGCGGTGCTGCAAAGCGACAACGACCAGGTCAAGATCGTGCGCCTGGTGCCGGCTGGCCCTGCCGCCAAGACCAAGCAGGTGGCCCCGGCCGACAAGATCATCGGCGTTGCCCAGGGCGACAAGGAAATGGTCGACGTGATCGGCTGGCGCCTGGACGAAGTGGTCAAGCTGATCCGCGGCCCGAAGGGCTCCGTGGTGCGCCTGGAGGTCATCCCGGCCAGCAACGCGCCTAACGACCAGACCAGCAAGATCGTCTCGATCACCCGCGAAGCGGTCAAGCTTGAAGAACAGGCCGCCAAGAAGTCGGTGCTCAAGCTCAAGCAGGACGGACGCGACTACAAGCTGGGCATCATCGAGATCCCGGCCTTCTACCTCGACTTCAAGGCGTTCCGCGCCGGGGATCCGGAGTACAAGTCCACCACCCGTGACGTGAAGAAACTGCTCACCGAACTGCAGAAGGAAAAGGTCGACGGCGTGGTCATCGACCTGCGCAACAACGGCGGCGGCTCCCTGCAGGAAGCCACCGAGCTGACCAGCCTGTTCATCGACAAGGGCCCCACCGTGCTGGTACGCAACGCCGACGGCCGTGTCGACGTGCTCGAAGACGAAAACACCGGTGCCTTCTACAAGGGCCCGCTGGCGCTGCTGGTCAATCGCCTGTCGGCCTCGGCCTCGGAGATTTTCGCCGGCGCCATGCAGGACTACCACCGTGCCCTGATCATCGGTGGCCAGACCTTCGGCAAAGGCACCGTGCAGACCATCCAGCCGCTCAACCACGGCGAGCTCAAGCTGACCCTGGCCAAGTTCTACCGGGTTTCCGGGCAGAGCACCCAGCACCAGGGCGTGTTGCCGGACATCGACTACCCGTCGATCATCGACACCAAGGAGATCGGCGAGAGCGCCCTGCCTGAAGCCATGCCGTGGGACACCATCCGCCCGGCCATCAAGCCGGCCGTCGACCCGTTCAAGCCGTTCCTTGCGCAACTCAAGGCACGCCACGAAAACCGCAGCGCCAAGGACCCGGAGTTCGTCTACATTCGCGATCGCCTGGCCCTGACCCAGCAGTTGATGAACGAGAAGACCGTCAGCCTCAACGAGGTGGAACGCCGCGCTCGCCATGCCGACATCGAAGGCAAGCAGCTGGCGCTGGAAAACATCCGGCGCAAGGCCAAGGGCGAAGAGCCGCTCAAGGAACTGAAGAAGGAAGACGAAGACGCCCTGCCGGTCGAGCCGGATGACACCAAGCCGGAAGATGACGCGTACCTCGCCGAAACCGGGCGCATCCTGCTGGACTACCTGGGGCTGAATTCCTCGGTGGCCAAGCACTGAAACGATAATGGCAAAATAATGTGACGGTGCCCATTTCGGGTCATCAAACAGTCATCATTCTGTCGTGAAATAAGGGACTGGGCGCCGATGGCCCCAGTCCCTTTTTTTCAAGGTAGCCCTGCCATGACCGTGACCGAACAGCTCAGCGCGTTGAGCTCCATCCTGGCTCAAAGCGGCTTGCACAGCCTGTTCCAACCCATCGTCTGCCTGTCCGAGCGGCGCATCCTCGGTTATGAAGCCCTCAGCCGCGGCCCGTCCAACAGCCCGCTGCACTCCCCCATCAACCTGTTCGCCGTGGCCCGCCATGCCGGCCGCCTGACCGAACTGGAGGTGGCCTGCCGCGAAAGCGCGTGCCGGCGTTTCAGCCAGCAGCAACTGGAAGGCAAGCTGTTCCTCAACGTGTCGCCCGAGTCGTTGCTCGAGCCGCAATACCAGTCCGGGCGCACGCTCAAGCTGCTGCAGAGCCTGGGCATCCCACCCAGCCGGGTGGTCATCGAGTTGACCGAACAAACCCCCACCGACGACTTCCAGCTGCTGTTCAACGCCCTGCACCACTACCGCGACATGGGCTTTTCGATCGCCCTGGACGACCTGGGCGCCGGCTATTCCAGCCTGCGCCTGTGGTCGGAACTGCGCCCGGACTACGTCAAGATCGACCGGCATTTCATCGACGGCATTCACCAGGATGCGGTCAAGCGTGAGTTCGTCGGCTCGATCCTGCAGATCGCCAAGGCGTCGCGGGCCAAGGTGATTGCCGAGGGCATCGAGCTGGCCGAGGAGCTGGCGGTGCTCACCGAGATGGGGGTCGACCTGGTACAGGGCTACCTGCTGTGCCGGCCGCAGGAACAACCGCCCCGCGACGCTACCGCCATGCTGCCGTCAGCGACGCACAGTGGCGCGGTGGTGCTGGGTGAGGACGGCCGCGATCTGAGTGCGCTGCTCAACGAGCAACCGGCCGTGAGCGGTGATACGGCGACCCTGGAGGTACTGGCGCTGTTTCGCCGCCAGGCCAACCTCAACTCGCTGGCTGTGCTCGACCATGCCCAGCGCCCCTGCGGCATCGTGCACCGCCATTCGCTGTCCGACGCGCTGCTCAAGCCGTTCGCCACCGACCTGTATGCGCGCAAGCCGATCAGCCGGCTGATGAACGAGGACTTTCTGGCGGTGGAGCTCAACCAGTCGCTGCAGAAGGTCAGCCGCCTGCTGACCAGCCGCGCGCGCCAGCGCATCGAGGAAGACTTCATCATTACCCAGAACGGTCGCTACCTGGGCCTGGGGCGGGTGATCGACGTGCTCAAGCTGATCACCGAACAGAAGCTGCAGCAGGCCCGCTATGCCAACCCGCTGACCCTGTTGCCGGGCAACGTGCCGATCCAGCAATGCCTGACCCGCTTGCTGCAGCAACAGCGCGAGGCGGCGATCTGTTATGTGGACATCGACAGCTTCAAGCCCTTCAACGACATCTATGGCTATGCCAAGGGCGACGAAGTGCTGTTGAGCCTGGCCCAGTGCCTGAGCGAACGGGTCGACCCCAGCCGGGACTTCGTCGGCCATATCGGTGGCGACGACTTCATGCTGGTACTGGGTTCGAAGGATTGGGAGCAGCGCCTGAACGTGCTGCTGGACGACTTTCAGAATGCCTGTCGGCGCTTCTACCGCACCGAGCACCTGGAGGCCGGGTGCTTCATCGCGCACAACCGCCTGGGCCAGCGCCAGGAATTCCCGTTGCTGTCACTCTCGATCGGTGTGGTGCAACTGCATGCGCATACCTGCGCGCAACTGGATGCCGGCCAACTGGCCGACCTCGCCTCCCAGGCCAAGCACCATGCCAAGGATGTGCCCGGGCACAGCCTGTACCTGATCGATACGGCGCTGGCGCCTCAGGCCTGTTCGGGATAGCTGTACTCGAACACCCGTACCACTTCCGAGGCATGCCAGGATGCTGCGGCCATGCCGTCCGATGGCCCGGAAAACCGCCCCAGGCGCTCGACGCATTCGAAAAAGCCGGTACGTGGCAAACGGCTGGCCCCCTGGCTGATCACCAGCGAGCTGCGCAGTGGCTGCTCGGCGCGTGCATCGATCACCGCCAGGTACTCAAGCGCGGCGGTCAGGGTCTGCATCGCCGGGCTTGGCAGCTCCAGGCGTTCGAGCAAGGCGCGGTAGGTCAGCAGGTGGCGTTGCCGGCGTGCCACGTCCAGCTCGCCCAGCAGCCCCTCCCATTGCTGACGGCTGATCCGCACGCCGCTCACGACGGCTCGCTCCAGCCTGCCACGCCCAGCTCCCAGGCCAGGCTGCGGCGGATCGCGGCATCCGGCTCGCGCTCACCGCTTTCAATCAGCGCCAGGTACACCGGACTGATGCCCACCTTGCGCGCCAGCTGCTCGGCAGCCAGGCCCTTGGCCTCACGCAAGGCGGCCAGCTCGCCCAACGCGGGCAGGCTGGCCGGCGTGGGTGCAGCGGCGCTGGCGTTGACGCCTGCCGGCTGCGCCGTGGCAGCCGGTTGACCTGCTGCCTTCAACAACGCTTGATAGTGCTCCCAGGGCACGACCGCGTACTCGGGTTGACCGTCTCGGCTGATAACCTGAATACCCATTACAACCCCCTTGTAAGAACCTGCGCATGTAATCGCTCGGTATAGCGCTTATGCCAAATATAGTACCAGCCGGCGCAGTATTGCAGGGTGTAACCGGATTTAGCGCTTTCCCTGCTCCAGGCGCAACGCTTCTGGGGTGTCGGGCAGGCGCTCGACCACGCGCAGTTTCTCGGGAGACTGACGATTGCGCCAGGCGCGAAAAGCCCCCAGCTCGCTGTCGAACGTCTTCAGCACCCAGGCCAGTACGGCGAGATCGTCGAGCAGGCCGATGCCGGGCAGCCAGTCCGGGATCGCGTCCAGCGGGCTGACAAAGTACAGCAGGCCGGCGACGATGGTCAGTAGCGCCCTTGAGCTGATGGCACGGTACTCGCCACGCCACCACGCCACGCACAGCGCCTGCAGCAGGCGTACGTCATCCTTGAGCTTGCCCAGGCTCGGGCCCTTGCGCGCCACGGCGAAGATCAGCGCTGGCAGGCGCCCCCGGCTCAACAGGCGCTCGGCCAGCGGCAGGAAACGGGCAAAATTCCAGGGTGCTTTCATACCACCTCCAACGGCAGGGCCGGGAAGGTTATCCACAGTATTTGTGGATAACCTTGTGAACAGAGGCCATTTTCAGGCTCGGCGTGCCCGCCAGGCAAGGGCCTGGGTCAAATCGGGCGTTTTTTACACACCTGTTTCATTACGCGGTCACTTTGCGAAAGCCGTCACAGTTGCGCACGCCACCAAGGTGTGACGTCAGATCGCTCCCACGGTTCAGCACGATCCATAAACGACAACGCCCCGTCGAGACGGGGCGTTGTGCACACAGCGGGACGCTTACTTCTCAGCAGCGTCTTCTGCTGCCTTGGCCGGGTCCTTGATGGCGATCAGTTCCAGATCGAACACCAGTACCGAGTTGGCCGGGATCATCGGGCTAGGGCTCTGTGCGCCATAGGCCAGGTCAGCCGGAATGAACAGCTTGACCTTCTCGCCCACGTGCATCAGTTGCAGGCCTTCGACCCAACCCGGAATCACGCCGCTGACCGGCAGGTCGATCGGGCTGCCGCGCTCGACGGAGCTGTCGAACACCTTGCCGTCGATCAGCTTGCCTTCGTAGTGAACAGTGACCACGTCGGTAGGCTTGGGCTGGGCGCCTTCGGCCTTCTTCACGATCTGGTACTGCAGGCCCGACGCGGTGGTGACCACGCCGTCCTTCTTGCCGTTTTCTTCAAGGAACTTCTTGCCGGCGGCGGCCGACTCTTCGCTCATCTTGACCAGGCGTTCTTCAGCACGCTTCTGCAGCGCGGCGAAGGCTTCGACCAGGTCTTCGTCCTTGATCTTCTGTTCCTTCTTGCCGACAGCGTCCTCGATGCCCTGGGCCACGGCCTTGGAGTCGAGATCGTCCATGCCTTCCTGTGCCAGGCTCTTGCCCATGTTCAGGCCGATACCGTAGGAAGCTTTCTGTGCCGGGGTCTTCAGCTCGACGCTGGTCTGCGAATCGCAACCCGCCAGTACCAGGCTAACCAGGGCAACCGCAGCCGCCAACCGATGCTGTTTCATGCTATTTCCTTGTTCATGCGCCAAAAGGGCAATCGAGTAAAGCCGCGAGCTTATCAGGCGGCCACGACCAATGGCTACCGGCATGAGAGCGACAAAAGGTCGAGAAGTTCAGCCAGGTGAAGGCTTCTTCATGCAGCCGATAAGCCAGTGGCCAGTATTGCAGCCAACGCCCCGGATCTGGATGAAATCTACGGGTAGTGTCCTTCGCGGTACTGCCCCGCCACTTCGCGCAGCACCTGGCACAACCACTGGGCCGGCAGGGCCTGTGGCAGCGCGGCATTGCTGCAGATACCCACCGAGCCACCGGGTTCGCGCACGCCCAGGTCGAGCTCGCACAGCTCGCCACGCTGCAGGTCGACCCGCACCGCATCACGCGGGGCCACCCACACCGCATCGCTGCCCAGCACATAGCGCCGGCTCAGTGCCGGGGAAAGCGTTTCCAGACGTTGCTGCGGTTGTTCGATGGCGCATTGCACGAACAGGCTGTCGGCATGCTTGCGAATGGTGGTGCCGGCCAGGGGCAGTACCAGCGGGTACTGGCCCACCTGGTTGCGCTCGATCGGGCTGCGTGCCAGCAACGGGTGGCCGGGGCGCACCACCAGCGACATCGACTCGCTGTACAGGTGCTCGAACAGCAGGCCCTGGATCTGCGGGCTGTCGGTCATGCGCCCGATCACCAGGTCCAGCTCCCCCACATGCAGCTGCGCCAGCAGGTGCGCACTGGGGCCGGTGGCAACGCTGACCACCAGGGCCGGGTGGCGCTGGTGCAGGCGGCAGATCACTTCGGGAATGAGCAGGCTTTCGACGGTCGAGAGCACGCCGATCTTCACCTGCGGCGGCGCGTGTTCCTCGCCGCGCAGGGTACTCACCCCTTCGCGCAGGGCCTGTACGCACGGGCCGGCGTAGCGCATGAAGCGCACCCCGGCCGCAGTCAGCTCGACACCCTGCTTGCCGCGCTCGAACAATCGCGTCTGCAGCAGTTCTTCGAGCTCCTTGAGGGTCTTGGAAATCGCCGGCTGGCTGATGGCCACGGCGTCGGCGGCCTTGGCGAAACTGCCTTGACGGGCGATTTCGAGAAAGCACAGCAGGTGGCGGAACTTGATGCGGGTATCGAGGTTCATGGCCGGAGTTTATCGCAACCGCAGCCCCTTTGCGGCGCCGGCCTCGAACAACACGCCGGCTATATGCTATATATACGTTTCGTATACAGAGTGAGTATTAAAATGGGTATCGTCAAGATCGATGACGCGCTGCATGAAGACCTGCGCATTGCCAGCGGCGCGGTGTCGCGCTCGATCAACGCGCAGGCCGAGTACTGGATTCGCATCGGCATGCTGGCCGAGCTCAACCCGCACATGACCTACCAGGAACTGTTGCGCCAGTTGCTGCGCCAGGAGCAGGCCAGCCTCAGGGAGCTGATTGCATGAGCGAGGTGATCCTGAAGAACCCGCAGCAACTGGCCTTGATGCGTACCGCCGGGCAATTGCTGACGCGGGTGTTCGAGCACCTGGACGGCTTTGTCGCGCCAGGGGTCAGCACCTTGCAGATCAACGACCGTGCCGAGGCGTACATCGTCGATGTGCTCAAGGCGCGTCCGGCCAGCAAGGGGCAGTACGGGTTCAAGTATTCGCTCAACACCTCGGTCGACCATGTGGTGTGCCACGGCGTGCCAAGTGCCGACGAGGTGCTGAAGGCGGGGTCGATCATCAATGTGGACATCACCCTGGAACAGGGTGGTTACATTGCCGACTCGTCGAAGATGTATGCGGTGGGCGCCATTGCCGACGAGGCGCGGCAATTGGTCGATACCACCTATGCCGCGTTGTGGGCGGGCATTCGCCAGGTGCGGCCCGGGGCCACGCTGGGTGATGTGGGGCATGCGATACAGCGGCTTGCCGAGGGCGCGGGTTACAACGTGGTGCGTGAGTACTGCGGGCACGGCATCGGCAGGCAGATGCACGAGGCGCCGCAGGTGCTGCACTACGGACACCGCAACAGCGGGCTGGTGCTCAAGCCGGGCATGGTGTTCACCATCGAGCCGATGATCAACCAGGGGGGGCGTGGGGTGCGTACGCTCAAGGACGGGTGGACGGTGATCACCCGGGACCGCAGCCTGTCGGCACAGTGGGAGCATACGGTGGCAGTGACGGCGCAGGGGGTCGAGGTGTTGACCTTGCGTGAGGAAGAGCGGGGCATGGTCGGGTGACCGGCTCACCATCGCACTGCTGATCGGGCTTTTGATGTTCCGGTTCTTCAGGGGGGCTTGAATCGCCGCCCGTGCCGGATAATCTCTCGGCCCCCTTCCCGGGGAGCGATGGTTGCTCGATTTTCGAGCTTATCCAGCATGGACAGAGACGCCGAAGGCCCCTTCCGTTCTTACAGCGGCTTACTTTTTTCTTGGAAAAAGTAAGCAAAACCGCTCCGTCCAGCATCCGGCCTCCTGAAGGACGGAAAGATCAAAAGCAAAGCAACAGCAACAGCAAGAGCAAGAAAACCAGCACCGGTAGACACCACTGCCGAAAAAATCTGGATCCAATTGCCCCACCCGCCCCGCCTCTCTACAATCCGCGCCATTACGGTCGACCCCGCCCATTCCCCGTCGACCCCGGAGCCTTCTATTCATGGAAGAGATTGAACAGCACTGGCTGTACGCCCTTTCTGCACCCATGGCCGCCCTCAACGGCGCCAGCCTCACCTCCCCCCGCTATTTCGAAGCCGAAGGGGACCTGGACCTGAAAAAATGGTGGGGCATCAACAACCGCCGCGAGCTGCTCGACATGCTGCGCATGGCCGACACCGGCCACGCCGAAAAACTCAACGACGCCTACTGGCAATACCCTCGCCGCCAACCCAGCCAATGGCAGGCACTGCTTGACGAGCTGGGCCCGCGCGAGCGCGCCAACTATGAATTTGCTGCACGCACCTATGCCGATTGCGGCTTCGGCGGCACCCGCGCCTGGGACCTGGGCCGCATGGGCTACCTGCTGCGCGCCGGTGTGTTCGAGAACCTGATCACCGAGCCCGAAAGCCTCTGGCTGCACAGCCGCCTGGCCCTGCGCGCACGCCACTTCTACAACAGCTGGGACACCTACATCGCCGGCTACATGTTCGGCAAATCGCTATGGAACTGCTCCAGCCATGACGACGACGTCTACCCCTACCGTATCGACCGCCAGGGCGCCGAGCACTGGAACCGCTGCATCATCATGAACATGCTCAAGCGCGGCAAGGCACTGTTCGCCAGCCTGCCCTGGGACCTGCCGCTGGACTACCCGCCCCGGCCCGATTCGCTCGAGGAGGGCACCTGGTCATGAGTTGCTGGATAAAGCTGGGCATCGAGCCCACCAAGGACCAGGACGTCATCCGCGGCGCCTACCGCGCCCGCCTGCCGGAGTTTCACCCCGAAACCGACCCGCAGGGCTTCCAACTGCTGCGCCAGGCCTACGAGCATGCGCTCAAGCTCGCCACCCGCACGGATGACGATGACGAAGACGACGAGGACGCCGGCGAAGAACAGGCCTACGCAGAACGCCCGCCGCGCCCGCCCCGCGTGCACCCGGTCATCGCCACCTTCGCCCGCATGCTCGCCGACCCGGCCCGGCGCTACAACGTCGATGCCTGGCAGGACTACTTGCGTGAGCTCGACCAGTTGCCCCTCGAAGAACTCGAGGACGTCAGCTGGGAGCTGCTGTGGCGCCTGGAAGAAGCCGGCCAGCTGTCCAATGCCTGCGTGCAGGTGCTGGCCAAGCGCCTGGCCTGGGACAAGCAGTTGCTGCGCCTGGGCTTCGAAGAGGCGCAGGAAGTCGAGACGCTGCTGGCTCGCTTCGCCGCCCCCGACCCGTTCGACATGCGCCTGATGAACGACTGGTCTACGGCCGCGCAGTTGGAAACCCTGTGGTACCTGCGCAGCCTGGACCACCTCTACAACAACCGCCCGCTGTTCGAACTGGCCGCCTTCGCCCGGGAACACACCGTGGTCGCCCTGCCCCCGGACGCCGCACTGGTCGAACGCCTGCTGCTGCAGATCGGCCAGGCCGGGGTGGCCAGCCCGAGCCTGTACGCGCTGTGCGTCGAACGCCAGGCGCTACAACCCGACGATGTCGACACGCTGTACCAACTGGCCTGCCAGGCCAGCCTGCTGGGCAAGGAAGAAGAAGCGCTGTCGTGCTGGAGCCGCCTGTGGCTGGAATTCCGCCACCCGGTGGCCGCCCGCGAGCTGCTGGACCTGTGCACCGCGCACCAGCCGCAACGCCTGCCGCTGATGATCCAGGCCTTCGACCGCCTGGCACCGGTACGCACCTGGCCCGACGACCTGAGCGAAGACGAACAGACCCTGGGCAGCCCCGCGCAGCGCCCGGAAACCCTGACGCGCTGGTTCCAGGCCGCGCGCCTGGAACTGGACGGCATCGCCGGGCAGTTCGTCGACTGGCGGGCCACCGATGAGCGTGAGCTGGAACTGCTCGCCAGCCTGATCGACGAACACCCGGACCCGGCCCTGCAGCGTCTGTACCGTCACGCCTGGGCCCTGCACTGCGGCGACGCCGCGCTGCTGCAACAGGTACTCGACGAACCGAAAAGCAGCCACCTGATCGATGAACTGATCCTCGACGGCTTGCGCTACCAGGCCCAACAGCAACTGGCCTGGCTGCAACAGGCGCCGATCCCGCTGGCGATCCAGGCGTTCCTGAACAGCAACTCGCCGCACCCACAACTGCCAGACGTGCTCAAGGACGGCGCCACCACCCTGTGCCGCGACTGGCTGCGCCGCCTGCGCGCCTACGACGGGCGCACCCTGGCCCGCCTGCACGAGACCTTCAGCCCGCGCGCCATGATGCCGGTACCGTTCGGCCTGGAGATGCAATGCGAGCTGGGCGCCGCAGGCGTGGTGCTGCCTCCCGCCCCGGCCGGCGCCGAGTTGTGGCACTGGCACCGCCAGGCACTGTTCATGCTGGCCCTGGCCCAGGCGCCACAACGCTGGCTGGCGCTGGTGACGCCGAGCATGCTCGACACCCTGCAGTGCCCACCCGGCCATCCGTTGGCAAAGGTCCATACCCTGCTGCTGAACCTGCTGCAGGAACAAGGCAACCTCGATGGGCTGCTGGGCTGGCTGGACAGCCGCGACCCGCTGCAAAAAGCCATTGCCGACAGCCTGCCCGCGCCGGACCAGGCCCTGAGCAGTGCGCGCCTGCCCAGCACGCTGGCGTTGCTGGCCAGCTACCAGAAGGACGAAGAGGCCTTCGCTGACGACCTGCTGGGCATGATGCTGTTCTGGGCGGTGCTCTACCACGACCCGGCACTGGATGCCGAACAGCACCGCGTGCTGCTGCGCACCATGGCCGACATCTCCAGTGAAGAGCCGTGGTTCGAAGCCTTTCGCAGCGGCTTGATCAAGGGCGAGCCGAGCCGGCCGCCGCGCGAGAAGCTCGATGCCTACGGCATGGACAGCGCGGTGTTCTACCAGGTCATGGATACGCTCAAGGGCCTGATCCGCTACGGCCGTGTCGGCGTACCGCGCCTCAAGGTGCTCAAGCAGCTGCAAAAGGCCAAGGATGACCCCAGCACCGGTATCGGCCTGCGCTTTGCGCTGACCGCGGTGTTGTCCTGGTGCGAGCGCCTGCTGCTGGCCCAGGCCGATCTTCAGCCAGTATCGCCCTGGGCCTTCTGGCGCTGGAACACGCGCCTGGGCCGTGGCGCATTCGTCGGCCAGCTGATGTTGTGGTTCTTCGTCACCCTGGTGCTTGCCATCACCTCCAGCGATGCGCCCGAGGCCATGGTCAAGATCGGCCTGGGCCTGGCCCTGCTGTTCGGCACCTGCCTGCGCCGGCTGCACGACATTGGCCACGGGATCGTGGTGATGATGCTGCTGGCTGCGCTGTCGGTAGCACTGCCGTTCCTGCCGCTGGTGCTGGTGGTGATGCCCGGCGACGTGCTGCCCAACCGCTGGGGCGTGTCGCCGGAGCATCATGACCCCGACGCCCTCAGCGGCGGGCTGCAGGCTGTGCTGCGGCGCCTGATCGGCTAGAGGTTGAGTGCGTCCAGCGCCTCGTTCAACTGCTGGCGCTGGCTGGCGATCAGGCTGGACTGCTGGGTGGCCAGCACCTGGCTGAAGTCGCTCAGCCAGGTGCCGATCTGCTCGCGCTCATCGCCCAGGCACTGCATCCAGGCGCGCTCCAGGCGCGCCGTCAGGGTGCGGTTGGGCAATGCATCGCGCGGGTGGATCTTCAGCCCGGCCAGGCGCTGATGGCTGTTCTGGCGCGCCTCTTCATCCAGCCCGGTGGGGCTGCGGTCGATGCTGTGGCTGTGGCGCTTGCCGGTGTCCACCAGGGTCACGTCGACTTCGAGCAGGCCGTTGATGTCGTAGCTGAAGCGGATGTCCAGTGACTGGATCTTGTCCATCGGGGTTAGCTCGACGACGAAGCTGTCGATGAAGATGTTGTCACGCACCCACGGCCGCTCACCCTGGTAGACCTCGACGTTGATGGTCTTCTGCTGCTCGTGGGAGGTGTAGAAGCGCTGCACCCGCGAGGTCGGTATCACCGTGTTGCGCTCGATGATCGGCGAGAATACCCCGCTGATGTTGGCGCCGCGGGTGGTCTCGATGCCCAGGGTGTAGGGGCATACGTCGGTCAGGATCAGCTCTTCGATGGCCGAGTCGCGGGCCTTGCAGGCCGCCTGGCTGGCAGCGCCCAGGGCGACGATGGTGTCGGGGTCGAGGTGGCGGTACGGCAGGCGGCCGAACAGCTTGGCCACCATCTGCTGCACCACCGGCATGCGCGTGGCACCGCCCACCAGCACCAGGCTGTCGAGGTCGCGCGGGCTCAGCCGCGCGTCGCGCAGGGCCTGCTCGATGGGCGCGCGCACCCGGCCCAGCAGCGGCTCCCAGATCGTCTGCGCGCCCAGCTCGTCCAGGGTCCACTCGCGGGGCTCTCCGGCACCCTTCCAGTAGACCGTCTGCGGGCCTTCGCCCAGCTTGCACTTGAGCAGTTCGATGCTGTCGTACAGGCTCGCCAGCGCCTGCGGTTCGACGCTGGACAGGGTCATGCCCCAGTCCTTCAGGCAGGCCTGCAGCAGCGCTTCGGTGAAGTCTTCGCCGCCAAGAAAGTTGTCGCCGGTGGAAGCATGCACCTCGATCAGCGGCAGGGCGTATTCGAGCACAGTGACGTCGAAGGTACCGCCCCCCAGGTCGAAGATCAGGGTGCGCTCGAATTTCTGCTCGTGCAGGCCGTAGGCCATGGCGGCGGCGGTCGGTTCGTTGATCAGGCGCTGCACCTTGAGGCCCGCCAGCTCGGCGGCGAACACGGTGCGCTTGCGCTGTTCATCGCTGAAATAGGCCGGCACCGAAATCACCGCCTCGTGCACCGCGCAGCCCAGAAAGGCCTCGGCGTCGTGCTTCAGCGAGCCCAGCACCAGGGCCGAGAGCTCTTCGGGGCTGAATGCCTGCCCGCCCAGCTCCAGTCGCTTTTCGCTGCCCATGAAACGCTTGAATGCCGCGACGCTGCGATCGGGGTGGGTGGTCAATCGCGAACGGGCGGCGCGCCCCACCAGGATGCTGCCGTCGTCATCGATACTGACCACCGAGGGGGTAAGCACCTCGCCAAGGGCATTCGGGATCAGTTGGGCACGGCCTTGCTGCCATACGGCGATCAGGCTGTTGGTGGTGCCCAGGTCAATGCCCAGCAAGGGCGCGGCGGCGGGGGTTGCATCCTGCATATGAGGTCTCTGGCAGTGGTCGTCATCGGCCAGCGGCCGGAGCTCGCCCGGCCTGCTGAAAGGCGCCCTACTTTAACTGAACCCCCCACCTCGACAAACAGCGAATGCACACACGGCGAAAAAGGCCTGACCTGTAAAAAAACATATCTATGATAGTCATTCTCATTTGAGATAAGCTTGCGCATTACGTCGCACGAGCACAATGGATGTCCACCCCAACCTCCGCCGTCAACCCGCTGGTCAGCGCCTTCCAGGAGCATTACGCCGACCTTCTGGCGTTTCTTGCACGGCGCATGGGCAATGTGGAAAAGGCCGCGGACGTGGCCCAGGACACCTACCTGCGACTGGCCAGCCTGTCCGATACAGCGCAGATTCTCGAACCGCGTGCCTTTGTCTTTCGCGTTGCCAGCAACCTTGCCATCGACCGCCTGCGCCAGGAACAGCGACGCTCGGCGCTGCATGACGACGTCAGTGACAACCTGGACGTCTGCGACCCCCTCGCCTCCCCCGAGAAGCAGTTCCTGGCTGCCGAAGCGATCGAACAACTGGACCGCAGCCTGGCCCAGTTGCCCAGCAAGGCGCGCCTGGCACTGCTGCTCAATCGCCTCGAAGGCTTGACCCATGCACAGATCGCCGTACGCCTGGACGTGTCCGAAAGCACGGTGGGCAAGTACATTGTGCAAGCCATGCGGCACTGCCGCGATTGGCTACGTCAGTCGGAATCTATTTAGAATGCCCGGTACGCCCCCTCTGAAGGTTTCAGCAGCCCCTCATCATGACTAGACCCAACCCTTCCCAACCATCCCCTGTCGAGCTGGAGGATCAGGCCATCGAGCAGTGGGTGATGCTGATGTCGGGGAATGCCAGCGAGTCGGATCATGCCGCGTTTCGCCAGTGGCGCCAGCGCAGCCCGGCGCACGAAGCAGCGGCGCGGCTGGCCGAGCAGATGTGGCACGGGGTAGCGCAGACGGCCACCGCGCAATCCTTCGTGCCGCCAGCGCCCCAACGCCGTGCAAAACCCTTGCGATGGGCTGCGCTGGCCGCCGGGCTGGCGGTGCTGGCCCTGACCCAGTTGGGGCAGCCAATGAAGGTGTACATGGCCGACCAGTCGACCGCCGTCGGCGAACGCAGGCACCTGGTGCTGGAGGACGGCAGCGAGGTCTGGCTCAACAGCGCCAGCGCACTGTCGGTGCGCTATTCGTCCACGCGTCGCGATATCGACCTGATCAAGGGCGAGGCGCTTTTCCAGGTCAGCAAGAACCCGGCGCGTCCATTCGTGGTGCATGCCGCCGCAGGCACGGCCCAGGCACTGGGCACCCGGTTCGACGTGAACCTGCTCGAACAGCAGGTGCGGGTCGGCGTCAGCGAAGGTGTGGTGCAGGTAACGTCCGGTGGCCAGAGCGCGCGCCTGGAACCGGCCCAGCAACTGGACTATGCCCAGGGCCTGCCACCGTCCTCCACGCGCCCGCTGGACCTGACCAGTGATTCGGCATGGCAGCGCGGCAAGCTGATCTTCAATCGACGCCCACTCGACGAGGTGGTCAGCGAAATCGGGCGCTATGTACCCGGCGCACTGGTGGTGACGGGGCAATTGCCGAGCACGGCGGTGAGCGGGGTGTTCAACCTGGACGACGGTGCCCAGATGTTCAGTACCCTGGCGCGCACCCAACCGCTGCGGGTCGTGCAACTGCCGTGGCTGACCCTGGTGATGAACCACGAGAGCGTCGAAGAAAAATAAATCCGGATTTTGTTGGCAAGGTTGACGGCAATGAATCGTCGTTGGTTTGAACGCGAATACTTCTCATAAATATCGCTTCTTACCAACATTTGATGACGGACGATTTCAATGCAGGCGCTTTCCAACGCTTTTCCGTTCAGTGGCCGTACCCTGACGCTGGCCATCGCTCTGACTCTGGGTGGCGGGGTGCCGCTGACCCTGCCGCTGGCCCACGCAGCCGAAACCACCACGCGCCTGACCCTGAACCTGGCGCCCCAGGCGCTGGACCGGATGCTCACTCAACTGGCCGACCAGGCCAACGTACGTCTGGTGTTCAACTCCAGCGACCTGGCTGGCCGGTCCGGCCCGGCCCTGCAGGGTGCCTTTACTTTGGCCCAGGCCCTGGACCGGTTGCTGCAGGGCAGCGGCCATACCTGGCAGTTGCTGGACGGTCAGACCCTGGTGCTGGAAAAACTGCCTGCTGCCGATGCGTCCGTGGTGCTGGGCGCCACCAACATCGACAGCCGCGCAACCGAATCGGCCTACGGCCCGGTCGACGGGATCGTGGCCAAGCGCAGCGCCACCGGCTCCAAGACCGACACCGCCCTGAGCGAGATCCCGCAGACGATCAACGTCATCACCCAGGACGAAGTGAAGATGCGCGGCGCCCAGTCGGTCACCGAGGCCCTGCGCTACACCGCCGGCATGACCGGTGGCGGCTTCGCCGACCGGGTGAAGGTGTTCGATGAACCCACCTCCCGCGGCTTCTCCCCCACCCCGCTGTACCTGGACGGCCTGCACCTGCCCTACAGCGGCGGCAGCACGGGTGGCTCGCTGCAGATCGACCCCTACACCCTGGAGCGCATCGAAGTGCTCAAGGGCCCGGCGTCGGTGCTGTATGGCCAGAACCAGCCGGGCGGCATCGTCAACATGGTGAGCAAGCGCCCCACCGCCACGCCGCTGCATGAAGTGGTCATCGGTGGCGGCAGCTACGACCGCAAGTACGGGGCCTTCGACCTCGGTGGCCCGATCGACGATCAGGGTCAGTTCCTCTATCGCCTGACCGGCGTGGTCAACGACAGCAACTCGCAGATCGACTACGCCGACCAGAACCGCATGCTGCTGGCGCCCAGCCTGACCTGGCTGGCCAACGAGCGCACCACCGTCACGGTGTTCGGCCAGTACCAGAAAGACCGCGACACCCCGGAAGCCCAGGGCCTGCCGGCCAAGGGCACGGTGTACAGCACCGCCAACGGGCGCATCAGCCGCAGCCTGTTCATCGGCGAGCCGGGCCTGAACAAATATGACCGCGAGCAGTTCGTGGTCGGCTACGAGATCGCCCACGAGCTCAACGACACCTGGACCCTCAAGCAGAACGCACGCTACGCCGACCTCGACGACCGCTACGTCGCGCCACTGCACGGCTATTCATTCGGCCCCAACCCGGTCACCGGCGCCAACGACTTCAGCTACCAGGCAGACCGCTTCGGGGTGGACTGGGCGCAGCACAACCGGGTCTACGGCATCGATAGCACCGCCCAGGCCAAGTTCAAGACCGGCGAGCTGGACCACACCCTGCTGCTGGGGGTGGACTACTACCACTTCAACTCCGAGTTCCTCGGCAGATACGACCGTCGCGGCCCGGGCATCGACCTGTACAAGCCGGTCTACGGCAGCAAGTTCACTTTCACCCAGCCTTACCGCTGGGACAACACCATTACCCAGACCGGCCTGTATGCCCAGGATCAACTGCTGTGGAACAAATGGTTCCTGACCGTGGGCGGCCGCTATGACTTTGCCGAAACCGACAACAAGACGCCGCTCAACGGCGGCCACACCAACCAGAAGGATGAAAAGTTCACCGCGCGTGCGGGGCTGGGCTACTCGTTCGACAACGGTGTGACGCCCTACGTGAGTTACGCCGAGTCGTTTTTGCCGCTGTCCGGTGTCGACGCCAACGGTTCGGGTTTCGACCCCACCAACGGCAAGCAGTATGAAGTGGGCATCAAGTACGAGCCCAGGTCGATCGACGGGTTCATCCAGCTGTCCGCCTACCAGATCGACCAGGACAACATGCTGACCAACGACCGCGACGACCCGAGCCTGAGCGTGCAGAGCGGCTCGGTGCGTTCGCGTGGTGTCGAGCTGGAAGGCAAGGTCAATGTCACCGACAACCTGAGCGTGCTGGCTGCGGTATCACGCAACCAGATCAAGTGGCGCAGCATCAACGACGGCCGCGAAGGCCGTACCCTGGCCATGCAGCCACCGCTGACCGCTTCGGCGTGGGTCAACTACGACTTCGACGTTTCCACCGTACTGGCCGGGTTCGGTGTGGGCCTGGGCGCGCGCTATGTGCGCAGCAGCTACGGTTCGGACTACGTGGGCGACTCTTTCCAGATTCCGTCCTACACCGTGTATGACGCCATGGTGTCCTATGACCTGGAAAAATCGCCGCTGCACGTCAAGGGCGTGAAGCTCAAGGCCAACCTGCAGAACCTCACGGACGAGAAGTACGTGGCGGCCTGCAATGGCGGGCTGGACTGCTATTACGGCGAAGGCCGCACCCTGAGTGCAGACGTGACCTACAACTGGTAAGACGGCGCGAGGCTGTCTGGAAAAGGCGCCCTCAGCGGCGCCTTTTTCGTTGTTGGAGGGGGATGCGTGGCAGGCGCGGCCAAACGCCAGGCACAAAAAAAGCGACCCTAAGGTCGCTTCGTTTGTGGCTTCAGGGAGTTCAGTGGGCCCTGAAGCCAATATATGGCGCAGCGGACGGGACTCGAACCCGCGACCCCCGGCGTGACAGGCCGGTATTCTAACCGACTGAACTACCGCTGCGCGATACACTGAGAAGTGGTGGGTGATGACGGGATCGAACCGCCGACCCTCTGCTTGTAAGGCAGATGCTCTCCCGGCTGAGCTAATCACCCTTCGTCTCGGTGTGGCGCGCATTCTACGGAGCACCTCACACTCTGGCAAGCACTTTTTTAAAATTATTTTTCAGGCCTTCCAATGACTTAGCGGGCTTGGCCTGAACACGCCGCTCGGAGAATAATGCCCTCCTTATGTACCGAGGAGAGATGCACCCCATGTGGTTCAAAAACCTGCTGCCCTACCGCCTTACCCAGGACATCCAGTTCGACGCCGAGGCGTTGGAAACCGCACTGGCCAGCAAGCCGGCGCGCCCCTGTGCCAGCCAGGAGTTGACCACCTACGGTTTCGTCGCGCCCTTCGGCAAAGGCGAAGATGCGCCCCTGGTGCATGTCAGTGGCGACTTCATGCTGATCGCGGCACGCAAGGAAGAACGCATTCTGCCCGGCAGCGTGGTGCGTGATGCGGTCAAGGAGAAGATCGACGAGATCGAAGCCGAGCAGATGCGCAAGGTCTACAAGAAGGAGCGTGACCAGATCAAGGACGAGATCATCCAGGCCTTCCTGCCCCGCGCCTTTATCCGTCGTTCGATGATCTTCGCCGCCATCGCGCCCAAGCAGGGCCTGATCCTGGTCAACTCGGCCAGCGCCAAGCGTGCCGAGGACCTGCTGTCGACCCTGCGTGAAGTGATGGGCTCGTTGCCGGTACGCCCGGTGACCGTGAAGATCGCCCCGAGCGCGACCCTGACCGACTGGGTCAAGTCGCAGAAGGCTGCGCCCGACTTCTATGTGCTGGACGAGTGCGAGCTGCGCGACACCCACGAAGACGGCGGCATCGTACGCTGCAAGCGCCAGGACCTGACCAGCGACGAGATCCAGCTGCACCTGGGTACCGGCAAGGTGGTGACGCAGCTGTCGCTGGCCTGGCAGGACAAGCTGTCGTTCGTGCTGGACGACAAGATGGTGATCAAGCGCCTGAAGTTCGAAGAGCTGCTGCAGGACCAGGCCGAGGAAGACGGCGGCGAAGAGGCCCTTGGCCAGCTCGATGCCAGCTTCACCCTGATGATGCTGACCTTCGGCGACTTCCTGCCGGCGCTGTTCGAAGCGCTGGGTGGAGAGGAGATCCCGCAGGGGGTCTGATCGTCTGCTCTCTATATAGCTATATAGAGGCCTTGCGGGCCTCATCGCGGGTCAAGCCCGCTCCTACAGGGTCGCTGCAATCCTTGTGGGAGCGGGCTTGACCCGCGATGGGGCCGCCGATAATAAAAAAGGAGCACCCCCATGCGCGCCCTCGCCGCCCTCAGCCGCTTCGTCGGCAATACATTCGCCTGGTGGGTGCTGCTGTTTGCCCTCCTGGCCTTCTTCCAACCCGCCTGGTTCATCGGCCTCAAGGTCGCCATCGTGCCGCTGCTGGGCCTGGTGATGTTCGGCATGGGCCTGACCCTCAAGGTCGAAGACTTCGCCGCCGTGTTCCGCCAGCCCTGGCGCGTGGCCCTGGGCGTGGTCGCCCACTTCGTGATCATGCCGGGCGTGGCCTGGCTGCTGTGCCAGCTGTTCCACCTGCCCGCCGAAATCGCCGTGGGCGTGATCCTGGTCGGCTGCTGCCCAAGCGGTACTTCCTCCAATGTGATGGCGTGGCTGGCCAAGGGCGACCTGGCCCTGGCCGTGGCAATAGCCGCCGTCACCACCCTGCTCGCCCCGCTGCTGACCCCCGCGCTGATCTGGCTGCTGGCCTCGGCCTGGCTGCCGGTCTCGTTCATGGAGATGTTCTGGTCGATCCTGCAACTGGTGATGCTGCCGATCGTGCTCGGCGTGCTCGCCCAGCGCCTGCTCGGCCCGCGCGTACACCTGGCGGTGCAGGTGCTGCCGCTGGTGTCGGTGGTGAGCATCGTGCTGATCGTGTGCGCGGTGGTGGCGGCCAGCCAGGCCAAGATCGCCGAATCGGGCCTGCTGATCATGGCGGTGGTGATCCTGCACAACACCTTCGGGTTCGCCCTGGGCTACGTCACCGGCAAGCTGTTCAAGCTGCCGCTGGCCCAGCGCAAATCCCTGGCGCTGGAAGTCGGCATGCAGAACTCCGGGCTGGGCGCGGCATTGGCCAGTGCGCACTTCTCGCCCCTGGCGGCGGTGCCCAGCGCGCTGTTCAGCGTGTGGCACAACATCTCCGGTGCGCTACTCTCGACCTGGTTCCGGCGCATGGAAGAACCCGTCGCCGAAACGGCAGCGGTCGACGCCACGCGTTGACCGCCACTTGCCCCCCGGCAAGGAAATGTGCACTATAGTGCGCACTGTGAGGACGACCTCACGACGCACCGCGTGACCGATCCGGGGACGGCCCCATCAACAGATGGAGTACTGCGCATGTCCTGGATCATCCTGTTTTTCGCCGGCCTGTTCGAAGTCGGCTGGGCCATCGGCCTCAAATACACCGACGGCTTCACCCGCCCCCTGCCCACTGTGCTCACGGTTGCCGCCATGGCGGTCAGCCTCGGCCTGCTCGGCCTTGCCATGAAGGAACTGCCGCTGGGCACCGCCTATGCGATCTGGACCGGTGTGGGCGCAGTGGGTACGGTGATCGCCGGGATCATCCTGTTTGGCGAATCCATGGCGTTGATACGCCTGGCCAGCGTGGCACTGATCATCATCGGCCTGGTGGGGCTCAAGGTCAGCGCCAGCTGACCCTGGCCCCCGCGCCTAGCGCCAGGTGCCGCGTAGTTCGCTGACCCGCTCGCGCAACAGCGCCGGTTGCGCCGTTTCCACCGGTACGGCGCTACCGGCCACCAGGGTCACCCGCGACCACAGGCGCCGGAAAAACCCCTTGGCCGGGTCACGGCTGAAGAAACTCCCCCACAGGCCTTGCAGCGCCAACGGAATCACCGGCACCGGGGTGCGCTCCAGAATCAGGCTCAATCCGCCTTTGAATGCATCGATCTCGCCATCGGAGGTCAGCTTGCCTTCCGGGAAGATGCACACCAGCTCACCGTCAGCCAGGTAGGCGGCAATTTTCTCGAACGCACGCTCGTAGGTCGGCAGGTCTTCGTTGCGCCCGGCAATCGGGATCGCCCCCGCAGTACGGAAGATGAAATTGAGCACCGGCAGGCGGTAGATCTTGTAGTACATGACAAAGCGGATCGGCCGGCGCACGGCCCCGGCAATAAGCAGCGCATCGACGAACGACACGTGGTTGCACACCAGCAGCGCCGCGCCTTCATCCGGGATCTTGTCCAGGTCGCGGTGTTCGACGCGGTACATGGAATGGCTGAGCAGCCAGATCATGAAGCGCATGCTGAACTCGGGCACGATGCGGAAGATGTAGGTGTTGACTGCGATGTTGAGCAGCGACACCACCAGAAACAGCTGCGGGATACTCAGCTTGGCCAGCCCCAGCAACAGCATGGTGACCACGGCCGAGACCACCATGAACAGTGCATTGAGGATGTTGTTGGCCGCGATCACCCGGGCACGCTCGTCTTCGGGGGTGCGCGACTGGATCAGCGCGTACAGCGGCACGATGTAGAAACCGCCGAAAACACCCAGGCCCATGATCGACAGCAGGATCCACCAGGCCTTGCTCATGCCCAGCAGGGCGAGCCAGTCATACGGCGCGCCGGCGGCCGGGATATCCCCCGAATGCCACCACCACAGCAGGCCGAACACCGTCAGGCCGAACGAGCCGAACGGTACCAGGCCGATCTCCACCTTGCGCCCGCTGAGGCGCTCGCACAGCAGCGACCCCACCGCGATGCCCACCGAGAACAGCGTGAGAATCAGCGTGACCACGGTTTCGTCGCCGTGCATCCACTCCTGGGCATAGGCCGGGATCTGCGTGAGATAGATGGCACCGACGAACCAGAACCACGAGTTGCCCACGATCGAGCGCGATACCGCCGGGGTCTGTCTAAGGCCCATGCGCAGGGTCGCGACGGTCTGGCTGAAGATGTTCCATTGCAGCTTGAGTTGCGGCGACGAGGCCGCGGCACGGGGGATTGCGCGGCTGGCCAGGTAGCCCAGCACCGCCACCAGCACCACCGCGCTGGCCACGATGGGCGCGTAGTGGGTGCTGGACATCATCACCCCGGCGCCGATTGTGCCGGCCAGGATAGCCAGGAAGGTACCCATCTCCACCAGGCCGTTGCCGCCCACCAGCTCCTCTTCGCGCAGGGCCTGGGGCAGGATCGAGTACTTGACCGGGCCGAACAGCGCCGAATGGGTCCCCATGGCGAAAAGCGCCACCAGCATCATCCACAGGTGGTTATAGAGAAAGCCCGCGGCGCCCACGCCCATGATGACGATCTCGGCCAGCTTGATGGTGCGGATCAGCGCATCCTTGGCGAACTTTTCGCCGAACTGGCCGGCCAGGGCCGAGAACAGGAAGAACGGCAGGATGAACAGCAGCGCGCAGAGGTTGACCAGCATCGTGCCGTCGCCGCCCAGGCTGAGCTTGTAGAGAATGGCCAGGATCAGCGATTGCTTGAACAGGTTGTCGTTGAACGCCCCCAGCGACTGGGTGACGAAAAACGGCAGAAAGCGCCGTTTTTGCAGCAGGGCAAACTGTGAGGGGTGACTCATCGTCCAGGGTCCTGAGTGGGGCTTTGTTATTGGAGGAAGCCAGCCCGCAAAAAGCCACAGATGCACGGGTAAATGCAAGCCACCGCATGAACCGCTTCGCCGACAAGGCCTTCTAGCGCCAGCAAAACCCTGCCGGAGCCGGCCTTGCCGGCGAAACTGCCACCATCGTCACTTGCCCGTGCACCCCGCAATGCACGGCGACACGAACAGTTCGCCACGCCAGGCCCCCGCCAGGGTACGGCTGGCCACCACCAGCCACAGCCCTGCCAGCGCCACCACCAGCACGTGGCCCATCACCGTGAAGAACCCCAACTGCAGCCACGCCGCCAGCTTCAACGTGGCCAGGGCATACACCCCCAGCGGAAAGGTGAAGCCCCACCAGCCCAGGTTGAACGGCATGCCATCGCGCAGATGGCGCAGCGTGATCAACACGGCAGTGAGCAACCACCACAGCCCCGCGCCCCACAGCACGATACCGGCCACCAGCCCCAGCCCGCGGGCAATCTCGCCCAGGCTGCCCAGGCCATTGGCAGCGAAGATCGCGGGTGCATCACTGCCCAGCAACATCATGCCCAGGGCACCGGTGCCGATCGGCCCGAGTGCCAGCCAGCTCGAAGCGGCCATGCTCGCCTGGGGCAGCTTGTGCAGCGCCATGCGCAGGGTGAGGATGGTCAGGATGCTGAACGCCACCGGCAACGACACCGCCCACAGCACATAGCTGGTGATCAGTACCTGGAACTGGCGATGGACGTCCGTCAGGTGCGGCGCCAGCAGGCCGCCGCTGGCCGCCGCCACTTCGGCCGCCACCACCGGCAGCAGCCATACCGCGGTCATCTGGTCGATGCTGTGCTCCTGGCGGGTGAACATCAGGTAAGGGATCGCCACCCCGCACAGCAGCGCCAGGGCCACGTCCAACCACCACAACGCCTCGACCCACGGCAGCACCCCCGTGCCCCAACGCTCGACCCCGAATACCAGCGCCCCATTGAGAATGGTCGCCAGGCCCATGGGGATGGTGCCGAAGAACATCGAGACCGTGGAATGCGCGAAAATCCGCCGCGCCTCATCGAAGAACATCACCCAGCGCGCGGTGTAGAGCACGCTGAACAGCACGAACAGGCCAATGGTCAGCAGCCACAGCGCCTCGGCCATACCCGACAACCCCGGCACCGCCTGCCGTAGCGCCAGCGCCAGCACGCCGGTGCCCATGGTCGCGGCGAACCAGTTGGGGGTGAACTGTCGGATCACCTCGCGCGGGTGAGCCAGGCGGCTCAGCGGGCGCAAGGGGTGGGCTATCTTGGTGCAGGTCATGGTGTCGGTCTCCTGTCCTCCGGTGAGGTGAAATCGATGTTACAACCCTATGGAATATCGATATAACGGGTAATCTCTCTAACTGTTATCTGTTTTACCTATATATAAGCCGTTCGCGAGCCTTTCAAGGCTGACGTATGCTGGCGGCTGACCTCACCGGACAAGGACGTGAACATGCTCGAAAGCCTGCGGGGCTATGGCGCCGAGGTTCGCCTGCTGCTGTGCACCACCTTCGTGCTGACCCTGGCGCGGGCCATCACCCTGCCGTACCTGGTGGTGTACCTGTCGGAGCACTTCGCCTTGGGCATCAGCGCCATCGGCCTGATGATCGGCGGTGCACTGATCGTCGGCTCGCTGCTGAGCCTGTACGGCGGCTACCTGATCGACACCCTGCGCAGCTACACGGTGATCGTGTTCTCCACCCTCGCCTTCGCCCTGGCGTTCTTCGTGGCCGTGGCCAGCCGGCAACTGGGGATGCTGTTTGCCTGCCTGGTGGTGATCAACCTCACCCTGGCAGTGGTGGACATCGCCGCCAAGGCCGGCTTCTGCGCGCTGTTGCCAGTGCAGGCACGCGGCGAGGTGTTCTCGATCAAGTACACCCTGAGCAACGTCGCCTATGCCGTCGGGCCTTTTGTGGGGGTGGCGCTGGTGCTATTGGATGACCGGCTGCCGTTCGTGCTGTCGGCATTGCTGGGGCTGGGCATGTGCCTGAGCTATCAACGCCGGGGCGAGCGTGCTGCACGCGCCGGGCTCGGCGGGCCGACGTTGGGCCTGCTGGCGGTCGGCAGGTACCTGCTCGGCGATCGGCGCCTGGTGTACTTCACCCTGGGCGGCGCGCTCAGCGCGGTGGTGTTCGGCCAGTTCACGGCCTACCTGTCGCAGTACCTGGTGACCACCACATCGGCCATCCAGGCCAACCAGACCGTCAGCTACCTGGTGGCGACCAACGCCATCACGGTGATCGCCCTGCAATACGCCATCGGCCGGCGCATCGGCAGTCGCCAGCTGATGCCCTGGCTGCTGGCCGGGATGCTGCTGTTCGTGATCGGGTTGCTGGGGTTCTCGCTGGCGCAGACATTGTGGGTGTGGTGCCTGGCGATGCTGGTGTTCACATTGGGCGAGATCATCGTGATCCCGGCCGAATACATGTTCATCGACAGCATTGCCCCGGAGCACCTGCGCGGGGTGTATTACGGCGCACAGAACCTGTCCAACCTGGGGGCGGCGCTGGGGCCGGTACTGTGCGGGTTTGCGCTGGCACACCTGATGCCGACGGCGATGTTCTACCTGATGATGCTGTCGGTGGGGCTGGCGGGGCTGTTCTATTGCCTGGGGGCACGGCGCCAGGCCTGAAGGCCGGCGCCGACAAAGATCCACGCTGCTCTTGCCGCAAAACGCAGCACCATCGAGATCAGATAGATCGCGCTCCGCGCATCGCCGGCAGGTTCAACACCCCCGCCACCGCGCACAACCCGACCAGCACCAGCGCATACACCTCGCTGGTGGCTACCAGCCCGAACTGGCGCACCATCAACCCGGCCGCCAGCGCAGGCACACAGAACGCCAGGTAGCTCAGCACGTAGAACGTGGCCATCAAGCCCGCCCGTTCATGGGCCTCGGCCAGTGGCAGGGTGCTGCGCAACGCACCCAGAAACCCCGCACCAAAGCCGCTGCCCGCCACCAGCGTGGCGGCGAAGAACAGCACCAGGCTGGCGTTGTGCAGCGCCAGCAGAATCAGCCCCACCCCGCCGGCCAGCAGCCCGGTGCCCAGCGCCAGCACCTGCTGTGCCGGGCGCAGGCGCAGCCGATAGATCGCCAGCGCACCACTGAGGGTCAGGGTCGCCACCAGCGCGCCACCGACCAGGCTTGAGCCCAGGCCGCTCACCTCCCGCACCAGCGACGGCCCCAGTGAGAGGAAGAACCCGCCAAGCGCCCACACCGCAATGTTAACCGGCAGCATGCGCCACACCGCGCCACGCGCCTGAGGCGGCACCAGCAGGCTCGGACGCAGGGCGCGCAGCGCGCCCGGCTGGCGGCTGACGCTCTCCGGCAAACGCCACACCAGCAGCGCCAGCACCACGAACAGCGCCAGCAGCACCCCATACACAAGGCGCAACGGCCACGGCGCGAACTCCACCAGCACGCTGGTGCCCAGCGCCCCGCAGGCCATGCCCAGCAGCGGCGCCAGGCTGTTGACCAACGGCCCCTGTTCGCGGTCGGTATCGAGCAGCGCGGCGCCCAGCACACTGGTGGCCATGCCGGTGGCAAAGCCTTGCAGCAACCGCGCCGCAAGCAGCCAGGGCACCGACTCGGCCTGGATGAACAGCAGCATCGCCACGCTCTCGAGCAGCAACGACACGAAGATCACCGGCCGGCGCCCCAGGTAATCGGACAGCGACCCCACCGTCAGCAACGCCGCCAGCAGGCTCAAGGCATACACCGCAAACACCAGGGTCAGGGTTGCCGGCGAAAACTGCCACGCATGCTGATACAGCTGGTACAACGGCGTCGGCGCACTCGAAGCCGCCAGAAACCCGAGCAGCGCGACGGCCAGGTACACCAGCCGCAAACGCGCCGACGCCGGACGGCTGAACAATCCGATCATGTGCTTTCTCCACTAAAGCTAACCGTTAGCTTTTGTGCAGTCTGCGCGCCCTTAATCCTTAACGCAAACCCTTTGTGTTAAGGTCGCGCCATGGCGATCAAAGAAGGTATTCGCACGGGCGGTCGCAGCGCCCGTGTCCAGCAATCGGTGCACAGCGCCGTGCGGGCCCTGCTCCAGGAGCAGGACCGCGCGAGCCTGACCGTGCCCATGGTGGCCGCACGTGCCGGCGTCACCCCCTCGACCATCTACCGGCGCTGGGGTGAACTGGCGGCGCTGCTGGCCGACGTGGCGGTGGAGCGCCTGCACCCCGACAGTGAACCCCTCGACACCGGCACCTTGCGCGGCGACCTGCTGGCCTGGGCCGAGCAGTATCTGGACGAGATGAGCTCCGAGCCCGGCCGACACATGATGCGCGACGTGCTCAGCAGCGCCTGCCCCGGCTACTGCACCACCCTGCTGCGCGGCCAGTTGCAGACCTTGCTGGACCGCGCGCAGCAGCGTGGCGAAGCCGGCCCCGGGGTGGAACGGCTGCTCGACCTGCTGGTGGCTCCCACGGTGTTTCGCATTCTGTTCGCCGAAGCGCCCCCGAGCCTGCAGCAGCTGCATGAACTGGTCGAACTGGCCCTGCGCGACTGAGCACTGCGACGCTCTGCCACTGCGACCTTCGTCGGCGCTGACGAAGTGAGAACGGCGTGCCAGACTGATTGATCGTGGTTGGCCGTTACCGTTTTTTCGTTCGGAGTTTTCATGTCGCTGTCCAGCGGGCTGATCGCCCTGGTCGCCCTGGCCTATATGGCCATCATGTTCGCCATCGCCTTCTACGGCGACCGGCGCAGCACCCCGCTGCCGCCACGCCTGCGCGCGTGGGTGTACAGCCTGTCGCTGGCGGTGTACTGCACCAGCTGGACCTTCTTCGGCGCGGTCGGCCAGGCCGCCGAACAACTCTGGGCCTTTCTGCCCATCTACCTGGGGCCGGTACTGCTGATGCTGTTTGCACCCTGGGTGCTGCAGAAGATGGTGCTGATCAGCAAGCAGGAGAACATCACCTCCATCGCCGACTTCATTGCCGCGCGCTACGGCAAGTCCCAGACCCTGGCGGTGGTGGTGGCGCTGATCTGCCTGGTGGGCGTGCTGCCGTACATCGCCTTGCAGCTCAAGGGCATCGTGCTGGGGGTCAACCTGCTGATCGGTGCCGGGGCCGATGCCACCGGCAGCCGCGTGCAGGACACCGCGCTGGTGGTGTCGCTGGTGCTGGCGCTGTTCAGCATCGTGTTCGGTACCCGCAGCCTGGATGTGACCGAGCACCACCGCGGCATGGTGCTGGCCATCGCCTTCGAATCGCTGGTCAAGCTGCTGGCGTTTCTCGCCGTGGGCGCGTTCATCACCTTCAGTCTTTATGACGGCTTCGACGACCTGTTCAGCCAGGCCCGCCTGGCGCCCGCCCTTGACGGCTACTGGCAGGAAACCATCAACTGGCCGTCGATGATCGTGCAGACCGGCGTGGCGATGATGGCGATCATCTGCCTGCCGCGCCAGTTCCATGTCACCGTGGTGGAGAACATCGAACCGCAGGACATGCGCCTGGCACGCTGGGTGTTTCCGGCCTACCTTATCCTCGCCGCGCTGTTCGTGGTGCCGATTGCCCTGGCCGGGCAGATGCTGCTGCCCAACTCGGTGCTGCCGGACTCGTTCGTGATCAGCCTGCCGCTGGCCGAAGCACACCCGGCGCTGGCCTTGCTGGCCTTCATCGGCGGCGCCTCGGCCGCCACCGGCATGGTCATCGTCGAGGCCGTGGCGCTGTCGACCATGGTCTCCAACGACATGCTGCTGCCCTGGCTGCTGCGGCGCAACAACGCCGAGCGCCCGTTCGAGGTGTTCCGCCACTGGATGCTCACGGTACGCCGGGTGACCATCGTGGTGATCCTGCTGCTGGCCTACGTCAGCTACCGCCTGCTGGGCTCCACCGCCAGCCTGGCCACCATCGGCCAGGTCGCCTTTGCCGCCGTCACCCAACTGGCCCCGGCCATGCTCGGTGCGCTGTACTGGAAGCAGGCCAACCGCCGCGGCGTGTTCGCCGGCCTGGCCACCGGCACCTTCCTGTGGTTCTACACCCTGGTACTGCCGATTGCCGCCCACAGCGTGGGCTGGTCGCTGGAGCTGTTCCCGGGCCTGGCCTGGCTGCACGGCAACCCGCTCAACCTGCCGATCACCCCGCTGACCCAGGGCGTGGTGCTGTCGCTGGCAGGCAACTTCACGGTGTTCGCCTGGGTTTCGATCCTGTCGCGCACGCGGGTATCGGAGCACTGGCAGGCCGGGCGCTTCATTGGCCAGGAAACCAGCGCGCGGCCCAGCAGCCGTTCGCTGCTGGCGGTACAGATCGACGACCTGCTGCACCTGGCCGCGCGCTTCGTCGGCGAAGAGCGTGCGCGCCAGAGCTTCATCCGCTTCGCCTATCGCCAGGGCAAGGGCTTCAACCCCAACCAGAACGCCGACGGCGAATGGATCGAGCACACCGAGCGCCTGCTGTCCGGCGTGCTCGGCACCTCCTCGACCCGCGCCGTGGTCAAGGCGGCAATCGAAGGCCGCGACATGCAGCTGGAGGACGTGGTACGCATCGCCGACGAAGCCTCCGAGGTGCTGCAGTTCAACCGCGCCCTGCTGCAAGGGGCCATCGAGAACATCAGCCAGGGCATCAGCGTGGTCGACCAGTCGCTGCGCCTGGTGGCCTGGAACCGTCGCTACCTGGAACTGTTCAACTACCCCGACGGGCTGATCAGTGTCGGCCGGCCGATTGCCGACATCATCCGCTACAACGCCGAACGCGGCCTGTGCGGCCCGGGCGAGGCCCAGGTGCATGTGGCGCGGCGCCTGCACTGGATGCGTCAGGGGCGCGCGCACACCTCCGAGCGGCTGTTCCCCAATGGCCGGGTGATCGAGCTGATCGGCAACCCCATGCCCGGCGGCGGGTTCGTGATGAGCTTTACCGACATCACCCCCTTCCGCGAGGCCGAGCAGGCCCTCAAGGACGCCAACGAAGGCCTGGAGCAGCGCGTGGCCGAGCGAACCCACGAGCTGTCGCAACTGAACCTGGCGCTGACCGAGGCCAAGAGCCATGCCGAAGCCGCCAACAAGTCCAAGACCCGCTTCCTGGCCGCCGTGAGCCACGACCTGATGCAGCCGCTGAACGCCGCACGGCTGTTCTCCGCCGCGTTGTCGCACCAGGAAGAGGGCCTGTCGGGCGACGCCCAGCAACTGGTGCAGCACATGGACAGCGCCCTGCGTTCGGCCGAAGAGCTGATCAGCGACCTGCTGGACATCTCGCGCCTGGAGAACGGCAAGATCAACCCGGACGCCAAGCCGTTCGCCCTCAGCGAACTGTTCGACGCCCTGGGTGCCGAGTTCAAGGTACTGGCCCAGCAGCAGGGCCTGGATTTTCGCGTGCGTGGCAGCAAGCTGCGGGTGCATAGCGACGTCAAGCTGCTGCGGCGTATCCTGCAGAACTTCCTCACCAACGCCTTCCGCTATGGCAAGAGCCCGATCCTGCTGGGCGTGCGCCGCGCCGGGGACCGCCTGTGGCTGGAAGTGTGGGACCGCGGCCCGGGCATTGCCGACGACAAGCTGCAGGTGATCTTCGAGGAATTCAAGCGCCTGGACAGCCACCAGACCCGCGCCGAAAAAGGCCTGGGCCTGGGCCTGGCGATCGCCGACGGCCTGTGCAAGGTGCTCGGCCACCCGCTGGAGGTGCGCTCATCGCCCGGCAAGGGCAGCGTGTTCCGCGTCAGCGTACCGCTGGCCAACGCCGCGAGCCCGGCCCAGGCCAAGCCAGCCGAACAGGCCGGCCAGCCGCTGGCGGGGTTGCAGGTGCTGTGCGTGGACAACGAAGACAGCATCCTGATCGGCATGAACAGCCTGCTCAGCCGCTGGGGCTGCCTGGTGTCGACGGCGCGCAACCGCGAGGAATGCGCCGCCCTGCTCGACAAGGGCCTGCGCCCGCATCTGGCGCTGGTGGACTACCACCTGGACAACGGCGAAATCGGTACCGAACTGATGGCCTGGCTACGCACGCGCCTGGGCGAGCCGGTGCCGGGGGTGGTGATCAGTGCCGACGGCCACGGCGAGACCGTGGCGCGGGTACATGCCGCCGGCCTCGACTACCTGAGCAAGCCGGTCAAGCCGGCGGCCCTGCGCGCCCTGCTCAATCGTCATCTGAGCCTGGTGCAGTAAGGCCTTCGGCAAGGTTGTCGGTGCCGCCCATGGCGCGTTCCAGCAGGTCGGCCGGCAGGCTCTTGCTGGCCCGCGCGCCGAGCAGCTTGAGCTGCTCGCTGCGACTGATCAGGTTGCCGCGCCCCTCGCAGAGCTTGTTGCGCGCCGCGGCATAGGCCTTGTCGACCTGTTGCAGGCGGTTGCCCAGCTCGTCCAGGTCCTGGATGAACAACACGAACTTGTCGTACAGCCAGCCGGCGCGCTCGGCGATCTCGCGGGCGTTCTGGCTCTGGCGCTCCTGTTTCCACAGGCTGTCGATGACCCGCAGGGTGGCGAGCAACGTGGTCGGGCTGACGATCACGATCTGGCGGTCGAAGGCCTCCTGGAACAGGTTGGGCTCGGCCTGCAGCGCCGCCGAAAACGCCGCCTCGATGGGCACGAACAACAGCACGAAATCCAGGCTGTGCAGGCCCTCGAGGCGGTTGTAGTCCTTGCCCGAGAGGCCTTTGACATGGTTGCGCAGCGACAGCACATGCTGCTTGAGCGCAGCCTGGGCCACGTCGGTTTCACTGGCGTTTACATATTGCTGGTAGGCCGTGAGGCTGACCTTGGAGTCGACCACCACCTGCTTGTCGCCGGGCAGCATGATCAGCACGTCGGGCTGGAAACGCTCGCCATCGGCGCTCTTGAGGCTGACCTGGGTCTGGTATTCGCGGCCCTTTTCGAGCCCCGCATGTTCCAGCACCCGCTCCAGAATCAACTCGCCCCAGTTGCCCTGGGTCTTCTGGCCCTTGAGTGCCTGGGTCAGGTTGGTGGCCTCGTCGCTCAGGCGCTGGTTCAACTGCTGCAGGCGCTCGAGTTCCTTGCCCAGCGAAAAGCGCTCGCGGGCTTCCTGCTGGTAGCTTTCCTCGACGCGCTTCTCGAACGACTGGATACGCTCCTTGAGCGGGTCGAGCAGTTGCCCCAGGTGCTGCTGGCTGGTCTGGGCGAAACGCTGCTCGCGCTCGTCGAAAATCTTCGTCGCCATTTCGGCAAACTGTGCACGCAGCTCGTCGCGCGAGCCCTGCAGATCGTTCAGGCGCTGCTGGTGGCTGTCCTGCTGCTCGCGCAGTTCGGCGGCAAGGCCGGCGCAGCGCGCTTCGAGGCGGCGCAGCTCGGCTTCACGGGCGTTGCGTTCAAGGTTCCAGGCATGGGCGGCATCGCGTGCGTTGTCGCGCTCGATCTGCAGCAACTCCAGCTCGCGGCCCTGAGCGGCCAGGCTGGCCTGCTTGGCGGCATTGGCCTGGCCCAGGTCGCTGATTTCGTCACGGCTGGCGTCGAGTTGCGCGCTCAGGCCCTCCTGGGCCAGCAGCGCACTGCTCAGGCGCTCCTCGGCCAGTGCGGCGGCGGCCTGCCTGTCAGCCAGCTGACGTTGCAGACGCACCAGCACCACCACAGCGGGCAAAGCCGCCACCACCATTCCCAGCACGATGCTGGTCAGATCCATTGCAGCCATAGACAGCATGCTCACCCCCAGGGAAATCCCCCAGAGCTTAACAGCCCCGGGCGGTCGATCAGTGGCTCGTGAGTTGCCCGAGCAGCCGCACGGCTTCTTTGGAGCCCTGCGCGGCGGCTTGTTCCAGCCAGTAACGTGCCTGCTCCGGCTCGTTGACCTGGGGCTGGGCGCACAGACGGCCATATTCGAGCTGTGCCCTGCGGTCACCGGCCCGGGCAGCCTGGCGCAGCAGCTCGTGGCCGATGCGCCGGTCACGGGCGTTGCCGCAATCGCGGCACAGCATCTGCCCCAGCCGGCTCTGCGCCACCACCACACCCTGGCGTGCCGGTTGCTTGAGCAGGCGCCCGGCGAAGTGCTTGACGTTGGGGTTGTCGCCCAGGCGCGGGCTGTCGAGCAGCCACAGGGCCACCTTCAACGAAAAACGTCGGGGCTCGGCAACGGGGGGTTGGGCAGTGGGGCTTGGGGTTTTGCTGCGAAACTTCATAAAAAACGGCGAAGGCAACTCGAGAGGCGCGCCACTCTACCGGATTTTCTCGTGCATGGCCCGAGGGAATTCGAGGCTTTTTTTCCGTCAGGCGATGTTTTTTTTTGACACGTCAGTAGACATTTCGCGCGAGCCGAAATGCGCCGCGAAAATTGTCAGACACTTCCTGCATTGCTGGCACCCGCGTCCTAGAGCAGACCCGTATGACAATCCACAGAAGCTGTGGATAACTCGGTGGACAACCCCCTCCTACACCCCGCAAACCCCGGTAGAATGGGGCCCGCGCTCAAACTGACGATTTTTTCACCAGCTAAAAAAAGTGTTTTTTTTCATTGACTTGTACTTTCGAACTGGTCATCGCCAGGGCCCTGCCGCGGTGTAGCGCCACATTGACAAGAGGTGTTACAGGTGTGGACAGGTGCCCCAAAGCGAGGCACGGGATTGCACGAAAATGCTCCGCACGCGCGGTGGTGCCTCCTGGGGCCCTCTTCACAGAACAGCCTGAAATCGAGATAATGGCCGGCTTGGCGCACGAAAAGCACAAAGGGTTGCCACAACCTGGAAACTGCTGTAGTGTTGCCAGCGTTAGTACCAAGCTGAAACTCAATTCTGGCCAAAGCAGTCCTTGCAGCGTCCTGATCCGACAACGGAACAGCACCTGTTGAAACCAGGACCGGCCCACTTGATGACTCCCAGGTAACCATTACCTACTCTTGGCGAGTCACCCTGCAGATTGAACAGGATCTTCACACAGCGGCGCAGAACCTTAGCCCTGACGTGTTGCCTGTCTTCCTAGTACCTACCAGTCAGCCCTGGCGCCACCTAATCAATGCGCTTACCTCTGGCTGCCCTGTTCCAGTCAGGTTCTTCGCTCTAGCCCTAAAGCTTTGCGTTACTGGAACGTTTTATATGAACACGGCTCTTATGCTGTGTCTTTTGCAGGAACATCTAATAACTATGAATACATCCATCCATACTCAGGCTGCCATTCGCACCCTTAGCCAGGCATTTGCCCCGTTGAACTGCATGATCCATGCGGCGCGCAAGGGCAGCTTCAGCTTTACCCTGGTCAATGAACACGGCATTGCTCGTCACAGCGAGCGTCTGTATCCGGAGCAGTACGAGAGTGCTGAGCCGCTGCAAGCGGTGATTGACCGGACTCGCCAGGCACTGGTTGCCTGATGGTCGTCTGAGACGCAAGAAGCCCTGCCGATTGGCGGGGCTTTTTTATGCCTGAAATTCAGTGACCGCCGCGCTCGACCTGCCCTCTGCAAGGCCCGGATTCATTGGCCAAACCCCAACCACCGAAAGCGCTTTAACCCCCACGGCCTAATACCCAAGCGTCATATGGGTTATGCCAAGCCACCACAATCGATTTAAAAACAGTCCTTTACAGCATAGATATGACACTACACTTCAACTCAAGCGGCCTTGCCCGCTTCCGGCGGGCCTGACCCCGACCCACCTGCTGCCAAGCACCAGCGTCCCGCCGGCCATTTACGAAGTTCGAGGGCATTATGGCTATCGCCGCGAGCGAGTTGAGTGAATTCGTCATCCGCCCCACCCTGTTGTACCTGGGCCGCTACTGCCCCAGCGCCGAAGCCCTGCTGCTGGGCATCGCAGCCAGCCAGTCGGGCATGGGTTCGGCCCTGCACGACCGCCGTGGCCACGGCCTGTACCGCATCGGCGAACTGCGCCACCAATCGATCTGGGACCAGTTCCTGGCCCACGACCCCGAACTGGCCAGCCTGGTCCGCGGCCTCGCCAGCCAGCACGCGTTCCTCAGCGGCCCGCACCTGGAACTGACCGTCAACCTGCGCTACGCCACCGCCATCGCCTGGATGCTGGTCGAAGAAAAGGCGCTGCCGCTACCAGAATCCGACGACCTGCTAGGTCTCGCAAGAATCTGGCGTCAAACATTCCAGCCCCACGCCCGTTTACGCGACTTCACCCAGGCCTGGCAGGCATGCGTCGGCAAACCGGCACTCCAGGCCTGCTGAGAACCATTTTCAAACAACCGGATAAAATCAGCGAATCTGGTCGGATTGTCCTACAAAAACGCGGTATCTCCTGATTTAGAGCCTATAGCGCACGTCCAAAATTATTGATACTTTGCGCTCCGGTGATCCCATGGAGTTCTAATAATGAAAAAAGTAATACTCAAATCCTCACTCGGCCTCGCTGTCGCTTTCGCATCAACTCAACTCTTCGCCAGCGGTTTTGCCCTCAACGAGCAAAGCATCAGCGGCATGGGCACAGGTTTCGCGGGTCGTTCTTCTTCTGCCGATGACGCCAGCACCGTGTTTGGCAACCCTGCCGGCATGTCCCGCCTCAAACGCGAACAAGTGACCGTCGGCGGCGCGGCCATCATTGCCAAGTCCGACATCAAGGGCAGCGGCACCTTCGGCGGCAGCAACGACGGCGACATGGTCCCCGTGGTTGGCGTACCGATGGGCTACTACGTCAAGCCGATCGATGACCACTGGGCATTCGGCTTCGGGGTCTACGTGCCTTTCGGCCTGATCACCGACTACGAGCACGGCTTTGCCGGCCGCTACTTCGGCAGCAAGAGCGAAGTTCAGGTCGTGACCCTGCAACCGACCATCAGCTACGCCTTCAACGACAAGGTCTCGATCGGTTTCGGCCCGACCATCAACCGTATCGACGGCACCCTGGAGTCCGCCGCGCTGAACCGCGCCACCCCAGGCAGCAACGACGGCAAGGTCAAGATCACCGGTGACGACACCGCCGTCGGCTACAACATCGGCGTGATGGTGCAGGCCACCGACAGAACCCGCGTCGGCCTGACCTACCACTCGATGGTCGACTACAAGCTCAAGGGCGACACCAAGATCAGCGGCCCGGGCTTCGGCCCGTTCAGCGGCAGCAAGTTCGACGCCTCGCTGAAGATCAAGACCCCCGAGTCGGTCGACTTCTCGGTCACCCACGAACTGGATGACAACTGGACCCTGTACGCGGGCAGCACCTGGACACGCTGGAGCCGCCTGGAGTCCATCGTGGTCAACAACGAGGGCACCGGGCCACTGGCACCGGCACTGGGCCAGATCGCCGAAGAACAGAACTGGCACGACACCTGGGCCCACGCCATCGGCGCTGCCTACAAGCTGAACAAGGAATGGACCCTGCGCGCCGGCTTCTCCGTCGACCAGTCGCCAGCCAACAACCAGAACCGTTCGCCACGCATCCCAACCGGCGACCGCAAGGTGTTCAGCCTGGGGGCAGGCTGGAACCCGAGCGACGACATGACCATCGACGTGGCCTACTCGTACCTGATGGAAGAAGACGTCAAGATTCACCAGAGCACCGCCATCACCGACCCTTCGTTCAAGGGCTCGTACAACGCCAAGTACGAAAACAGTGCACACGGCCTGGGTGCTTCGCTGACCTACCGCTTCTGATCGCTGTTGCATGAAAAAACCGCCTTCCAAAGGCGGTTTTTTTATGCCCGCGCGCGCACGCGCCAGGCCTGCGCCAGGCAGTCCTCCACATACGCCATGAAGGCCCGCACCTTGGGTGTCAGCGCCGAGCGGTCGGCCACGCACAGGTAGATGTCCATGGGCGAGGTCTGTGCATAGGCCTGGTGGGGTTGGGCATATTCGAACAGCGGCACCAGTTGCCCGTTCTCCAGGTAAGGCCGCGCCACGAACTCGGCCAGGCGCACGATCCCACCCCCCATCACCGCCATCTGCGCCAGCACGTCGATGTCATCGCTGATCGACACATCCCCGAACTCGGCATCGAAACGCAGGCCGTCACGCACAAAGCCCCACCGCAGAAAACGGCCGTCCACCGGGTAACGAAACACCAGGCAGCGATGCCCCTTCAAGGCTTCCGGGGTACCGGGCCGGCCGGCACGCTCCAGGTAGGCAGGCGCTGCGCAACATATGAACGGGATCTGGGCAACGTGCCGCGCCAGCAGGCCGTCTTCCAGCTGGGGGGTGATGCGCACACTCACGTCAATCGACTCGCGCGCGTGGTCCACACGCCGGTCGCTCGTAAGCAATTCAATTGAAAGCTGCGGATAGCGCAGGTTGAATGCCGGCATCAGGGGCGCCAGCACATAGCGCGCGAAGGCCGAAGAAGAGGAGATGCACAACCGGCCCTGGGGTTCGCCGTCATCGGACGTGACGGCCAGCTGCGCCAGCTCCAGATCACGCTCCACATGCCTGACCTTGTCGTAATAGGCGCGACCATTGGGCGTCAACGCCATGCTGCGGGTGGTGCGGGCCAGCAGGCGCACTTGCAGATGGGCTTCCAGGCGCGCGATGTTCTGGCTCACTGCGGCGGCGCTCAAGCCCAGGGTGCGGGCCCCACCGGCGATGCTGCCAGCCTCGACCACCTTGATGAAACTGCGTATCGAGCCCAACAGGTTCACGGCCAAACTCCAGGATTCGTAAGGTTCTCTTTATAAAGACCTAAGCTGGCGTCGTCTACCTCGTACCCTGGCAGCCTGCTAGGCTGGCGCCTCCCCTACCCTCAGGAGCCTGCATGACCAGCCAGACCCGCCCTCGCCCACGCCTGAAACTCGGCGTACGCGCCACCCCCTACGTATTCGCGTTCTACATGTCGTCGATCATGGCGCTGCTGATGTGCTTCGTGATCACCGCCGCCAACAGCGGCGTCGGCGAGCATTACCTGGCCAATGTGCTCAAGGCCTACCAGCTGGCCATGCCGGTGGCCTTCGCCTGCGTGCTGGTGGTACGGCCGATCGTGCTCAAGCTGGTGGCCTGGACCGTCCACCCGGGCAAGGCCTGAGCCCGCCTCAGGGCTGCGAGGCGATGGCCTTCTCGATGGCAGCCCTGAACGCTGGATCGTCCGGCTTGGTCAGGCTGGAGAAGCTGGCTACCACCTTGCCCTGGCGATCGACCACATACTTGTAGAAATTCCACCTGGGCGCATTGCTCTGCCTGGCCAGCTCGCGAAACAGCGGCGTGGCGTCGTCGCCGCGCACCTTCTGTGGCTCGGTCATGGTGAAGGTCACGCCGTAGTTGGCATAGCACACCTTGGCGGTCTTCTCGCTGTCGGCGTCTTCCTGCTTGAAGTCGTTGGACGGCACCCCGAGCATTTCCAGGCCCTGCCCGTGATAAGCCTTGTAGGTGCTCTCGAGCCCTTCGAATTGCGGCGCGAAGCCGCAATAGCTGGCGGTGTTGATCACCACCAGCGGCTTGCCGGCGAAGCGCTCGCACAGGTTCACCTGTTCCTTGGCGCGCAGCTTGGGCAACTCGCCCTGCAGCAAGGCCGGGCAGTCGGCGGCCAGCACGGCCCCCGAACCAGCAAGGATCAATAGCGGTACCAACAGCCAGCGTGCGTACATGGTGCGTCTCCCTTGCCTGAGTGCAGGGGTTCAGCTTACGCCTAGCACACGCCCATGCCCAACTGCATCAGCGCCAGACCACCCTGGTGCCAGCCCCACCACACCAGCGCCAGCATCAGGCCAGCCAGCACCAACGCTACCAGGCGCGCGGTCATGCCGCCTCCGGCCGCGCCTGCAGCCGCGCCACCGGGCGCTCGCGCACCGGCCAGTTGAGCGCGGCAGCCAGCAGGCTGAGCAGGATCGAGATCTGCCACACCAGGTCATAGTTGCCGGTACGGTCGTACACCACACCGCCCAGCCAGCCGCCCAGGAATGCGCCCAACTGATGGAACAGAAAGACGATGCCGCCCAGCATGGACAGGTTGCGCACCCCGAACAGGGTGGCGACGGTGCCGTTGGTCAGCGGCACGGTCGACAGCCACAGCAGGCCCATGGCGATACCGAACAGGTAGGCGCTGAGCTGGGTCACCGGCGCCCACAGGAACAGCACGATCACCACCGCCCGCAGCAGGTACAGGGTGGTCAACAGGCGCGGCTTGGACATGCGCCCGCCCAGCCAGCCGGCGGTGTAGGTGCCGACGATATTGAACAGCCCGACCAGTGCCAGCACCGTGGTGCCGATGGTGGCCGGCAGGTGCTGGTCGACCAGGTAGGCCGGCAGGTGCACGCCGATGAACACCACCTGGAAACCGCACACGAAAAAGCCGAGCGCCAGCAACCAGAAGCCCGAGTGCGAACAGGCTTCGCGCAGCGCCTGCATCAGGGTCTGTTCGTGCCCCTGGCTGGGCAGCGGGTTATCGCGCAGCATGCCCACCAGCGGCACGATGAAGGCCACCAGCAGGCCCAGCACCAGCAATGCCGCCGACCAGCCCAGCCAGCCGATCAGGCCCAGGGTGCCCGGCAGCATCGCGAACTGGCCGAAGGAGCCTGCGGCGCTGGCGATGCCCATGGCCATGCTGCGCTTGTCTGCCGGCACGGCACGCCCTACCACACCCAGGATCACCGAGAACGAGGTGCCCGACAGGCCGATGCCGATCAGCAGCCCGGCACTGAGCGACAGTGACCACGCCGAGTCCGCCATGCCCATCATCACCAGCCCCACGGCGTAGAGAATGCCGCCGATGATCACCACCTTGGCCGCGCCCAGGCGATCGGCCAGGGCACCGGCAAACGGCTGGGCCAGGCCCCAGATCAGGTTCTGCAAGGCGATGGCGAAGGCGAACACTTCGCGCCCCCAGCCGAATTCGGCGCTCATCGGCGCCAGGAACAGGCCGAAGCCATGCCGCACCCCCAGCGACAATGCCAGGATCAGCGCCGCCCCCAACAGCACCCAACCGCTCGTGCGCCATACCGATGTCATTCTTGTTCTCCCAGACCGCCGCAAGGTTACACGGGTATATACCCGCTTATTGGTGTAATACGCTCAAGCCAACTGTTCCAACAGGCGCACCAGTTCATCGCGCTGACCTTCGCCCAGGTTGCTCACCAGGGCATCCTGGGCCTGCTCCCAGGCAGGCGTGGCGGCCACCAGGCGCGCCAGGCCCTTCTCCGTCAGCAGTACGATGCGGTTACGCAAGTCGGCACCTTCGGCCAACGCCACCAGGCCGTCGGCTTCCAGCACCCGCACGTTGCGACCCAGCGTGCTGCGATCCAGGCCCATGGACTCGGCCAGCACCGAGATGCTGGGCTGATCGAGGCGCTGCAGATGCCGCAGCAGGGAAAACTGGGCGACATTGATGCCGAAGCCCACAAGGGCTTCGTCATAGTGCCGGCTGACCCCACGGGCGGCCCGGCGCAGATGAGTACAGATGCAATGGCTCTTCAACATAGATGCGTGTATATACCCGGAGTTTCCAGGATGCAAGCGTTCAGTGGGGTACGCCATTGAGGGCAAGGCGTTTTCGAATCGGTTCCAACAGGCTGGAGGGCGTGCGCTTGAGCGGGTCCGGCAGGCCCTTTTCGATCGCCTGCCAATAAGCCCACGGCACTTTGGCGCTGCCCAGCTCGTAGTCCATCCCGTCCCAACTGTCTTCGCGAAAGCTGTAGAAGGCCCAGTGCACCTGCTGGCGATCGAGGGTGCCCAGTACATCCTCCAGATAGGCGGTACAGCCCGCCCAGCGGCGCATGCAGCCGAACTCGCCGGCCACCAGGCGATTGGCCGGCACCGCGTGCCTGCCGGCCCAGTCCAGCGGGCGCTGCAGATACTGCTGCACCCGGGCCTTGTTCCATTGCGCAACGCTGCCGCCAAAGGGCGCGGGCCCAGGGTAGGCATAGGGCGTGGCGCGCTCCAGGTTGGGCGCGCTGGTGGCCGCGTAGGGTTCGTACATGTGAAAGCTGTAGAGCAGGCGCTGGTCGTCGAGCGCGCCAGGCCAGTACTCGAAGGCATCGGCCGCGGCGTACCAGCCGGCATCGAGCATGACCGGGGTGAGTGGATCGACTTCGCGTATCGCCGCCACCAACTGGCGATACAGCGCCGGCAGGTCGCGGGTGCTGCCCTGCTGCTGTCGGTACCAGGCGCGCATCTGCTCGGCGCTGGCGTGCTCGGCCAGGCCGCCGAGTTTCTCGGGCGCCGGTTCGTTGATCAGGTTGTAGGCCGCCACCGCCGGATGGTCCTTGAGCGCCCGCGCCAGGTCACGCCAGAAGTCGGCGGCCTGGGCCCAGTAGGCCTTGTCCTGCCAGAGCCGGTCATCGAACTGGCCGGCGTTGTTCTGTGCCCAGCGCATGCCGGGCAGTGAGAGGGGCGTGATAACGACCTTGAGGCCTGCGGCGTGCGCGCGGTCCAGGGTGGCCTTGAGCGTGGCAAGGTCGGCGGCCGGCAGCCCTTGGTAGGTATCGGCATTACCGAGCAGAAAATCACGCTGCGCCGCTTGCCACTTGTCATAGGACAACCGCACCCAGCTCGCCCCGTAGCCGTGCAGCGCCTCGAAATAGGCCTGGTCGGGCGGCAGGCGGTTGAAGCTGTTGCCGCCATGGCGCGGCGTGTTCCAGAAGTCGATCAGGTCGGCGGCGTGGGCCGGCAGGGACGAACAGGCGATAAGGCAGGCCAGCAGCTGGTTGCGCATCGGGGCACCCCGCAAAGACAGAGGAACGTAAGGCTAGCGCTTGCGAAGGCTGACAACGCGCTGCATTCAGTTGCAAAACACTACAGATTCATGACCGCAGCGAAGAGCTCCTGACAGCCCCTTCAGAGTGCCAGGCTTACCACCACCGCCAGCTCCAGCAGCTCCAACAACGCCCCTGCTGTATCCCCGGTGGTGCCCCCCAGGCGCTTGAGCATCACCTGGCGCAGCAGCGCGAACACCAGCAGCGCCACGCCCACGGCCAGGATACCGTTCCATCCCGCCAGCACCAGGCACCCCAAACCGGTCGCCAGCAACACGGCCTTGGCTTCGCCACGCGGCAGATGCTCGGCCAGCGCCTGTCCCAGGCCGCCTGCGCGCACATACGGCGTGCACAGGAACAACCCCAGCATCGCCGCCCGCCCCAGTACCGGTGCCAGTAGCAGGCCCACCGCCTGCCCGCTGTCGACCAGCGCGAGCAACGCGCAGAACTTGAGCAGCAGCACCAGTACCAGCGTCACCACCGCAATCGGCCCGCTGCGCGGGTCCTTCATGATCGTCAGGGTGCGTTCGCGATCGCCGAACCCGCCCAGCCAGGCATCGGCGCTGTCGGCCAGGCCATCCAGGTGCAACGCACCGCTCAACCACACCCAGATGCACAGCAGCAGGGCCGCCTGCAGCATCGGCGGGCTGCCCGCCAGCAGCGTGCTGGCGGCCCACAACACCCCGCCGAACAACAGCCCCACCAGCGGGTAGCACAGCAGGGAGCGCCCCATCTGCTCGGGCGCGGGCATGCCCGCCAGGCGCACCGGCAGGCTGCTGAGAAACTGCAGGGCAATCCAGAACGCCTGCATCAGGCGGCTTCCGCGAAACGACCGTCGGCCGCGCAATGCAGACGGTGCACCGCGCCGTGCCCGACCACCACCTGCAGCAGCTGCTCGCGCGGCAGGCCGCGGGCACGGGCCAGCAGCAGGCGCATCACGCCGCCGTGGGTCACCAGCAGCACGCGCTCGCCGGCGTGGGCCTGATACGCCCGCGCCATGGCCGCCAGCACCCGCTCAGCAAACGCCGTGACCGGCTCGCCACCCGGCGGCGTGAAGGCATAAGGGTCGGCCCAGAACAGCCCCAGGCCCTGTTCGTCGGTAAGCATGAGATCGGCGGTGCTGCGCCCCTCCCAGTCGCCGAAGTGCAGCTCCTGCAGGCCGGTCTCCAGTTGCATGGGCACGCCCACCTGATCGGCAAGTTCTTCGGCGAATCGCGCGCAGCGCTGCAGCGGCGAGCTGATGATCCGCGTCCACGGCCCGCCCTCGACCACAGCCGCACGCATCTGCGCCCAGCCAAGTTCGGTCAGCGCGTCGTCCAGGCTGCCGCGCAGCCCACCGCCCAGTTCGGTTTCACCATGACGCAGCAGGTCGACGATCATGTATCGCGGTCCGCCACCGCCGCCTCGGCGAAGGTCGCCATCTGCCCGTGCAGGTCGCAGGCCATGCGCAGCAGCGGTACCGCCAGCGCCGCCCCGCTGCCCTCGCCCAGGCGCAGGCCCAGCTCCAGCAGCGGTTGCGCCTGCAACGCTTCGAGCACCCGCTGGTGCCCGGGCTCGGCGCCGCGATGACCGAACAGCAGCCAGGCCCGGCAACCGGGGTTGATGCGCGTTGCAACCAGCGCCGCCACGGTGCAGATAAAACCGTCCACCAGCACCACGATGCCTTGCTGCGCGCACGCCAGGTACGCCCCCACCAGCGCGGCAATCTCGAAGCCGCCAAAGCACAACAGCTGCTCCAATGGGTCGTCGGCCAGCGCCGCGTGGGTGAGCAGCGCGCGTTCGATCACGCGGGTCTTGTGTTCGACACCGGCAGCATTCAGGCCAGTGCCGGGGCCGGTCAGCTCGCCAGGGGTGCATTTGAGCAATGCACTGGCCACCGCACTGGCAGAGGCCGTGTTGCCGATGCCCATTTCGCCGCCGATGAACAGTTGCGCCCCGGCATCACGCGCACGCAAGGCGCTCTCGCGCCCGGCCTGCAGCGCCAGGCGCCCCTGCTCGGTGGTCATTGCCGGCACCTGGGCGAAGTTGGCGGTGCCCGCCCCGATGCGCAGATGGCGTACACCGGCAAGTTCAAGGGTCAGGTCGACCGTCCCCAGGTCGACCACCTCCAGCTGCGCACCCAACTGGCGCGCCAGCACGCTGATGGCTGCGCCGCCGCCGACGAAGTTCTGCAGCATCTGCCGCGTGACCACCTGCGGATAGGCCGAAACCCCCTCGGCCACCACGCCGTGATCGCCCGCGAAAATCGCGATCCATACCTGCCGCACGCCAGGCTTGAGCTTGCCCTGCAAGCCGGCCAGCTCCACCGCAACCTGCTCCAGCCGGCCCAGTGAGCCGGCTGGTTTGGTCAGCTCGCGCTGGCGCTCCAGCGCCTGTTCGCGCACAGCCAGGTTGATCGGCTGACACGCGTTCTGCCACCAGTTTTGACTCATGTTCAGGCTCCCTTGAGCGTAAGCGGCAGGCCGGCAACGGTCAGCACCACGTGCTGGCAACGTTCGGCAATGGCCTGATGCAGCCAGCCGGCTTCATCGACGTAACGACGGGTCAGCTCGCCCATGGGCACCACGCCCAGGCCGGTCTCGTTGCTGACCAGGATGATTTCACCCGGCAACTGCGCCAGGCAGTCCAGCAGTGCATCGCGCTCGGCGGCCAGGCGCTCGGGGTCTTCGAGCATCAGCAGGTTGGTCAGCCACAGGGTCAGGCAGTCCACCAGCAGGCAACGCTCGGGCGCGGCGGTTTCGCGCAGCACCCGCGCCAGCGCCAGCGGCTCCTCGATCAGCGCCCACTCGGCAGGGCGACGCGCACGGTGCAGTTGCACGCGGGCATTCATTTCACCGTCCAGCGGCTCGCTGGTGGCGATATAGGTCACCGCCAGCGCGCTGTCGACGGCGTATTGTTCGGCCAGGCGGCTCTTGCCCGATCGGGCGCCGCCAAGAATCAGCTTGAGCATGTCAGTCCAGCCCGCAGAGTTGACGAAGCCGGGCGCCGTCCAGGTGCGTGTCCACCAGGTCGGCCAGGCGTTCGATGTCCAGTTCACGCAGAGCATGGTAGTCCACCTGCTGCACATCGTTCAGGCCAGCCCAGCGCAGCAGCGCCGTGCACGAATGCGGCGACTCGAACAGGCCGTGCAGGTAGGTGGCCAGGATCTGCCCATCGGCGCTGACCGCGCCATCGCTGCGACCGTCGGCCAACTGTACGGCGGGCTGCGCCAGCGCCGGCCCGCAGGTGACCCCGGCATGGATCTCGTAGCCACTGACGGGCGCCTGCTCCAGGTTCAGCGTGCCGCTGACATTGCGCAGCTGCTTCTCGGCCTCCAGCTGCGTGCTGTAGTCCAGCCAGCCCAGGCCCGCGCTGCTGCCGGCGGCGCCTTCCAGGCCCAGTGGATCATGCACGTGGGTCCCGAGCATCTGCAGGCCACCACAGATGCCCAGCAGTTTGCCGCCGTAGCGCAGGTGGCGGGTTATCGCCTCCTCCCAGCCGCGCTCGCGCAGGTGTGCCAGGTCGCTGCGCACGCTCTTGGAGCCCGGCAGGATGATCAGGTCGGCCGGCGGTATCGCGTCGCCCGGCCCGATGAACTGCAGATCCACCTGCGGATGCAGGCGCAGCGGATCGAAGTCGGTATGGTTGCTGATGCGCGGCAGCACCGGCACGATCACCTTGAGCACCTGCGCGGCTTTCTGGCCCTGGCGTCGGTCCAGGCCATCCTCGGCCTCCAGATGCAGGTCCAGCACATACGGCAGCACGCCCAGCACCGGCTTGCCGGTACGCGCCTCGAGCCAGTCCAGGCCGGGCTGCAGAAGGGCGATGTCGCCACGAAAGCGGTTGATCACGAAGCCCTTGACCCGCGCCTGCTCGCTGGGCGACAGCAGCTCCAGGGTGCCGACCAGGTGTGCGAACACCCCGCCGCGGTTGATATCGGCGATCAGGATCACCGGGCAGTCGACCGCCTCGGCAAACCCCATGTTGGCGATGTCCCCGGCCCGCAGATTGATTTCGGCCGGCGAGCCCGCGCCCTCCACCATCACCACCGGGTAGGCGTCGCTCAGGCGCTGGTGCGAGGCCAGTACCGCCTGCATGGCGATGGCCTTGTAGTCGTGATAGGCCACCGCGTTCATGCTGGTGACCGCGCGGCCATGCACGATCACCTGGGCTCCGGTCTCGCTGTTGGGCTTGAGCAGTACCGGGTTCATGTCGGTGTGCGGCGCCAGCCCGGCGGCCTGGGCCTGCACCGCCTGGGCGCGGCCGATTTCGCCGCCGTCGGCCGTCACCGCACTGTTGAGTGCCATGTTCTGCGGCTTGAACGGCACGACACCCACGCCCTGGCGCGCCAGCCAGCGGCACAGCGCGGTCACCAGCGTGCTCTTGCCGGCATCGGAGGTGGTGCCTTGCACCATCAGGGTGGTCATGGGTGTTCCTTGCGGTAGTCGTCCAGCGCCTGGACCAGGCGCTGCCAATCGGTGTCGGTGGCCGGCAGGCCGAAACGCAGGCTGCCCAGGTGCTCGAACAGGCGCAGCAGGATGCCGCGCCGCGCCATGAACTGGTGCAACTGCGCGGCGTGGGCAAGCTCCAGGTACTGGAACAGGTCGCAGCCGCCGGCCGGCGTGAAACCGGCAGCATCGAGTACCTGCGCCAGGCGTGTGCTGGCCTCGGCGCAGCGGGTGATCTGGCGCTGCTGGGCGCCATGGTCGAGCAGGCAGGCCTGGCCCAGCACCCGCGTAGGCCCGGCGATCGACCAGGGCCCCAGTTGTTCGGCCAGCAGCTGCAGCAGTTGGCGTTCGGCCAGCACGAAGCCCAGGCGTACACCGGCCAGGCCGAAGAACTTGCCGAACGAGCGCAGCACGATCAGCCCGTTGCGCCAGGTTTCGGCGGCGATGCTGTGTTGCGGGGTGTTGTCCATGAACGCTTCATCCACCACCAGCCAGCCACCGCGCTGGGCCAGGCGGGCGTGCCAGCCCAGCAGGCACTCGGCGCTCAACAGGCGCCCGGTGGGGTTGTTGGGGTTGACCACCACCAGCACATCGAGGCTGTCGAGAAAGAACTCCACCTCGGCCTCGCCGACTTCACGCACGCGGTGCCCGGCGCGCCGCCAGCCCTCGGCATGTTCGGCGTAGCACGGCGACAGCACACCGACCTTGCCACTGCGACGCAAGCGCGGCAGGGCCTGGATGGCGGCCTGGGACCCGGCCACCGGCAGCAGTTGCGGCACGCCGTAGTACTCGCGGGCCGCCTGCTCCAGGCCATCGTCGGTTTCGGGCAGGCGTGCCCAGGCGCGCAACGGGATCTCGGGGATCGCGAAGGGCCACGGCGCGATGCCGCTGGACAGGTCGACCCAGTCCTGCACCGCGATGCCGTACTCCAGCACCGCCCGTTGCAAACGACCACCGTGTTCAAGCATAGAATTGCGCCCCCACGCACAACAGCAGCAACCACAACCACACGCCCTTGCACACCAGTTGCCAACCACGCTCGATGGCGTCGGCATCGGCCGGCGGGCCTTCGCCCAGTTGCGGGCGCTGGTGCAGCTCGCCGTGGTACACCGCCGCGCCGCCCAGTTCGACACCCAGCGCACCGGCGCCAGCTGCCATCACCGGGCCGGCGTTGGGGCTGTCCCACAACGGCGCCTGGCGACGCCAGCAGCTCAGTGCCAGGCGCGTCCTGCCCAGCACCGCGTAGGTCAGGGCCACCAGCCGCGCCGGAATATAGTTGAGCAAATCGTCGATGCGCGCTGCGGCCCAGCCAAAGCGCTCGAAGCGCTCGTTGCGATAGCCCCACATGGCATCCAGGGTATTGCTCAGGCGATACAGCACCACACCTGGCGCCCCCGCCACCACGAACCAGAACAGGGCGGCGAACACTGCATCGCTACCGTTCTCCAGCACCGATTCGGTGGCGGCACGCGCCACGGCGGTGTCATCCAGTTCGCCGGTTTCACGGCTGACCAGGTAGCCCACGCGGCGGCGCGCTTCGTCCAGGTCGCCGCCACGCAGCGCCTCGGCCACGGGCCGTACATGTTCGCCAAGGCTGCGCAGGCCCAGCGCGCAGTACAGCGCCAGTATCTCCACCAGCCAGCCGATGTAGGGCAGCCACGACAGCACAGTGACCAGCAGGGTCAGGGGCACCACCGCCAGAAACCACGCGGTGACGCCATGGCTGCGCCAGCCACGACCGCCGGCATTGAAGCGTTGTTCCAGGCGTCCGGCATAACGGCCGAATGCGACCAGCGGGTGCGCACGCCGGGGCTCGCCCAGCAAGGCATCCAGCGCCACCCCGGCCACACTCAGCAAGGCCACACTCATCAACGCTCTCCCCAATGGTTTTCGTAGAGCATCTCGCTCAATGGCCGCTCGCGGGCCCAGCCTTCGAGCACCAGCATGGGCGCCTCGTAGAACGCCTCGACCGGGCCCAGGCACAGTACCGCCAGCGGTTTGGCACCGGCCGGCATGCCCAGCAGGTCGGCCAGTGCCTGCGGTTCGAACAGCGACACCCAGCCCATGCCCAGGCCCTCGGCACGGGCCGCCAGCCACAGGTTCTGGATGGCGCACGACAGCGAGGCCAGGTCCATTTCCGGCAAGGTGCGACGGCCGAAGATGTGCGCCTCGCGCCCGTCCATCAGCGCCGCCACCAGCACCTCGGCGCAATCGTTGATGCCCTCGACCTTGAGCCGCATGAAATCGTCAGAACGCTGCCCCAGTGCCTCGGCGGTGCGCACCCGCTCCTGCTCCACCAGCGCCTGGATCTGCTGGCGCAGCTCGCGACGGGTGATGCGGATGAAACGCCAGGGCTGCATCAGACCCACGCTCGGGGCTTGGTGCGCCGCCTGCAGCAGGCGTGCCAGCAGCTCGGGGCCCACCTCGCCGCCGCTGAAATGGCGCATGTCGCGACGTTCGCCGATGGCGCGGTAGACCGCCGCGCGCTCGGCGTCGTTGAAGGCCTGGTCGCTCATGGTGCCAGCAGCGCCGCCAGCGCAGACGGGTTGGACGGGAAGTAGAAATGCACATACGAGGCCGTCAGCCGGCCGCAACGGTACACCGCCTCGGCGCCGCGCCCGCCGTTGGGGCTTTGCCCGCGGGCGATGGGTTCGAGCGCGGTGCTGGTCAGCGAATGGTGATAGGTATGCCCGCGCAGGGTGCCCTCGGGCAGCTCTACCGCTTGCAGGGCCAGGGCCGCCAGGCGCTTCTGCATCACCGCCTCGCCCGGCAGCAGGCCGGCCAGTTCGGCCCGTTCGCCGGCCACATCGGTCAGTGCATCGAGCAGGTAGAGCATGCCGCCGCATTCGGCCAGCAAGGGCTTGCCTGCCTGGTGATGGGCCCGGATCGCCGCCAGCATCGGCGTGTTGGCGGCCAGCGCATGGTGGTGCAGCTCAGGGTAGCCGCCGGGCAGGTACAGGCTGTCGCAGTCTGGCAGCAGGCGGTCGTGGATCGGCGAGAAGAAGCTCAGCTGTGCGCCCATCTCGCGCAACAGGTCCAGGCTGGCGCCATAGGTGAATGCGAAGGCTTCGTCGCGCGCCACGCCGATCCGCACGCCGGCCAGCAGTGGCTCGACGCTGCGCGGCTGCGGCGCATCGAAGGCCACCGCCGGCGGCAGGGCCGACTCGCAGCTGTCGCCCAGGGCGTTGGCGGCGGCGTCCAGGCGCAGGTCCAGGTCGGTCAGTTCGCTGGCCTGCACCAGGCCCAGGTGGCGGCTGGGCAGTTCGATGCCGGTTTCCCGCGACAGCCCGCCGTACCAGCGCAGGCCTTCGGTCAGGCTGCCTTCGAGCAGTTGCGCGTGACGCAGCGAGCCCACCCGGTTGGCCAGCACGCCGGCAAACGGCAGGTCGGGCTGGTAGCGCGCCAGGCCCAGGGCCAGCGCGCCGAAGGTCTGGGCCATGGCCGTACCGTCGATCACCGCCAGCACCGGCACGCCGAAATGCCGCGCCAGGTCGGCGCTGGACGGCGTACCGTCGAACAGCCCCATCACCCCTTCGATCAGGATCAGGTCGGCGTCGGCGGCGGCTTCCCACAGCAGGCGCCGGCTTTCCTCGGCGCCGACCATCCACAGGTCCAGCTGGTACACCGGTGCGCCACTGGCGCGCTCCAGAATCATCGGGTCGAGAAAGTCCGGGCCACACTTGAACACCCGGACCTTGCGCCCCTGGTTGCGGTGCAGGCGCGCCAGTGCGGCCGTCACCGTGGTCTTGCCCTGGCCAGATGCAGGTGCCGCGATCAGCACCGCCGGGCAATGACGGGTTTGCCTCATAGTTCCACGCCCTTCTGGGCACGGATGCCGGCCTGGAAGGCATGCTTGACCATGCCCATCTCGGTCACGGTGTCGGCCAGCTCGATCATCTCGGGCTTGGCGCCGCGGCCGGTGACGATCACATGCTGCATCGGTGGGCGTGCCTGCAGGTCGCCGAGCACCTGGTCGAGGTCGAGGTAGCCGTGCTTGAGGGCGATGTTGAGCTCATCGAGCACTACAAAACCGATGGCCGGGTTCTGCAGCAACTGGCGCGAAACCGCCCAGGCAGCCTCGGCGGCGGCGATGTCGCGCTGGCGGTCCTGGGTTTCCCAGGTAAAGCCCTCGCCCATCACGTGGTAGCGCACCTGTTCGGGGAAGCGGCGGAAGAACAGCTCCTCGCCGGTGCTGTTGCGGCCCTTGATGAACTGCACCACGCCGCATTGCATGCCGTGGCCCAGGGCCCGCGCCAGCATGCCGAAGGCCGAGCTGCTCTTGCCCTTGCCGTTGCCGCTGAGTACCAGCAGCAGGCCGCATTCATTGGGCGAGTTGGCAATGCGTTCGTCGATTACCGCTTTTTTGCGCAGCATGCGCGCCAGATGGCGTTCGTCGCGATCGGTGGTGTCGGTCATCGGAGGCTCCGTGGGCAACTGGCGCGCACAGGGACCGGGGGGATCGAGTCGGCGCGACAGCAGGTTGGCGATGGCACACGGAAAACGCGCAGGCCCTGCCACTGGCCGGGAGAACCGCGCATCACCCTCCGTGATGCCGTTGATCTGTGACAGGCCGGTCTCCGGGCTCATGGGCGGGTCTGATCGACCCGGATCGCGCGCCTTCCCGGGCTGTTGCACCCAGTGGCCCTGCGCGATCCCGACTCATTTACCGTTGCGGGGGCAGCGCCGGAATCGCACGTTGCACGTGCCCACCGGCTTCCCTGTTTCACCCTGCCGGCACCTTGGCCGCAGAGCACCTGAAACAAGTCGCGAAGGTTAGAGGGTTGGGCCATGAGCGTCAATCAAAGGCGCTGCGAAGCGGTCTGGATCAATGGCATTTATGTCATCTTGTGTCACACTCACTGCAGTGATATCACATAGCCATTATCCGCACCTCTCCGATCCACAATAACAATGGAGCACGGCATGCAAGGTCTGATCATCAACAACCCGCGTCTGGAGTTCCTGCGCCCCGCCCTGGAACGTTGGGCCGAGTGCCTGGAGCGCTACAACCAGACCCTGGGCGACAGCGACGCCCCCTACTGGCAAGGCGTGCAAAGCAACCTTGGCGTGCTGAGCGCGGCGGCCTGGCAGGCGGAGCTGGTGACCTTGCAGGGTGCGCAGACCAAGAAACAGCGCGACGAAGGCGAGCGTGCGGCGCACTGCGACCTGGTGATCGCCAGCAAGGAAGAGACCGCCTACCTGCAAGCCACCCAGCGCTGGCCACGGGTCGGCAAGCTCGACCTCACCGATGCCCTGCAGGAGAGCGTCGCCCAGGCTCGCCTGGTGGGCTATGCCAGCCAGCTCAAGGTCGCCGCGCTGTTCGTCAGCCCGTACAAGGCCGGGCAACACGCCAGCCCCGAAGAGCTTCAGGACCTGGTCGACGACCTGCAAAAGCACAATGCATGCGCCATCGCCTGGGTGTTCCCCTATGGCTACCGCAAGCTGCACGACGACGTGGGCCGCTACCACCCCGGCATCGCGCTGCTGCTCAAGCAGGCCTGAGCCCCTGTCGAGGGAACCTCGCCGACGTGCCCGCCTCTACCTTACTGGACACGGCCAACTTCGCGAGGGACACCGATCATGGGCAACATGCGCATTGCTGTACTGCTGGCACTCACCACCGGGCTGGTGGCCTGCGGCGAGAACGCCCGCCTGGACGTCACCGATGGCACCGGCCCGTCGCCGCGCCTGCCCGAACCGAACAAGACCCTGATCCCCACGGTAAACATCGCGCCGGCCATCGGCTGGCCAGAGGGCGGCAAACCCAAGGCTGCGGCAGGCACCCAGGTGGTGGCCTTCGCCGACAAGCTCGACCACCCGCGCTGGCTGTACGTGCTGCCCAACGGCGACGTGCTGGTGGCCGAGACCAACGCGCCGCCCAAGCCCGATGACGGCAAGGGCATCAAGGGCTGGGTGATGGGCAAGGTGATGGGCCGCGCCGGCGCCGGAGTGCCCAGCCCCAACCGCATCACCCTGCTGCGTGACAGCGACAAGGACGGCGTGGCCGACACCCGCACCACCTTCATCGAGGGGCTGAACTCGCCGTTCGGCATGGCCCTGGTGGGCAACGACTTCTATGTGGCCGACACCGATCGGCTGTTGCGCTTCACCTACGAGCCAGGCGCCACCCGCCTGCAGGGCAGCGGCACCAAGGTGGTCGACCTGCCGGGCGGCACGCTCAACCACCACTGGACCAAGAACGTGATCGCCAGCCCCGACGGCAAGAAGCTGTACGTGACCGTGGGCTCCAACAGCAACGTGGCCGAAAACGGCATGGAGCAGGAGAAAGGCCGCGCCGCGATCTGGGAGGTCGACCCGGCCACCGGCAGCCAGCGCCTGTTCGCCACCGGCCTGCGCAACCCCAACGGCCTGGCCTGGGAACCCCATAGCCAGCAGCTGTGGACGGCGGTGAACGAACGTGACGAGATCGGCAGCGACCTGGTGCCGGACTACATCACGTCGGTGAAGGACGGCGCCTTCTATGGCTGGCCCTACAGCTATTACGGGCAGCATGTGGATGAACGCGTACAACCGCAGGATGCAAAACTGGTGGCCAGCGCGATTGCGCCGGACTATGCGGTGGGGCCGCACACCGCCTCGCTGGGGCTGGCGTTTACCGTGCCGAATGCCTTGCCGGCGCCGTTCGACCAGGGCGCGTTCATCGGCCAGCACGGCTCATGGAACCGCAAGCCGCACAGTGGCTACAAGGTGATCTTCGTGCCGTTCAGCACGGCGGGCAAACCGTCGGGCAAGCCCATCGATCTGCTGACCGGGTTTCTCGACGAGGACGGCAAGGCCATGGGGCGCCCGGTCGGCGTGGTGAACGATCAGCGTGGCGGGGTGCTGGTGGCCGACGACGTGGGCAATGTGATCTGGCGGGTGAGCAAGGCGCAGTAGCACTGCGCTGACGTGTTCGCCGGCAAGGTCGGCTCCTGCTGGAGCCGGCTTTGCAGGCCACGCTGTCAGGGATTGCGCGCCAGGTGTGCCGGCTGCAGCACGCGCTTGGCGTTGAGGTAGGTCTTCTGCCAGTAGCTGTTGGACAGGTAGTCCAGGCGCACCGTACCGCCCGTTGACGGTGCATGCACGAAACGCCCCTCGCCCACGTAGATACCGGCATGGCTCACCTGGGTACCGCCATTGGTGGCGAAGAACACCAGGTCGCCCGACTGCAACGCACCCTTGTCGATGTCCGGGGCACGAATGCCGATCATCTCGCGGGTTGAGCGCGGCAGGGCGATACCCGCCGCGTCCCGGTACACGTAGCCAATCAGCCCGCTGCAATCGAACCCCGAGTCCGGGGTATTGCCGCCCCAGCGGTAAGGCGTGCCCACCAGGCCCAGAGCCCGGAACAGCACATCCTCGGCCACTGGCGAGAAATACACCTGGGGCGCCATCACCTTCGGCTCGACCACCTGAGGTTTCTGCGGGGCATGGCTGGAGCAGGCACCCAGCAGGGCCGCCAGGGAAAGTACAGCAACGCGCGCGAGTATCGACATAGTCAGAACATCCTGTCTGAAGCCGCCCGACCCCAAGTCGGAAATAGGTGAGAATTTAGATTAGACGTTTTCTGTAAACACGCACGGCGGCGAGCTTTTCAGCTACGCCGCCGTGCGGGACATCACGCGCAGACTCAGTTACGCGACAGGGTAGTCGGTGCCATGGCCAGCGCGCGCTTGGCTTCGATGAAGGTCTTGCTCCAGTAGCGGTCACCGAGATTGTCGATGCGCACGCCACCGCTGCGGCGGCTGCTGGAGTGGATGAACTGATCGTCGCCCAGATAGATGCCGGCGTGGCTGACGCGGCCGCGACCATTGGTGCTGAAGAACAGCAGGTCGCCTGGCTTGAGCTTGTTGCGCGCAACCAGCGGGGCTTTCACGTTGATCATTTCGCGGGTGGAGCGCGGCAGGTTCATGCCGGCCTCTTCGCGGAACAGGTAGCCGATGAAGCCGCTGCAGTCGAAGCCGGACTTCTCCGAGGTGCCGCCGAAACGGTAGCGGGTACCGATCAGGGACATGCCACGTTCGAGAATGTTGTCGGCCAGGGCTGGCAGTTCGTAGGGCTTGGTGCTGGAGGAGAACGCTTCCAGGTCCTGCTCGGTGGCCAGCTCTTCTTCGAACACCGACGCAGCGGTGGAAGGCTTGGCGGCAGCCTGGGCAGCAACTGGAGCGGGAGCCTGCTGGTGGGTGACGGGACCGGTGGTCGCGCAGCCGAACAGCAAGGTCACAAGTGCGAGGGGCACGAGGGGTGCGAAGCGATTTAGCATGGGCACGACCGTGGCTTGAATTTGATGAAGCCGAGACTATGCCTTCTATCGGATCGATTTGCAAATTCAATCGAAAAAAATGTGACTTTTATGTGCCGAGGCTCTGGGCCGGCCCTACCAGCCCAATGTCTCTTTCAAAAACGGGATGGTCAGCTTGCGCTGCGCCTGCAGTGAAGCCTGGTCGAGGCGTTCGAGCAGGTCGAACAGTGCGCTCATGCTGCGCGTGCCTCGGGTCAGGATGAAATGCCCGACTTCGTCGGTGAGGTGCAGGCCCCGGCGCGAGGCGCGCAATTGCAGGGCACGCAGCTTGTCTTCATCCGACAGGGCGCGCATCTGGAAGATCAGCGCCAGGGTCAGGCGCGACTTCAGGTCGGCCAGCTTGATCGGCAATTCCCGGGGGGAGCTGGACGCTGCCAGCAGCAAGCGGCGGCCGCTGTCGCGCAGGCGATTGAACAGGTGGAACATGGCCTCTTCCCAGTCCGGCTTGCCGGCAATCACATGCAGGTCGTCCAGGCACACCAGTTCGTACTGTTCAAGGTTGTCGAGCAGTTCCACGCCGCGATCGAGCAGTTGCGCCAGAGGCAGGTACACCGCAGGCTCGCCCAGTTGCTCGAAGCGCAGGCACGCGGCCTGCAGCAGGTGGGTACGCCCTACGCCCTGCTTGCCCCACAGGTAGATCAGGCTTTCGGTCCAGCCGGCGTCGGCTTCGCAGAGTCGCTCGACGTAGCCCAATGCGGCGGCGTTGGCACCCGGATAGTAGTTGATGAAGGTGGCGTCATCACGCAGACGCACACCCAGGGGCAACTGGATCGGTTTCATGCTGGCTGGGCAGTCCCGAGGAACCGCAAGGGGCCTTTGGTGAAAAGTCCGCAAAGTCTATACCCGTGACGCCAACCGCACAATGCGTTAGCAAAATCAAAGGCTTGCGCGGCATATGGGGCAGGCATGGGTCAATCCTCCAGCAGTTCCTCTGCACTCAGGCGAAACAGCTCCACGGTGTTGATGCTCGCCCCTTCGAGCGAGCCTTCCTTATCCAGTACCTGGTTGGCCGCGTTCATCTCCGAACTGCGCCCGGCAACGCGCTGGAAGGTGCTGCGCGGTAGTGCGGCGCTCCAGCCATTCTCGAAGGTGTTGTAGGCCAGGGTCAGCGCCGCGGTGAAGTAGTGCTGATTGGCGACCGGGATCCGCACCGCATTGTCGTCCTGGTCATAGGCCGTGAAATGACTGGGCAGCGCCTTGAGCCCCAGACGCTTGAGCACCACCCAGGAAAATGCCGAGGGTACGAACATCGTGAGCTTCTCGGCCGCGTGCCGCGAGTAGCCCTGCTGCTGCAGGGCCGCTGCCACCTCATCCTCGTCGAGGTCATCGGCCAGCAGCGGCAATGCATCCATCACGCCTGCCAATGCACAGGCGTGGTCGGTTTCATGTTCCATCACTCAGGGTGTCCTTCAAAGGTCCGGGTCGATTTCACCAGCATACATGTCCGACTCTTTATAGAGGTCGTGCATGTGCCGCAGCAACACCATGATCACCGCCGCCACCGGCAGCGCCAGCAACACCCCGGTGAACCCGAACAGCTCGCCGCCGGCCAGGATCGCGAAGATCACCGCCACCGGGTGCAGACCGATGCGGTCGCCCACCAGCAACGGCGTGAGCACCATGCCTTCAAGGGCCTGGCCCACCATGAACACCGCGACGATGCCCAGCATCGGGTACAGGTCGCCGCCGAACTGGAACATGCCGGCGATCAATGCCGCGCCGATGCCGATGATGAAACCCATGTACGGCACGATGGCCGCAAGCCCGGCCATGATACCGATCAGCAGGCCCAGTTCGAGGCCCACCAGCATCAACCCGGCGGCGTAGATCACCCCCAGCGCCAGCATCACCAGCAACTGCCCGCGCACGAACGCACCGAGCACCTCGTGGCATTCCAGGGCCAGCGACACCACCTGCTCTTCGCGCTGGCGCGGCAACAGGCGGCGCAGCTTGGCCATCATCAGGTCCCAGTCGCGCAGCAGGTAGAAGCCCACCACCGGGATCAGCACCATGTTGGCCAACCAGCCGATCAGCGCCAGCCCGGACGCGGTAGCCTGGCTGAGCACGATGCCGACGATGTCGGTGGTCTGGCCCATGTGCTCGCTGATCGCCGACTTGATCTTGTCGAACTTCCAGAAGCCATCGGCCAGCCCCAGGCGCGTCTGCACCCACGGCAGCGCCACGTGCTGCAACCAGTCGAGCATCTGTGGTGCCAGCTCGTACAGGCGCACCAACTGCTTGGCCAGCATCGGGATCAGCACCAGCAGCATCGCCATGAACACCAGGGTGAACAGGGCGAACACCACCACCACGCCCCAGGTGCGTGACAGCCCGGCGCGCTCCAGCCGGTCCACCAGCGGGTCGGCCAGGTACGCCAGGCCGATACCTATGAGGAAGGGCGAGAGGATCCCGTGCAAGAAGTACAGCAGCGTGCCGATTACCAGCACCCCCAACACCCATACCCAACGGCGTGTATCCATCATTCAGTCACGCTCCCTGCCAACGAAACCGCAAACCGGTGAACGGTGCGGGCGCAGCCACCTGGGCCTCGCCTGGGGCTGCGGGTGCGACCGGCGCTGGGGCGGCGGCCTCTGCCGGCACCTCCTGCAGCCTGGCCAGGCCCAGTTGCGCACGCACCTGTTCGGGGGTGCCGCTGACGGTGTAGGTCAGGGTATCGCCGTCCACATAGGTCAGGCGCCCGCCCAGCGGCTCAAGGGTCTGCAAAAGCTGCGCATAGCGCTCCAGGGTCATGCCCTGCACCTGTATCTGGTTTTCGCCACCGGTGCCCGGCCGCGCGACAAAGCGCGGCGCCAGGCGCGTGCTGACGGCCAGCATCACCGCATCGGCCAGGGCGGCCTGATCGGCGCCTTCGACCTTGCCCTGCTCACGCTGGTCGCCCAGCCACAGGCGCCAGGTACCCTGCCATTTGCCCTCGCCCTCGGTGGCATGCACCGCCAGCAACGCATCGGCCGCGTAGCGCTCGGAGGCCTCGCGCAGGGGCGCGGGGTCGGTGCCTTCGAGGTTCTTGGTAGTGGCCACCAGTTGCTCGTTCAGGTCGCCCATGGGCAGGCGCAGCGGCAAGCCACGGTGTTGCGCGGCGCGGCGCAGCGGTTCGGCGCTGCTCTGGCCATCGCCCACCAGGCTCGAACCGCCCACGCTGTCGTTCAACCACCAGCCGAGGATGGCCGGCCGGTTGCTGCCCCACAGGGCCAGCCCGGCCTGGCGCAGCGCCCGGTCGGTGCTGCCGGGGTCGAAATCCACCAGCACGGTTTCCGGCGGGCCGGCCTCGAAACCGAACTGGCTGATGATTTGCTGCGGGTCCTTGCGTAGCCCTGCCAGGCCCGCACTCTGCGGCGCCTTGGGGTCGCCCGTGAGGCGCACCACCAGGGTGCTCAGGGCGTTCTGGGTGGCCTGGGCGCGGGCTTCGGTGCCCTCGCCGCTGACCGGCTCGCGCACCTGATAAAGGCCAGTGAGGGTTTCGGCCTGAACGCTCAGGCCAAACAGGGCAAGGCAGCCAACGGCCAGGTATGAACGCAAACGCATGGAGGATTCCTGTCCAGGTAAATAGAAAGCGCGGTCAGTGAAAAGTGAAGCTCTGACCACCCCCGCGGGTAAAACATTCAGCCCTGCGGTCAAATTTCATTACCTATACCTTATACAGCCCATGGCGCGGCAACCAGCGGCCATACCGAATCAATGTTTTTATGTCGAATGAGGCCCTGCCCGTCGGCCTGAGGATGGCCGCTACCGGGTAACCCTGATAAAATCGCGCGCCTTCGCAGACCGGCGACGCTCAGGCAGCAGGAAAACCCTCGCAATGCCTGGCAGATGCCGGTCGATTCCCCCGAATCCCTCCCCCTAAAGGCCTGGATCATGAGCAAGCAACCCTCCCTGAGCTACAAGGACGCCGGTGTAGACATCGACGCCGGTGAAGCATTGGTCGAACGCATCAAAGGCGTCGCCAAGCGCACGGCGCGCCCGGAAGTCATGGGCGGCCTGGGGGGCTTCGGCGCCCTCTGCGAAATTCCGGCCGGCTACAAGCAGCCGGTGCTGGTTTCGGGCACCGACGGCGTGGGCACCAAGCTGCGCCTGGCACTGAACCTGAACAAGCACGACACCATCGGCCAGGACCTGGTCGCCATGTGCGTCAACGACCTGGTGGTGTGTGGCGCCGAGCCGCTGTTCTTCCTCGACTACTACGCCACCGGCAAGCTCAACGTCGACACCGCGGCTGACGTGGTCACCGGCATCGGCGCCGGCTGCGAACTGGCAGGCTGCTCGCTGGTAGGCGGCGAAACCGCTGAAATGCCGGGCATGTACGAAGGCGAAGACTACGACCTGGCCGGCTTCTGCGTCGGCGTGGTGGAAAAGGCCGAGATCATCGACGGCTCCAAGGTGGCTGCCGGTGACGCCCTGATCGCCCTGCCATCGTCGGGCCCGCACTCCAACGGTTACTCGCTGATCCGCAAGATCATCGAAGTGGCCGGCGCCGACATCCAGAACGTCCAGCTCGGCGGCAAGCCGCTGACCGAACTGCTGATGGCCCCGACCCGCATCTACGTCAAGCCGCTGCTCAAGCTGATCAAGGACACCGGCGCGGTCAAGGCCATGGCCCACATCACCGGTGGCGGCCTGCTCGACAACATCCCGCGCGTGCTGCCAAAAGGCGCCCAGGCCGTGGTCGACGTGGCCAGCTGGCAGCGCCCGGCGGTATTCGACTGGCTGCAGCAGCAGGGCAACGTCGACGAGACCGAAATGCACCGCGTACTCAACTGCGGCGTGGGCATGGTGATCTGCGTGGGTCAGGATCAGGTCGACAACGCCCTGAACGTGCTGCGCGAAGCCGGCGAGCAGCCTTGGGTGATCGGCCAGATCGCCACCGCTGCCGAAGGCGCCGCCCAGGTCGAGCTGAAGAACCTCAAGGCGCACTGATGCCGAGCACGTCTTGTGATGTAGTGGTGCTGCTGTCCGGCACCGGCAGCAACCTGCAGGCCCTGATCGACAGTACCCGCACCGGCGACAGCCCGGTGCGGATCCGCGCGGTGATCTCCAACCGCGCCGATGCCTACGGCCTGCAGCGCGCCCGCGATGCGGGCATCGACACCGCCGTGCTCGACCACAAGGCCTTCGACGGCCGCGAGGCCTTCGACGCGGCGCTGGTCGAGCTGATCGACGGCTTTGCCCCGCAGCTGGTGGTGCTGGCCGGCTTCATGCGTATCCTCAGTGCCGGTTTCGTGCGCCATTACCACGGCCGCCTGCTCAATATCCACCCTTCCCTGCTGCCCAAGTACAAGGGCCTGCATACCCACCAGCGGGCGCTGGAAGCCGGGGATGCCGAGCATGGCTGCAGTGTGCACTTCGTCACCGAGGAACTCGATGGCGGGCCACTGGTCGTACAGGCTGTGATACCGGTAGTCTCGGATGACACGCCGGCGCAACTGGCCCAGAGGGTTCACAGCCAGGAGCACCTGATTTATCCGCTGGCGGTGCGCTGGTTCGCCGAAGGCCGTTTGCGCCTTGGCGAGCACGGTGCTCTACTGGATGGCCAGCCCTTGGCGGCCAGCGGCCACTTGATTCGACCCTAGGAGATTTTATGCGTCGTGCCCTGCTCTTCGCACTTGCCGTGCTTGCACTGCCGCTTCAGGCAGCCGATCTGAAGCCTTTTTCGGCCAGCTACACCGCCGACTGGAAGCAACTGCCCATGAGCGGCACCGCCGAGCGCAGCCTGGCCAAGAACGCCAACGGGACCTGGAGCCTCAACTTCAAGGCCTCGATGATGATTGCCAGCCTGACCGAACAAAGTACCCTGCGCCTGGACAAGGACACCCTGCTGCCGCAGACCTACCACTTCGAACGTGGCGGCCTGGGCAAGGCCAAGAAGGTCGACCTGGACTTCGACTGGTCGAGCAAGAAGATCACCGGCTCCGACCGTGGCGACGCGGTCAACCTGCCGCTCAACCGCGGCGTGCTGGACAAGTCGTCCTACCAGCTGGCCCTGCAGCATGACGTGGCAGCCGGCAAGAAGAGCATGACCTACCAGGTGGTGGATGGCGACGAGATCGACACCTACGACTTCCGCGTGCTGGGTACCGAAAAGGTCAGCACCAAGACCGGCCAGGTCGATGCGATCAAGGTCGAGCGCGTGCGCGACCCGAGCCAGAGCAAGCGCGTCACCGAGCTGTGGTTCGCCAAGGACTGGGACTACCTGCTGGTGCAACTGCGCCAGGTCGAGACCGACGGCAAGGAGTACGTGATCGTGCTGCAGGACGGCACGGTCGACGGCAAGTCGGTCAAGGGCAGCTGACAGGCCGCTAGCGTGCATTACCCGAAACCCCGCCTTGTGCGGGGTTTTGTTTTTGTGGCGTGGCCCTCCCTGCAGACACCAGCCTTGCTGGCGAAGGAGTCGCCTCGACCGTGCGGCATGAAAGATGTTTCATGCGCCAAGCATTTACTTAGGCTGCTAACAAATTCTATAAAAGAGACCTGCGACACGGTGCCGCAGTTAACTGGATTTGGAGTTAGCAGATGACTGTCAAAGTAACTGAGCGCGATGAATCGAAACTGTCCCACGAAGGCCTGGCCGCAGGCGTGCGTATCTGGGATGTGCATCAGCAGGACCAGCTGGTCGGCATGTTCCACAACGAACAGGAAGCCCACAGCTACCGGATCGAACTGGAGTACCTCGAAGCCAAGCGCCAACCCCAGTAATTCCCCGTCTTCAGAAACAGCAAACCCCGCCGAGGCGGGGTTTGTCGTGTCTAGCCCAGCAGGCTTACCACATCAGGTCATCCGGGATGACGTAGGCGGCGTACGGGTCGTCCGCATCCGGCGCTTCGACCTGGGTGTTGAGCAGCACGATGCGCTGCGGGTCGCGCTCCTGGATCTTCAGCGCGGCCTCACGCGGGATCACCTCGTAGCCACCGCCATGCTGCACGATCGCCAGCGAGCCGCTGCTCAGCTTGCTGCGCATCAACGCGTTGACCGACAGGCGCTTGACCTTCTTGTCGTCGACGAAGTTGTAGTAGTCCTCGGTGGTCAGCTTGGGCAGGCGCGACACCTCGATCAACTGCTTGACCTGGGCGGCACGGGCCTTCTGCTCGGCCTTTTCCTGCTGCTGGCGGTTGAGCTCCTGGTCACGCTTGGCCTTCTCGGCCATGGCTTCCTTGGCCAGGCGCTGCTGGGTGTCGTCGACTTCGACCTGGCCTTTGTGCTCCAGGCGTTTCTGTTTCTTCTGTTCTTTGCTGACCTGCTTGACCTGCTTCTGGTTGACCAGGCCGGCTTTGAGCAGTTGGTCACGAAGGGAAAGGCTCATCGGTGTTCACTCACTTATGCAACAGCTCAGCCGCAGCTGGGCAGGTTCTTTTCCTGACGTTTGGCTTCGCCCCAGAGCGCGTCCAAGTCTTCGAGGGTGCAATCTTCAATCGGACGCCCCATGTCGCGCAATGCCTGTTCGATAAAACGGAAACGTCGTTCGAACTTGCGATTGGCGCCACGCAGGGCGTTTTCCGGGTCCAGCTTGAGGTGACGGGCCAGGTTGACGGTGGCGAACAGCAAATCGCCCACCTCGTCGGCCAGCGCCGCCGGGTCGTTGTCGGCCATGGCCTGGAGTACTTCGTCCAGCTCCTCGCGCACCTTGTCCAGCACCGGCAACGGGTCGTCCCAGTCGAATCCGACCTGGGCCGCACGCTTTTGCAGTTTGGCCGCACGCGACAGGGCCGGCAAGGCCGCCGGCACGTCGTCGAGCAGCGACAGTTGTTCGGGCTCGCCCTTTTCGGCGCGCTCCTGGGCCTTGATCTCTTCCCAGCGCTGCTTGACCTGCTCTTCATCGAGCCGTGGCAGATCCAGCGGCGCATGGAGCTCGCCGGTGGGGAACACGTGCGGGTGGCGACGGATCAGCTTGCGGGTGATGCTGTCGATCACTCCGGCGAATTCGAAACGGCCCTCTTCACGGGCCAGCTGGGCGTAATACACCACCTGGAACAGCAGGTCGCCCAGTTCGCCCTGCAAGTGTTCGAAGTCGCTGCGCTCGATGGCGTCGGCCACCTCGTAGGCTTCTTCGAGGGTGTGCGGGATGATCGTGGCGTAGGTCTGCCTGAGGTCCCACGGGCAGCCGTACTGCGGGTCGCGCAGGCGGGCCATGAGGTGGAGCAGGTCGTCTAGGGTGTACATCGTGTGCTCTCTGTTCGGCAGGTCTGGCCACATCGCGGGTCAAGCCCGCTCCCACAAGGATCCTGCAGGAGCGGGCCTGCCCGCAATGGCGCCCTCAAGGCGTACGGTTGCGCCGCGTCTCGATGATGTTGGGCAACTGCGAAATGCGCCCCAGCAAGCGCCCCAGGGCGTCCAGGCCCGGGATCTCGATGGTCAGCGACATCAGCGCAGTGTTGTCCTCCTTGTTCGAACGGGTGTTCACCGCCAGCACGTTGATGCGCTCGTTGAGCAGCACCTGCGACACGTCGCGCAGCAGGCCCGGGCGGTCATACGCACGCACGATGATGTCCACCGGGTAGGTCTGCACCGGCACCGGGCCCCAGCTGACCTGGATGATGCGCTCCGGCTCGCGACCGGCCAGTTGCAGCACCGAGGCGCAGTCCTGGCGGTGAATGGTCACCCCACGGCCCACGGTGATGTAGCCGACGATGGCATCGCCCGGCAGCGGCTGGCAGCACCCGGCCATCTGCGTCAGCAGGTTGCCCACGCCCTGGATCTGGATATCCCCGCGCTTGCCCGGCTTGTAGCCGGTGGCCTTGCGCGGCACCAGCTCGATGTGGTCGATGCGGTCCGGCTCCACCAGTTGCTGCGCGGCGTTGACCAGGTGCGCCAGGCGCAGGTCGCCGGCGCCCAGCGAGGCGAACATGTCTTCGGCAGTCTTGAGGTTGGCCTTTTCGGCCAGGCGCTCGAAGTCCACCTGCGGCAGGCCCAGGCGGTTGAGTTCGCGCTCGAGCAAGGTCTTGCCGGCGGCGACGTTCTGGTCGCGGGCCTGCAGCTTGAACCAGTGCACGATCTTGGCCCGCGCCCGCGAGGTGGTGACGTAGCCCAGGTTCGAGTTCAGCCAGTCACGGCTCGGGTTGCCGTGCTTGCTGGTGATGATCTCCACCTGCTCGCCGGTCTGCAGGCTGTAGTTGAGCGGCACGATGCGCCCGTTGATCTTGGCGCCCCGGCAGTTGTGGCCGATCTCGGTGTGCACGCGGTAGGCGAAGTCCAGCGGCGTGGCGCCCTTGGGCAGGTCGATGGCGTGGCCGTCGGGTGTGAACACGTACACCCGGTCCGGCTCGATATCCACGCGCAGCTGTTCGGCCAGGCCGCCGATGTCCCCCAGTTCCTCGTGCCATTCCAGCACCTGGCGCAGCCACGATATCTTCTCTTCGTAGTGGTTGGAGCTGGGCTTGACGTCGGTGCCCTTGTAGCGCCAGTGCGCGCAAACGCCCAGTTCGGCCTCCTCGTGCATGGCATGGGTGCGGATCTGCACCTCCAGCACCTTGCCCTCGGGGCCGATCACCGCGGTGTGCAGCGAGCGGTAGCCGTTCTCCTTGGGGTTGGCGATGTAGTCGTCGAACTCCTTGGGGATGTGCCGCCACAGGGTATGCACGATGCCCAGCGCGGTGTAGCAGTCGCGCATCTCGGGCACCAGCACGCGCACGGCGCGCACGTCGTAGATCTGGCTGAACTCCAGGCCCTTGCGCTGCATCTTGCGCCAGATCGAATAGATATGTTTGGCCCGGCCGCTGATGTCGGCCTTGACGCCCGTGGCCAGCAGCTCGTTCTGCAGCTGGTTCATCACGTCGCTGATGAAGCGCTCGCGGTCGAGCCGGCGCTCGTGCAGCAGCTTGGCGATCTGTTTGTACTGGTCGGGTTCCAGGTAGCGGAACGAGAGGTCTTCAAGCTCCCACTTGATGTGGCCGATGCCCAGGCGGTGGGCCAGCGGCGCGTAGATGTCGAACACCTCGCGGGCCACGCGGTTGCGCTTCTCGTCGTCGGCGCCCTTCACCGCACGAATGGCGCAGGTTCGTTCGGCCAGCTTGATCAGCGCCACGCGCACGTCGTCGACCATCGCCACGAGCATCTTGCGCAGGTTCTCGACCTGCGCCTGCGAGCCCAGCACCAGCGAATGGCGCGGACTGAGGCTGGCACTGATGGCCGCCATGCGCAGCACGCCGTCGATCAGCTTGGACACCACCGGGCCGAAACGCTGGCCCACCTCGGCCAGGGTCACCTTGCCTTCACGCACCGCACGGTAGATGACCGCCGCCACGAGGGAGTCCTGGTCGAGCTTGAGGTCGGCGAGAATCTCGGCGATCTCCAGGCCCGCCTGGAAGCTCGAGGTACCGTCGGCCCAGGAATGCTTGGCCGGGTTACCTTTTTTCTCTATGTCCTGAGCGAACTCGCAGGCCGCCTTGAGGGCTTCCCGGTCCAGCGCCAGGTCGACGCTGACCACATGATCCAGCCATGCTTCGAGATTGATACTGCCGTCGGTGTTGACCGGCTGGTGCACTCTCACCTGTACCATCTTTGTTTACCTTTCCCTACAGCGCATGCTCATGCGCTTGAAAACACGGGTGTCGCCCCTGCCAGATCGAAGGGGCGACACCGGGCGGGCCAGCGTCGCTAACCCACCTCGAATAACGCCATGGCCTCGACATGCGCAGTCTGCGGAAACATGTCGAGGATCCCGGCACATTTTAACCGGTACCCCTGCTTGACCAGCTCGACGGTGTCGCGGGCCAGCGTCGCCGGGTTGCACGACACGTAGACCAGACGTCGGGCGCCAAGTGCGGCGATGTTGCGCACCACCTCGAAGGCACCGTCGCGCGGTGGGTCCAAGAGTACCGCACAAAAGCCTCCTGCCGCCCAGCCTGAAGTCGCCAGAGGCTGGGATAAATCGGCCTGAAAAAACTGCGTGTTATGCAGTTTGTTGCGTTGGGCATTGGCCGCGGCCCGGTCGACCATGGCCTGCACCCCTTCCACCGCCACCACTTCGCGGGCCTGCCGGGCCAGCGGCAGGGCAAAGTTGCCAAGGCCGCAGAACAGGTCCAGCACACGCTCGTCGGCCTGTGGCGCAAGCCATGCCAGGGCCTGCTCGATCATCGCGGTGTTGACCTGGGCATTGACCTGCACGAAGTCACCTGGCCTGTAGGCCAATTCCAGGTTCCACGGTTCCAGGGTAAACCCTAGCGTGTCCGCTGGATTGGCCGGGGCCGGTTGCCCCTCACCTTGTAACCAGAGTTGTACACCCGCCTCGCTGCAGAACGCCTGCAAACGTGCCAGGTCGGCCTCGACCAGTGGCGCGGTATGGCGCAGCAGCAGTGCCAGGGCGGTACCGCTGAACAGCTCCACGTGCCCCACCACCTGTGGCTTGCTCAGGCTCTGCAACAGCAGCGGCAGGTGACGCAGTATCGACTGCAAGGGTTGTACCAGCACCGGGCAGTCGTCGATGGCGACGATGTCCTGGCTGGCTTCGGCGCGAAAGCCCACGTCGAGCTTCCGGGCCTTGGCGTCCCAGCGCACCGCCACGCGGGCGCGCCGGCGGTAACCGAATTCGGGGCCGGACAACGGCGCGGCCCACTGCTCGGGCACCACGCCGGCCACCCGCTGCAACTGCTCGGCCAGCAGGCGCTGCTTGAGTTCGAGCTGAGCGGCATGGGGCAGGTGCTGCAGGTTGCAGCCGCCACAGCGATCGAAGTGCTTGCACGGCGCCGGGCGCCGCGCCTCGCTGGCGCTGAACACACGCTCCAGGCGTGCCTCGACCACCTTGCCGTGGGCATTGAGCACCCGTGCCTCGACCTCTTCACCGGCCAGGGCGCCGCTGACGAACCAGGTGCGCCCTTCGAAGAAGGCGATGCCGCGGCCGTCACCGGCCAGGCGCTCGATGCTCAGGCGCTGCTTCTTGCCCGTTGGCACCTGGGGCGCACGGGTACCACCGGTCGGCTGGAAGCGCAGACCGCCATTGCGTTTGGCCTTGGACATCAGTTGGCCGCGTCGAAGATGCCGGTCGACAGGTAACGGTCGCCACGGTCACAGATGATCGCCACCATTACCGCGTTTTCCAGCTCGCGCGACAGGCGCAGCATGGCCGCCACCGCACCACCGGAGGACACGCCACAGAAAATGCCCTCTTCGCGGGCCAGCCGGCGGGTGGTTTCTTCGGCTTCGCTCTGGGCCATGTCGACCACACGGTCGACGCGGCTGGCGTCGAAGATCTTCGGCAGGTACTCGTGGGGCCAGCGGCGGATCCCGGGGATCGCCGAGCCTTCCATCGGTTGCAGGCCGACGATCTGCACGTTGGGGTTCTGCTCCTTGAGGTAGCGCGAGCAGCCCATGATGGTGCCCGTGGTGCCCATGGAGCTGACGAAATGGGTGATGCTGCCGCCGGTCTGCTGCCAGATTTCCGGGCCGGTGCTGACGTAGTGGGCTTCGGGGTTGTCACCGTTGCCGAACTGATCGAGCACCTGGCCACGGCCTTCGGCCTGCAGGCGCTCGGCGAGGTCGCGGGCGCCCTCCATGCCTTCTTCCTTGCTGACCAGGATCAGCTCGGCGCCGTAGGCGGTCATGGCGGCCTTGCGTTCGGCGCTGGAGTTGTCGGGCATGATCAGGATCATCTTGTAGCCCTTGATCGCCGCTGCCATCGCCAGGGCGATACCGGTGTTGCCGGAGGTTGCCTCGATCAGCGTGGCGCCTGGCTTGATCTGCCCGCGCAGTTCGGCACGGGTGATCATCGACAACGCCGGCCGGTCCTTGACCGAGCCTGCCGGATTGTTGCCTTCGAGCTTGAGCAGGAGGGTATTGCTGGTCTCGCCGGCCATGCGCTGCAGGCGAACCAGGGGCGTGTTGCCGACGCAATCGGCGATGGTAGGGTACTGCAAGGTCATGGCGTATTTCGCAATCCAGACTGCGGGGGCGCCTATCATACCGGCAAACGGCTTTGGCCCATATCACGCAATGGTTGAGGGTTATAGCCGAGGGATATAAGCAGCCCGCGCGCAGCAACTTGAAACGGTGGTGGTGCATTGGCCGGCAAGGCCGGCGCCTACAGCCGCAGCGGTGCTAGATCACCGCTGGCAGCTGCATGTTCACCCGCAAGCCCTTGGCATTGTTCTGCGCCCACAGCTGCCCGCTCTGACGCTGCAGGGCATTGCGCGCAATGCTCAGGCCCAGGCCGAAGCCGCCGTTCCCCGGCCGCGAGTCGTCCAGGCGGGTGAACGGCGCAAAGATGTGTTCCAGCTGGGCCTCGTCCACGCCTCCGCCTTCGTCCTCCAGCCACAGCAGCCACTGGCCCCCCTGGCGGCTTCCCGCCAGGCGTATCACCCCGCCCGGCGGCGAGTGGCGAATGGCATTGCGCAGAATGTTCTCCAACGCCTGGGCCAGGCTGTTGAGGTTGCCCTGCACCCAGCAGTCGGCCCCCAGCGTGCACACCAGTTGCTCCCGCGGCCAGCCACTTTCGAAGCAGGCATCCTCCGCCAGCATCTCCCACAACGCCTGCACCTGGATCGGTTCGCTGACCAACTGCGTGCGCTCGGCGTCCAGCCAGGCCAGCTGCAGGGCGTCTTCCACCAGGCGCTGCATGTTGTCCACTTCCCGGCCCAGGCGTTCGCGCAGCGCCTCCAGGTCGGTCTCGCCCTCGCTGGCCACCCGCAGGCGGCTCAGCGGCGTGCGCATTTCATGGGACAGGTCGCGCAGCAACTGCTGCTGCAGGGCCACCGTGCCCTGCAGGCGCTCGGCCATGTCGTCGAAGGCGCGCCCCAGCTCGCCGAACTCGTCCTTGCGGCTGGTGGTGTCGCTGGCCACCCGCGCGGTGAGCCGGTCGGCGCGCCAGGCATTGGCCTGCTCGCGCAACTGGCTCAGCGGGCGAATCAGCATGCGATACAGGCCCACGCAGAACACCAGGGTCAGCAAGCCGGGGATCAGGCCGTTGGTGACCATTCGCCAGAACAGCATGTTCAGGCGCCCCGGCATCAGCCGCTGCGGCAGTTCGATCACCAGGCTGCCCAGGCTGGAGTCGTCCGGGAACGGCACGAGCATCCACGGCGAGCGCGCCGAATGCCGGCTTACCGGCCAGTCGGTGCCGCGCAGAAACGTCAGGCGCTGGCTCTGGGCGTCGGTCAGCGGCACGCTGCCCAGCGATTGCAGATCGCTGCCGATCACGCCCACGAAACCGCGCTCGCGCTCGTGCATCTGCGTCAGCCACGCATCCACGCCGGCCTGCCCGCCGCGGCGCACGGCGTTTTCGGCCTCGCGGGCGTAGTCTTCCAGGGTGGCGCGCGCCTTGGGCGACAGGTAGGCGTTGCGGATCTCCATGTGCCGGCCCCACTGCCAGCTCAGGGCAATCATCAGCAGGCAGAACACCACCAGCAGCAAGGCCAGCTTCCAGAACAGGGAATGACGGCTGAGCACCTACAGGTCCTCGCTGGCGCTGAGCACATAGCCCTTGCCCCACACCGTGCGCACCTGGCGCTCCAGGTAACCGATGGCCTTGAGCTTGCGGCGGATCTGGCTCACGTGCATGTCCAGGCTGCGGTCATGCCGGGCATAGCCGCGCTGCAATACGTGCTGATAAAGGAATGCCTTGCTCAACACCTCTTCATGGCTGCGGTGCAGGGTGTCGAGCAGGCGGTACTCGCTTAAGGTCAGGCCGGCCCGCTGCTGCCCGTGGAGCACATCGCAGGCCAGTTCATCGAACACCAGTTCGCCTGCGGGCGTGCCCTCCCCCGGCTGGTGCCGGCGCTCCAGCGCCACCCGCCGCAGGATCGCCTCGATCCGCACGCGCAGCTCGACCATGCTGAACGGTTTGGGCAGGTAGTCGTCGGCGCCGCGCTGGAAGCCGGTGATGCGATCGCCTTCGGCGCCCAGCGCCGACATCAGGATCACCGGTATCGAGCTCTTCTCGCGCAGCCGCGCCAGGGCATCCAGCCCGTTCAGGCCGGGCAGCAGGATATCCATCAGCACCACATCGAAGCTGCGCTGGCGAGCCATCTGCAGCCCTTCGCGGCCATCGCGGCACCAGGTCACCAGAAACCCGCTGCGCTCGAGCTGCTCGTGCAGGTGGGCACCCAGGACCGGATCGTCCTCGATGGCAAGTATGTTTGAGGCGTTAATGGCGACGGGATTCATTGGCGGGTGCTAGCAATTCTCAATCGCTCGATTATTGAGCATTCCCCCCATGCAAGCAACACGCGCCGACAAAAGCACCTGCGCCTCCTACAATCGACAAAAACAGATACAAATGAGTGCATTAGATACACAGTCGCGGTAATTTTCAGAGTTGGGTCGTCGGAACATGCCGACGAAGGTCCTACAGCGCTAACCGAGCACAGGAGAGTGGGCGTGCTGAATCGATTGGGAATCAGAAGCCGCGTACTGCTGCTCGCCCTGCTCCCGGCCAGCATGATGGCGCTGGTGCTGGGTGGTTACTTCACCTGGTTGCAGCAAAGCGAACTGCAGGCCCAGCTGCTGCAACGCGGTCGCATGATCGCCGAGCAACTGGCGCCCCTGGTGGCCCCGGTGCTGGCCCGCAACGATTCGGCGCAGCTCGAGCGCATCGCCGCCGAGGCGCTGGAGCAGGCCGACGTGCGCGCCGTGTCGTTTCTGCACCCCGACCGCAGCCACCTGGCCCACGCCGGCCCGAGCATGCTCAACCAGCAGCCCAGCGGTGGCGGCACCCAGTTGCTGCAACGCAGCGGCAACGATGCCACGCGCTACCTGTTGCCGGTGTTCGGCCGCCATCGCGAGCTGGCCGGCGAACGGGTTCCCGGTGAAGCCGACCGCCTGCTGGGCTGGGTCGAGATCGAGCTGTCCCACGATGGCACGCTGCTGCGCGGCTACCGCAGCCTGTTCGCCAGCCTGCTGCTGATTCTGGTGGGCCTGGGCGCGACCGCCCTGCTGGCGCTGCGCATGAGCCGCACCATCAACGGCCCCATCGGGCAGATCAAGTTCGCGGTCAACCAGCTCAAGGACGGCAACCTCGAACAGCGCCTGCCGAGCCTGGGCAGCCATGAGCTGGATGAACTGGCCAATGGCATCAACCGCATGGCCGAAACCCTGCACAACGCCCATGAAGAGCTGCAGCACAGCATCGACCAGGCCACCGAGGACGTGCGCCAGAACCTTGAGACCATCGAGATCCAGAACATCGAGCTGGACATGGCGCGCAAGGAAGCCCTGGAAGCCAGCCGCATCAAGTCCGAATTCCTGGCCAACATGAGCCACGAGATCCGCACGCCGCTCAACGGCATCCTGGGCTTTACCCACCTGCTGCAGAAAAGCGAACTGACCCCGCGCCAGCTCGACTACCTGGGTACCATCGAAAAATCCGCCGACAGCCTGCTGGGAATCATCAACGAGATCCTCGACTTCTCCAAGATCGAGGCAGGCAAGCTGGTGCTCGACAGCATCCCGTTCAACCTGCGCGACCTGATCCAGGACACCCTGACCATCCTCGCCCCGGCGGCCCACGCCAAGCAGCTCGAACTGGTCAGCCTGGTGTACCGCGACACCCCGCTGTCGCTGGTGGGCGACCCGCTGCGGCTCAAGCAGATCCTCACCAACCTGGTGAGCAACGCGATCAAGTTCACCCGCGAAGGCACCATCGTTGCCCGCGCCATGCTCGATGACGAAACCGAAGACAGCGTGCAATTGCGCATCTGCGTGCAGGACACCGGCATCGGCCTGTCCAGCCAGGATGTGCGTGCCCTGTTCCAGGCCTTCAGTCAGGCCGACAACTCGCTGTCGCGCCAGCCCGGCGGCACCGGCCTGGGGCTGGTGATCTCCAAGCGCCTGATCGAACAGATGGGCGGCGAGATCGGCGTCGACAGTACCCCGGGCGAGGGGTCGCAGTTCTGGATCAGCCTCAACCTGCCCAAGGCCCGCGACGACGCCGAGGACCTGCCACCCCAGGCGCTGCAAGGCCGGCGCATGGCAATCGTGGACGACCACGAACTGGCCCGCCAGGCATTGGCGCACCAGATGCAGGACTGCGGCCTGGACGTGACCACCTTCACCACCAGCGAGCAGCTGCTCAAGGGCATCGAGGCCGCCTTCCTTGCCGGCCAGCCGTTCGAGCTGGCGATCATGGGGGTCAACCTGCAATCGCTGGCGCCCGAGCGCCTGGGCCAGTACATCCAGCGCCTGGAGCACTTTGCCTGTCAGGCCCTGGTGCTGTGCCCCACAACCGAACAGGCGCTGTACCACCCGCACCTGCCCAATGCCCACGGCCAGTTGCACGCCAAGCCTGCGTGTACGCGCAAGGTGCGCCGGGCCCTGCTCGAGCTGGTGCAGCCCAGGCGTACCAGCGGCGAATACAAGGTGCCCAGCGGCCAGCGCCAACCCCGCGTGCTGTGCGTGGACGACAACCCGGCCAACCTGCTGCTGGTGCAGACCCTGCTCGAAGACCTCGGCGCCGATGTGCTGGCGGTGGACAGCGGCCATGCGGCGATCAGCGCAGTGCAGGACGAGCACTTCGACCTGGTGCTGATGGACGTACAGATGCCGGTGATGGACGGGCGCGAATGCACCGAACAGATCCGCCAGTGGGAGGCCACGCGCAGCGCCCCGGCCTTGCCGATCGTGGCCTTGACCGCGCATGCCATGGCCAACGAGAAGCGCGCCCTGCTGCACAGCGGCATGGACGACTACCTGACCAAGCCGATCAGTGAGCGCCAGCTGGCCCAGGTGGTGCTGAAGTGGACCGGCCTGCAACTGGGCAGCCCGACCAACGAGCGCGGCGCCGAACTGCCGGTCGACGGCAACGACCTGAAGGTGCTGGACCCTGAGGAAGGCCTGCGCCTGGCGGCAGGCAAGCCGGACCTGGCCGCCGACATGCTGGCCATGCTGCTGGCTTCGCTGGATGCCGACCGCGACGCGATCCGCTGCGCCCGCGAGGCCGACGACCGCCACGCCACCATCGAGCGCGTGCACCGCCTCAATGGCGCCACGCGCTATTGCGGCGTACCGCAGCTGCGCGCCGCCTGCCAGCGCAGCGAAACCCTGCTCAAGCAGGACGACCCCGAGGCCCAGCGTGCCCTCGACGAACTGGACCAGGCCATCAACCGCCTGACGACCGTGGCCCGCCAGAGCGCCTGATCTCTGGCAAGGCCCGGGCCTTGCCGGTTGGTTACACTGACGGCATCCGACCCTTGGGAACCATGCCATGCAAGCCTTGCTCTTCAGCAGCCAACACTATGACCAGGACAGCTTCAGCAGCGCGCCAGGGGCCACGCAACTGGCGCTGCACTTTCAAGGCGCGCGCCTGACCGAAGACACCGCGGCACTGGCCGAAGGCTACGAGGTGGTGTGCGCGTTCATCAACGACGACCTCTCGGCGCCGGTGCTGAGCCGCCTCAAGGCCGGCGGCACGCGCCTGATCGCGCTGCGCTCGGCCGGCTACAACCATGTCGACCTGGCCGCCGCCAAGCGCCTTGGGCTGACGGTGGTGCGGGTGCCGGCCTACTCGCCGCATGCGGTGGCCGAACACGCCGTGGCCCTGATTCTTGCCCTCAATCGCCGCCTGCACCGTGCCTACAACCGCACTCGCGAGGGCGATTTCAGCCTGCACGGGCTGACCGGTTTCGACCTGCACGGCAAGACCGTCGGCGTGGTCGGCACCGGCCAGATCGGCCTGGCGTTTGCGCGGATCATGGCAGGCTTCGGCTGCCAGCTGCTGGCGTACGACCCCTACCCCAACCCCGAGGTGGAGGCGCTGGGTGCACGTTACCTGGACCTGCCGGAGCTGCTGCGCGAATCGCGCATCATCAGCCTGCACTGCCCGCTCACGCCGCAGACCCGGCACCTGATCAACCCGCAGAGCCTGGCCAGCCTGCAGCCGGGCGCCATGCTGATCAATACCGGGCGCGGCGCGCTGGTCGACACACCGGCGCTGATCGACGCGCTCAAGAGCGGCCAGCTCGGCTACCTGGGGCTGGACGTGTACGAGGAAGAGGCGCAGATCTTTTTCGAGGACCGCTCCGACCTGCCGTTGCAGGACGACGTGCTGGCGCGGCTGCTGACCTTCCCCAACGTGATCGTGACCGCGCACCAGGCCTTCCTGACCCGCGAGGCACTGGCGGCGATCGCCGCCACCACGCTGGAGAACATTGCCCGCTGGGCGGCAGGCAATCCGCAGAATCTGGTCGAGGGATGATGCTAGGATACGCGCCATATTTGGAGGACCCATGGTCGAACACGATTTCCGCTACACCCTGTTCAATCCGCAACACACCCTGATCGAATGCCGCTCGCTGGTACCCGGTCGCTATCAGGTCACCGGCAACGGTGGCTCGATCCAGAAAGGCGACGTACTGCTGGTGACCCTCAAGGGCAGCAAGACCCTGTCGATGCGCCTGACGGTCGAGACCGTGCGCCACCTGATCAACCCCACCGGCCAGTGGGTGGCGGTAGCGGCGGGCCCGGTGTTCGGCGAGCTGGCGATTCATGCATGGCAGGTCAACTGCGATGGCTGCCAGGCCACCCTGGACTTCGAATTCGCCGTGGATGCCAAACTGGGCACCAAGGCGCAGAAGCCGGCGGCCGTGGCGCGCATCGCCGAATTGGGTTGGTGCACACAGGGCGACAAGCACCTGTGCCCGAAATGCCAGGAGGCTGCAAAGTGAAACCCGTGATGGTCTGTGCAGCGGTGGTCGCGACCCTGGCCGGTTGCGCAGCCGAGCCGATGAAGCTGCAACAGGAACAGAGCTACGTGCTGGAGTGGATTGGCGAACGTCCGCTGATCGACTACAGCCACCTGACCCTGACGCTGGCCGAGGATGGCCGGGCGTATGGCAATGCCGGCTGCAACCACTGGTTTGCGCCGTACACGCTGGACGGCGAGAAACTCAGCTTTGGCCCGGTGGGCAGCACGCGCAAGCAGTGCGCGCCGGCGCTGATGGAGCAGGAAAAGCGCTTTCTGAAGGCGCTGGAGACCGTGCAGCGCTGGGACATCTCGCCGATCGAGCAGGTGCGCTTCTGGCCCGAACAGGGCAAGCCGCTGCGCTTCTGGCCTGAGGAAGGCTGACAGCCCGCATCGCCTGCATCGCGGGCCAGGCCCGCCCCCACAACGCTGTGGGAGCGGGCTTGACCCGCGATGGGCGCACCGCCGATCAGGCGCCCTTTAGCACCTTGATCTTCTCGGCCAGCCCCTCGGCTGTCTGCTCGCCCATCAACTGCTCACGCACCTTGCCCTTGTCGTCGATGATGTAGGTCACCGGCAGTGCCTCGCTGCGCGGCAGGTCGTAGCGCTCGGCCGGGTCGTCGGCCAGCACGGTGAAGTCGATGCCCAGCGCCTGGCTGGCCTTTTTCAGCTCATCGCCGCGCAAGCCGTCGAAATTCACCCCCAGTACGGTGATCCCCTGCGCCTGCCAGTCCTTGGCGGCTGCGTTCAGTTCGGGGATCTCGGTGCGGCACGGCCCGCACCATTCGGCCCAGTAGTTGAGCACCACCCAGCGCCCTTCGATCTGCTCGGCTTTCACCGCATTGCCGTTCTGGTCGAGGCCGTAGTCCACACCGCATCCGCCGAGCAACAGGCTCGCGGTGATGGCCAGGGCTGCTGCCAATCGCCTTGTCATGGGTCAATCCTTCTTCAAGATTCAGGCAAAATGCCAATTCGCTGCGGTTAGAATAGCCGCCACCCCCTGCCGGATGCGACCCCGAACATGACCGAACTGACCCTGTATCACAACCCGCGCTGCTCCAAGTCCCGTGGCGCGCTGGAATTGCTCGAAGCCCGTGGCCTGACCCCGGAGGTGGTGCGCTACCTGGAAACCCCACCCGACGCCGCCACCCTCAAGGCCCTGCTCGGCAAGCTGGGCATCGGCGCACGCCAGCTGCTGCGCAGTGGCGAAGACGAATACAAGACCCTGGGCCTGGCCGACCCGGCCCTGAGCGACGACCAGTTGATCGACGCCATGGCCCGGCACCCCAAGCTGATCGAACGCCCGATCCTGGTGGCGGGCAACAAGGCCGTGATTGGCCGGCCGCCCGAGAAGGTGCTGGAGATTCTGCCGTGAGCGCGCCCTATATCCTGATCCTGTTCTACAGCCGCCACGGCTCCACCAGCGAAATGGCCCGGCAGATTGCCCGTGGCGTCGAACTGGGTGGGCTGGAGGCGCGCCTGCGCACGGTGCCGGCGATTTCCACCGAGTGTGAAGCGGTGGCCCCCGACATCCCCGAGAACGGCGCGCTGTATGCCACCCTCGACGACCTGCGCCATTGCTCGGGCCTGGCCCTGGGCAGCCCGACGCGCTTCGGCAACATGGCCGCGCCGCTCAAGTATTTCATCGACGGCACCAGCAGCCTGTGGCTGAGTGGCGGGCTGGTGGGCAAGCCAGCGGCGGCGTTCACCTCCACGGCCAGCCTGCATGGCGGCCAGGAGTCGACCCTGCTGTCGATGCTGCTGCCGCTGATGCACCACGGCATGCTGATCATGGGGCTGCCCTACAGCGAATCGGCGTTGCTCGACACCCGGGGCGGCGGCACGCCGTATGGCGCCAGCCACCATGCCGGGGCCGATGGCAAGCGCGACCTGGACGCCGACGAGATCGCCCTGTGCCGTGCCCTGGGCCAGCGCCTGGCGAGCACTGCCAAACTGCTGGAGAACGGCCGTGGCTAAGAAGCCCAAGGTGCTGCCGCCGCTGGAGTGGCTGGAGCCACGTGTGCGCGCTACCCGGGTGCTGAGCCTGGTGGCGTTTTTCAGCCTGATGGCGTTGCTGACGGTGAACAACCTGTGGTTCGCCAACCTGCACGGCGCGCGCGTGGGGGTAATCCTGGCCATCGAGCTGGTGCCGTTGCTGCTGGTGCTGCCGGGCATGCTGATGGGCAGTGCACGGGCCCATGCGTGGACGTGCTTCGTGGTGAACCTGTACTTCATCAAGGGCGTGCTGGCCGCGTTCGACCCGGCGCGGGCGCTGCTGGGGTGGCTGGAAGTGGGGATCAGCCTGGTGCTGTTCGTGAGTGCGCTGCTGTTTGTGCGCTGGCGCTTTCAGTATGAGCGGCGGGTGGCAATGTAGGAGCCGGCATTGCCGGCGAAGGGCTGCAACGCAGCCCTGTAGCATCAGACTGAATCGCGTTGCGGCCTTCGCTGGCAAGGCCAGCTCCTACAGGCGATTGCGACACCGTCGATCTCAATGGTTGACGGTATACGCCAGCATCATCGACAACTGGCACATCGGCCGCCCGCTCTGGGCATGCCACTGGTTGAACGCCTGCTGCACGGTGGCCAGGTCGCGCTGGCTGGTCGGCTGCCGGTCGATCACATCCTGCGCCACCAGCGCCGCCACCACGTCATTGCTCGGCACGAAGGTGTCCTTGCCGACCATGCGCAGAAAACGCGGCGCCGACAGCCCGCCCATCTGGTTGCCCTGCTTGGCCAGGTACTTCCACAGGCCGACGATGTCGGTCACCGGCCAGTCGGCGATCAACGCACCGAAACTGCCCTTCTCCCTGGCCACGTCGAGCATGAACTGCGCATTGCGCGGCACGCTCTTGAGCTTGCCCAGGTAGCGGATGATGCGGGTGTCCTGCATCAGCCGCTCCAGGTGCTCGGCGCCCATCAGCACCACCTTCTCTGGGTCGAAGCCAAAGAACACCTGCTCGAACGCCGGCCACTTGGCGTCCACCAGGCTGTGCTTGAGCCCGGCGCGAAACACCCGCAGGGCCATGGTCGAGAGGTAGCGGTCGTCGCTGATCTGGCGCAGCTGCGCCGGGCTCAACGGCTCGGGCAGGTGCGCCTCGAGCGCCGCCGCCGAACCGAAGCGGTTCAGGCAGAATTCATGCAGCCACTGATAATCGCGCATGCCGGTCAGAGGTTCAGAACATCGACGAACCGTGGGGTGGCGGTTTCATCGATGCGCAGGTTGGTGAAGTCGAACAGGTTGCGGTCCGCCAGCTGCGACGGCACCACGTTCTGCAGGCCGCGGAAGATGCTCTCGGTGCGTCCCGGGGTCTTGCGCTCCCACTCCACCAGCATGTCCTTGACCACCTGGCGCTGCAGGTTTTCCTGCGAGCCGCACAGGTTGCACGGGATGATCGGGAATTGCTTCATGTCCGAGTAGGCCTGGATGTCCTTCTCGGCGCAGTAGGCCAGCGGACGGATCACCACGTTGCGACCGTCGTCGGCGCGCAGCTTGGGCGGCATGGCCTTGAGCGTGCCGTTGAAGAACATGTTGAGAAAGAAGGTCTCGACGATATCGTCGCGGTGATGCCCCAGGGCCATCTTGGTCGCACCGATCTCGTCGGCGAAGGTGTACAGCGTGCCGCGACGCAGGCGCGAGCACAGCGAGCAGGTGGTCTTGCCTTCCGGGATCAGTTCCTTGACCACCGAATAGGTGTCCTTCTCGACGATGTGGTACTCGATGCCCAGGGTCGCGAGGTAGGCCGGCAGGATGTGCTCGGGGAAGCCTGGCTGCTTCTGGTCCATGTTGACCGCGACGATGTCGAACTTGATCGGCGCCACTTTCTGCAGGTGCAGCAGAACATCGAGCATGGTGTAGCTGTCTTTGCCGCCCGACAGGCAGACCATGACCTTGTCGCCCTCTTCGATCATGTTGAAGTCGGCGACGGCTTCGCCGGCAAGGCGACGCAGGCGTTTTTGCAGTTTGTTCTGGTTGACCGAAAGGGTGCCCATGGCGATTGAATCCGCAAGGTGTGACAAAAGCGGCACATTTTACGCACAAACCTGACGCTCGCGTAGCCCATCCGATAAAGACTGCAAGGAAATGAAGCGCCGCGCTTACAGCGCAATTTGCTCTAAAAAAGCGGATTTGTGCAGCGAACCCCTTCCTATACTGCGTCATAAGGCCACAGCAAGCGTGACCTGATCCCGTCAGGCCCAGCCACTGGGCCGCGCAAGCGCTCCGCTGGGGGGCGATGGCAACAACGAGGGAGTGACTGGCATGATCCATCACGTTCTGGGGCTGTTCACCCATCCTGACCAGGAATGGAAAGAAATCCGTGGCGAAGACGAAACCATCAGCCACATGTACCTGACCCACACCTTGATACTGGCGGCGATACCCGCCGTTTCCGCGTTCATCGGCACCACCCAGGTGGGCTGGGTGATCGGCAACCGCGCACCGGTCATGCTCACCGTCGACAGTGCGATCTGGATGACCGTGATGTCCTACCTGGCCATGCTGGGCGGCGTCGCGGTGATGGGCGCCTTCATCCACTGGATGGCGCGCACCTACGACGCCACCCCGAGCATGGCCCAATGCATCGCGTTCGCCACCTACACCGCCACCCCGCTGTTCATCGGCGGCCTGGCGGCGCTGTACCCGCACCTGTGGCTGGGAATGATCGTCGGCACGGCAGCCATCTGCTACACGGTGTACCTGCTGTACGTGGGCCTGCCGACCTTCATGAACATCCCGTCCGACGAGGGCTTTCTGTTCTCGAGTTCGGTGCTGGCGGTGGGGCTGGTGGTGCTGGTTGCCATCATGGCCTTCACCGTGATCGTCTGGGGACTGGGCGTGGGGCCCGTCTATACCAGCTAGACAATACGCCAACCTAGGGGCTGTACCCATCAGGCCGCCGCAAGGCGGCTTGATGCTGTGCGGACCAGCGGTCTCGGCAGCGCCGCCCGGGTTGCGGCATAATTGCCGGCCAGGAGTGTCCAACCGATATGCCAGAGCTGCTCAATTCCCGCGTCGAAAGCTGTTACCAGCAAGCCGAAAGTTTTTTCAAGCGCCCCTTCCTGCGTCCCGAGGTGAGCTTCAAGCTGCGCGGGCAGAAGGCCGGTGTCGCGCACCTGCACGAAAACCTGCTGCGCTTCAACCTGCAGCTGTACCGCGAGAACAGTGAAGACTTCCTGCGCCAGACCGTACCCCACGAAGTCGCGCACCTGGTGGCGCATCAACTGTTCGGCGACCGCATCCAGCCCCATGGCGAGGAGTGGCAGCTGATCATGCGCGGGGTGTACGAGCTGCCACCCAACCGCTGCCACAACTATGCAGTCAAGCGCCGCAGCGTGACCCGCTACATCTACAAGTGCCCATGTGCGGGCAGTGACTTTCCGTTCTCGGCGCAGCGCCACGGGCTGGTGCGTCAGGGGCGGCGGTATCTGTGCCGGCGGTGTCGGCAGACGCTGGTGTTCACCGGCGAGACGCGGGTGGAGTAGACGCTTCGCCGGCAAGCCAGCGCCCTGCAGGAGCCAGCCTTGCGGCGAAGACGCCTGCACAGGCACAAAAAAAAGCCCATCCGAAGATGGGCTTTTTGCGTTTGGCTAACCTCAGCCCTGGCGTACCGCACCTTCGGCGACACCCAGGTCGTCGGTAGGACGGGTGTCGACCAGCGGCGAACCACCCGAAGCCAGCTCAGCTTGCAGCTTGTCTTCGTCCAGTTCGTTGACCCACTTGGCCACCACCACGGTTGCCACCGCGTTGCCGATCAGGTTGGTCAGGGCGCGGGCTTCGGACATGAAGCGGTCGATACCCAGGATCAGCGCCAGGCCGGCAACCGGCAGGTGGCCGACCGCCGACAGGGTCGCGGCCAGCACGATGAAGCCGCTGCCGGTAACGCCTGCAGCACCCTTGGAGGCCACCAGCAGCACCAGCAGCAGGGTGATCTGGTGGGTGATGTCCATGGTGGTGTCGGTGGCCTGGGCGATGAACACCGCAGCCATGGTCAGGTAGATCGAGGTGCCGTCCAGGTTGAACGAGTAGCCGGTCGGGATCACCAGGCCAACCACCGATTTCTTCGCGCCCAGACGCTCCATCTTGGCCAGCATGCGTGGCAGGGCCGACTCGGACGACGAGGTGCCGAGCACGATCATCAGCTCTTCACGGATGTAGCGGATCAGCTTGAGTACGCTGAAACCGTGGGCACGGGCGATGCCGCCCAGAATCACCAGGATGAACAGCAGGCAGGTGATGTAGAAGCAGGCCATCAGGTAGCCCAGCTGCACCAGCGAACCCACGCCGTACTGGCCGATGGTGAAGGCCATGGCACCGAAGGCACCGATCGGGGCCAGCTTCATGATCATGTTGATGATGTTGAACATGACGTGGGCGAAGCGGTCGATCAGGTCCAGCAGCGGCTTGCCGTAGGCACCCAGGCGGTGCAGGGCGAAACCGAAGATCACCGAGAACATCAGCACCTGCAGGATGTCGCCGTTGGCGAAGGCACCGACCACGGTGTTGGGGATGATGTTGAGCAGGAAGCCGACGGTGGTCTGCTGCGCACCGGCGGCGGCATAGGCAGCCACGCTGCTGGCGTTGAGGGTGGTCACGTCGATGTGCATGCCGGCACCCGGCTTTACCACGTTGACCACGACCAGGCCGATGATCAGCGCGATGGTCGAGACGATTTCGAAGTAGAGCAGCGCGTAGCCGCCGGTCTTGCCGACCGATTTCATGCTTTGCATGCCGGCGATGCCGCTGACCACGGTGCAGAAGATGATGGGGGCGATGACCATCTTGATCAGTTTGACGAAACCGTCACCCAGCGGCTTGAGCGCCACACCGGTGTCGGGATAGAAGTGACCCAGCAAGATACCGATGGTGATGGCGATGATCACCTGGATATACAGCGATTTGTACAGCGGCTGACGCGTCGTCATGGCTATTTTCCTCAATGTGCCGGCCCATCCTTCCCAGGAGGCGATCGGCACCTAAAGCGCGAACCCTCCTGCATTGGAGGGATTTGTTGTGTCGAGCTGCGTGGCAATGCTCTGCGGAGTCAATAGCAAGGCTGATGCCAGGATGTGCCAAGGCGGTGCAAACACCCTGTTTCAGGGCATTTCGTGCACCGCAAGGCAGCAAGGCAGGACGCGCCAGTTGGCGGATTTCCGCCCGGCACTCAAAGAATAGACCCGATGATGGCGGTAATCCGCCCACTGGGCGGAATGTGACAGGCGCTCAGTCGAGCGGAAAGCGGATACGGAAGGCTGCGCCGCCCAGGGGCGAATCGTCGAGAGTGAGGGTGGCGTCGTAGCTCTCGATGATGTCCTTGACCACCGCCAGGCCGATGCCCTGCCCCGGGTACTGGCGATCGAGGCGCTCGCCCCGCTGCAGGATACGTTCGCGCTGGTGCACCGGTACGCCCGGGCCGTCGTCCTCGACACACAGCTCCAGCGCCGTGTCGCTGACCCGCAGGCTGATGCGGATCTGCCCCAGGCACAGACGGTAGGCGTTTTCCAGCAGGTTGCCGAGCAGTTCGAGCAATGCGCCCTGCTCCATGGGTACCAGTGCCTGGTCGGGCACTGCATAGGTGATGTGCACCTGCTTGTCGCGGTAGACCTTGGCCAGGGTGCTGCACAGGCTGTCGAGCAGCGGGTGCAAGGCCACCTGGTGGCGCACCAGGCCGCTCTTGCGCAGGCTGGCGCGCTGCAACTGGTAGTCGATCTGCTGGCTCATGCGCTCGATCTGGCTCTGCAGCACCCGCGCCTGCTCGCGCTCGCCTTCGCGCTGGGCCATGCTTTCGCTGACCCCTTGCAGCACCGCCAGCGGGGTCTTGAGGCTATGCGCCAGGTCATCCAGCGAGTCGCGGTAGCGCCCGCGCTGCTCGCGCTCGCTGCGCAGCAGGCGGTTGAGCGAGCCGGTCAGGCGCAACAGCTCGCGCGGGTGTTCGGCACTGAGGCCCTCGCGGGCGCCGGACTCCACGTCGTCCAGCTCCACGCTCATGCGCCGCAGCGAGCGCAGGCCCCAGGTCAGCCCGGCCCAGAGCAGCAGCATCAGGGCCAGCAGCGCCGCGCCAAAGCCCAGGTAGAGCTTCTCTTGCAGGCCGTTGAGGGTTTGCTGGTACTCGCGCACCGGTTGCAGGGCAACGATGCTGAAGGCCGCGCTCTTGCCGCCCAGCAGCTTGACCTCCACGTCATAGACGAAGAACTCCTCGCCGTGGTCCTGGCGGATGCGCGCGAACTCGTTGCCGCGTCCGTCGTAGCGGGGTGTGTAGTTGATGTTCTCGTCGTTGGTGGCACGCGAACGCCACACCAGGTTGCCCTGGCGGTCGTAGATGTAGCCGAGCAGGCGGCTGTCGGGCAGGTTGAATTTCTCGTCCGGCAGCAGATCTGGCATCTGCAGCTTGCCGCCGTCTATGCGCGCCGCCGAGATCAGCGTGGTCACGTCCGAGGCCAGGCGCTGCTCGATGGACTCCTGCAGGGCCAGGCTGAAGGCCTTCTGCAGGGCCGGCAACAGGGCCAGCATGAACAGCAGCGCCAGCACCGCTGCGGCCAGCATCAGACGCAGGCGCAGCGAACGAATCACAGGCAGCGCTCGGTGAACAGGTAGCCCAGGCCACGTACCGTGTCGATGGGCTTGAAGCCGTTGTCGCCCTCGAGCTTGCGGCGCAGGCGGCCGATCAGCACTTCTATCACGTTGGGGTCACGCTCGCCGTCGTCGGGGTACAGCTGCTCCATCAGACGGTCCTTGGCCACCACCTGCTGGTGATGGCGCATCAGGTATTCGAGGATGCGGTATTCGTAGGCGGTCAATGCCAGGGGCTGGTCGTCGAGCAGCGCCTGCTTGCGGTTGAGGTCCAGGCGCAGGGGGCCGGCGATGATGGTCGACTGGGTGAAGCCGCTGGAGCGGCGCAGCAGCGCATTCAGTCGCGCCTCCAGCTCTTCGAACTGGAACGGCTTGACCACGTAGTCGTCGGCACCGGCGGCCAGGCCTTCGACCTTGTCCTGCCAGTTGCCACGGGCGGTGAGAATCAGGATAGGAAATGTCTTGCCCTGGCTGCGCAGTTGGCGGATCAGGTCCAGCCCGCTCATGCCCGGCAGGCCCAGGTCGACGATGGCCAGGTCGTGATTGAACTGTTCGGCCTGGTACAGCGCCTCCTCGGCATTGGCCACCGCTTCGACCACATGCCCGCTTTCGCTCAGACGGCTGAACAGGTGATGCCGCAACAGGGCTTCATCCTCGACCACCAGCAGTTTCATACGCTCCTCCATAACCAGGCCCGGCCTGCTTGGCCGGGCATCTCGCTACATAACGGCAGAATAACAGCGAACCGGCCAGAGTGAAGGCCGGTTCGGGTATTGCGCGGGGGTTCAGAACAGGTAGTTGGCCGACAGGTAGGTTTGCGCGCTGCTTTTCAGGCGCAGGGCACCGAGCTTGTCGCCGTCGTGCTCGGACAGTTCGGTGGTGGCGTTGCTGCGCAGGTAGCGGTAGCCCAACTCGACCGAAGCATTGCTGCTGACCTGTTGCAGTACGCCAGCCTGCAGGCCGTAGGCGTAGCCGGTGTCGGTGTCGCGGCTGTAGCCGGAGGATTCCTGGCTGAGCTTGGTCACGCCCAGGCTCGCACCGCCGAATGCCTTGGTGCTGCTACCCAGCGGATAGAACACGTCGTAGCTGCCCAGCAGGTTTTCCTGGCGCATTTTCAGGCCGCTGTGGTTGTTGGAGACGTTGTCGTAGGTGAGGTAGTAGCGGCCCTGGTCGTTCTGCTGACCAATGCGCGCACCCCAGGTGCCGTCCTTGCTGATGATGCCGTCGGTGTTGAGGTGGTCGGTGTTGCTGCTGAGCAAGCCGGACTTCTTGATCTTGTCGCTGGTCTGGCCGTAGGTGAGGCCGGCGAAGGTGGTGTCGGCAGCCTGTACCAGGGAGCTGGCACCCAGCATGGTGATGGCGATCAGTACGGTATTGAGGCTTTTCATGAGTGTGTACTCCAGAGTGATGCGCGGTGTTTGTGTGGGAGCTAGAGTAAGCAGGGCGCCCTGAACCGCCGCTGAATGCTGGCTGAACCCCGGCTGAACGAGCGGGCATCAACGGAAAAAAGGAGACTGACCATGCGTTACCTGCTCGCACTTGCCCTGATCGGCGCCACTGGCCTGGCCCAGGCCTCGGTGCAAACCCGCCAGATCGACTACCAGGACGCCGACGGCAAGCGCCTGGTGGGCTACTACGCCTATGACGACGCCGTGAAGGGCGAACGTCCCGGGGTGGTGGTGGTGCACGAATGGTGGGGGCTGAACGACTATGCCAAGCGCCGTGCCCGCGACCTGGCCGGGCTGGGCTACAGCGCGCTGGCCATCGACATGTATGGCGACGGCAAGAACACCGAGCACCCGGCCGATGCGCAGGCGTTCATGGCGGCGGCCCTGAAAGACCCGAAGACGGCGGCAACACGCTTCGATGCCGGGGTCGAGTTGCTGAAGATCCAACCGCAGACCAACCCCGACAAGATCGCCGCCATCGGCTACTGCTTCGGCGGCAAGGTGGTGCTGGACGCTGCGCGGCGCAGTGAGCCGCTGGCGGGGGTGGCGAGCTTTCACGGAGCGCTGGTGACGGCCACGCCGGCAACCAGCGGCAGTGTGAAGGCGCCGTTGCTGGTGGAGCATGGCGCCAGCGACAGCATGGTCACGCCCGAGCAGGTGGCTGCGTTCAGGAAGGAGATGGAGGCAGCCGGCGCCGACCTGAAGTTCGTGAGCATCCCGGGGGCCAAGCATGGCTTCACCAACCCGGATGCCGACCGCCTGAGCCACGGCGAGCACGGCGGGCCGGATATCGGCTATGACAAGGCCGCCGATGAAAGCTCGTGGGCAGACCTGCAGGTGTTCTTGAAGAAGGTGTTTGACTGAAGCCCGCTTGGCGGCAACGCTGGCTCCTGCGGCAGGCCGCGTGAACCTGTAGGTGCCAGCGTTGCTGGCGAAGGCTCGTGGGCCACGGCACAATAGCGCCCATGAATCGACTCCCGCACTGCTGCGCCCCGCTCCAGCACCACTGGCCCCTGCCCCACCCGGTCCCCGGTGCGGTGCTGGTCAGCTGCGCCTTCGACCCGGCCAACCTCGCCGCCGATGACTTCCGGCGCGCCGCCATCGAACCCACCCCCAGCCTGCAACGCTCGGTGGCCAAGCGCCAGGCCGAGTATCTGGCCGGCCGCGTGTGCGCCCGCGCCGCCCTGCAGCGCCTGGACGGGCGCGACTACCTGCCCGCCACCGGCGACGACCGCGCCCCCCTATGGCCGGCCGGCATCAGTGGCTCGATCACCCACGGCAAGGGCTGGGCGGCCGCCGTGGTGGCCCGCAGCAGCGACTGCCAGGGCCTGGGCCTGGACCAGGAAAACCTGCTGGAGGCCGAACGCGCCGAACGCCTGATGGGCGAAATCCTCACTGCCGATGAGCTGCAGCGCATGGACCGCAGCCAGCTGAGCCTGACCACCACGCTGACCTTCTCCCTCAAGGAAAGCCTGTTCAAGGCGCTGTACCCCATAGTGCGCAAGCGCTTCTATTTCGAGCACGCCGAACTGCTGGAGTGGTCCGCCGATGGCCACGCCCGCCTGCGCCTGCTCACCGACCTGTCGCCGCTGTGGTGCCACGGCCGGGAAATCCAGGGGCAGTTCAGCCTGCAGGGCGATCAGCTGCTGAGCCTGGTCAGCGTGTGAGCCGCAGGCTTACAGCGGGCACTGCGCGCAGCGCCCTACCCACTCGACCTTGTAGCTCAGGCAACAGGTGCGCCTGACCCGCCGCCCGTCAGGGGTGTAGCGCACCGCGCCGTACAGCGGGTTGCCGGGCGTATCCAGCAACCGCTGGACCTCGGGCCGCTCACCTGCAATCTGCTCCAGGCAGTCACCGGCATTGCCCCACAACACCGCCGCCGGCACGCTGCCCAGCACGGCCAGTTGATCGACGATGGCTGGCAGGTGCCGTTCCAGTACCGCCACCACACCGCCCACCGCCGCGGACGTCGACAGGTCGGTTGGCAGGCCGCGCCCATCCAGCGTCACCGCCAGCGCCTGAATCTGCAACGGGGCGCGCCCGACCAGGGCCGCACGCCACAGCACGGCGAAATAGTACTTGGACCATTGCGACACCAGCACCGGCCGTTGCGCCGGCATCAGCTCGGGGCCGTACAGCCCCAGCAGCAGGGCATCGAAGGCGTCGGGGCGCAACAGCTCAGCGAGCCTCAAGGCCGTCCTCCTGCGCCTGCTCCGCGTCATGCGCGCGTGGCCAGCTCAGGCTGAAGCAGGCACCACCCAGGCGCTCGCTCTTGCCGATCAGGGCGCGCCCGGCATGCCAGTAGATGATCCGCCGCACGATCGACAAGCCCAGCCCGTGCCCGCCAGAGGCGCGGGTACGGCTGTCGTCCAGGCGGGTAAAGGGCGTGAAGATGCGCGACCAGGCGCTTTGCGGCACCCCCGGCCCATCGTCCTCGACGTCGATGCGACAGCGCTGGGCGCCCAGTTGATAGCTCAGGCTGACCTGCGACTCGGCGTGGCGCATCGCATTGCTCACCAGGTTCTGCAGGGCGCGGTGCAGGTAGCGCGGCTCGGCCTCGACCCACGCCCCCTGCTCGCCGCCCTGGCACGGCCCGCGCAGCACCCGCACCTCGCGGCGCAGCGGCGCCAGTTCGGCAATCACCTGGTCGAGCAAGGCGTCCAGGTCGATACGCTGGAAGTTCAGGGCCGGCGCCCCTTGCTCAAGACGTGCGTAGGTGAGCATCTCGTCGACCAGTCGGTCGAGGTCCTGAATGTCGTTGTCCATGCCCAGCAGGTATTTCTCGCGGGCGTGCTCGCTGCTGGCGTTCTCGACCATCTCCAGGCCAAAGCGCAGGCGCGCCACCGGGGTGCGCAGCTCATGGGACACCGCCCGCACCAGTTCGCGCTGCATGTTCAGCGATTGCTGCAGGTGCCCGGCCATATGGTTGAACGCCGCGGCCAGGCGCCCCACCGAGTCGGCGTCGTCCGCTGCCACCCGCACGTCCAGGCTACCCTGGGCAATCTGCGTGGCTGCCGCCTCCAGGCCCGACAGACGCCGCTCCAGCTGGCGTACCAGCAGGTACACGATCAGGCCGATCAGGCACAGCCCCAGCGCCGCGATCACCAGCAGCATCTGCGGTGGATACGGGTTCATCTGATACAGCGGCCCGATCTCCAGCACCCAGGGCGTGGCCACCATGCCGGCGAACACGCGGATCGAGTTGCCGTCCTTGCCCAGCGCCATCACGGTGTCGCCTTCGTCGACGCGACGGCGCTGGTCGCCGTCCATGTCGGTCTGGTCGAGGCTGAGCAGGCGCAGGTCGAAGCCAAACCCCTTGCTCTGCTTGAGTTCGGCCAGGCGCTGCGGCTGCTCGCCCACCGGGTAACGCACCAGTTCGTCGGCCAGCAGGTAGATGGTGGCGCGGGCCAGTTGCTCGCTGATCTGCTGCACCTCGCCGGTCAGCAACAGGTTCTGCCCGCGCACCTGGCGCAGCACCCGCGCCGCATGGGGGCCGGTGCGCTGCACCAGCACATGCCCGCGTTGCAGGCGGGTGCGCTGGCTGCCGTCGAGGGCGGCCTGATCGATCGAGGCGAGGGCCAGCGGAATGCCCAGCAGGCGCCCCCATATCGCCAGCGCCCGGGTACGCTCCACATCGCTCATGGGGGCCAGGTTGTCGGCCATCAGGGTAAAGGTGCCGTGGGCCAGGCGCTCGCGGTACTGCTCGGCACGCACCTCGTTGAGCAGGTGCAGGCTGAGCGCGCCCAGCAACGCCACCAGCACCAGGGCGGCCAGCATGCCGCCGTAGATGCGCAGGAATATCGAGTTCATTCAACCAGGCCCAGCGCCTGGGCAGCCTCGCCCACGAACAGGTAGCCTTTGCTGCGCACCGTCTTGATCATGCGCGGGTGGTCGGGGTCGTCGCCTATCTTGGGGCGGATGCGCGAGATGCGCACATCGATGGAGCGGTCCTGGCCGTCATAGCCCACCCCGCGCAGGGAGGTAAAGATCTCTTCGCGGGACAGGATGCGCCCCGCGTTGCTCACCAGCAGCCACAGCAGGTCGAACTCGGCAGCGGTCAGCTCGATGCCGTTGTCGCCAAGCCAGGCTTCGCGCAGGGTGTTGTCCACCCGCAGCGGGCCGAACTGCAGGCTCTGGCGCTCGCCCGTGGTGGCCGGCACCTCGGTGCGGCGCAGCAAGGCGTTGATCCGCGCCAGCAACAGGCGCGGGCGCACCGGCTTGCACACGTAATCGTCGGCGCCCAGGTCCAGGCCCTGCACCTGGTCCAGGTCCTCGCTGCGCGCGGTGAGCATCAGGATGACCCCGTTGTACTGCGTGCGCACCTTGCGGCAGATGCTCAGGCCGTCCTCGCCGGGCAGCATCAGGTCGAGGATCACCAGGTCTGGCTGCTCGGCCACGATGCGCGCCGCCGCCTTCGCTCCATCGCCCTCCACCGCCACGTCGAAGCCATTGGCTTGCAGGTAGTCACGGGTCAGCTCGGCTAGACGCTCGTCATCCTCGACGATCAACACCTGACTGTTGGGCTGCTGCACGGATCACCTCGGCTGGGCTTTTTATTGTTGGAGTGAAGCCCTTCAATAAAGGGCAACATTGGCCCGCGATACTACCACTGCCGGGCGCCGGAAAAAGCCGCGCCAAAGTCGCTGGACAAGTGCGTTTTTTGTGATAGCGTTCGCGCCCTCAAAAATGCCCCTGCGACGCTTTGCCCGGGCAAAAAAAGAGTGACGAGCGGTGGAATGGCGGTGGGACGCGGCCTACAAGGCTTTGCCCATAATCACGCACAATCTACCCACACGTTATCCACAGGCCACTGCCTTGCAATACCCCCGATACCGCATTATCTTGTATCCCCAGCGCGACAAAACACTACATGTTGGGTTTTGAACAAAAATCCAAGCACAAGTGGAGCAGAGAACTCAAGCCTTCAGAGGCGCTTTTTTTGCTTGAACTTTGATTGAAATTCGCAGCCAAACCGCTCCTGCGGAAGGCGACCGGTGCAAGCCCGCGATGGGCCTTGTTTCGGGTACGGGTGTTGCAAGTGCAACCCCGTCAGCAACAGTTTTTGGGCCGTGGCCCAGAACCTTTGACTTCGGCCAGGGAGCGGCAAGCGATTGCCCCTTTTTTTCCTGATCTGTCCCGAAGTCGGTAGACCCTGCCCGGCCAGGCGCGCATGCGCCGGTGGGCAAGTTGGCGAGCTTTCGGACGGAACGGTAGGTGCCCAAAAGGCATCTGAACAAACATAGAGAACGTGGAGACACCCATGCAAACCGACACAACTCGCGAGAACCCGCAGGCGCTGGCGCCGCAGGCCGCTGATTCGAACCAGGATCTGGCTGCCACCGCCCCCGGCCAACTGCGCGTGATCAAGCGTAACGGCACTGTCGTCGCCTACACCGACGACAAGATCACCGTGGCCATCACCAAAGCGTTCCTCGCAGTTGAAGGCGGTACCGCTGCCGCCTCGTCGCGCATCCACGACACCGTCGCCCGCCTGACCGAGCAGGTCACCGCCACCTTCAAGCGTCGCATGCCTTCGGGCGGCACCATACATATCGAAGAGATCCAGGACCAGGTCGAACTGGCCCTGATGCGCGCCGGCGAGCAGAAAGTCGCCCGTGACTACGTGATCTACCGTGACCAGCGTGCCAAGGAGCGTGCCACCCGCACTCCGGCCGACGCCTCGGTACAGCCGCACCCGAGCATCCGCATCAGCCTGGCCGACGGCAGCTTCGCGCCGCTGGACATGAACCGCCTGAACACCATCATCACCGAGGCCTGCGAAGGCCTGGCCGAAGTCGATGGCGAGCTGATCCAGCGCGAAACCCTGAAGAACCTGTACGACGGCGTGGCCATCAAGGACGTCAACACCGCCCTGGTGATGACCGCCCGTACCCTGGTAGAGCGCGAGCCGAACTACTCGTTCGTCACCGCCCGCCTGCTGATGGACACCCTGCGTGCCGAAGGCCTGAGCTTCCTCGAAGTGGCCGACAGCGCCACCCACCACGAAATGGCCGAGCTGTACGCCAAGGCGCTGCCTGCCTACGTGGCCAAGGGCGTGCAGTTCGAACTGCTCAACCCTGCCCTGGCCGACTTCGACCTGGAGCGTCTGGGCAAGGCGATCAATCACGAGCGCGACCAGCAGTTCACCTACCTGGGCCTGCAGACCCTCTACGACCGCTACTTCATCCACAAGGATGGCGTGCGCTTCGAGCTGCCACAGGTGTTCTTCATGCGCGTGGCCATGGGCCTGGCGCTGGAAGAGAAAGACAAGGAAGCCCGTGCGATCGAGTTCTACAACCTGTTGTCGTCGTTCGACTACATGGCCTCGACCCCGACCCTGTTCAACGCCGGCACCCTGCGTCCGCAGCTGTCGAGCTGCTACCTGACCACCGTGCCGGACGACCTGTCGGGCATCTACCACGCGATCCACGACAACGCCATGCTGTCGAAATTCGCCGGTGGCCTGGGCAACGACTGGACCCCTGTGCGTGCACTGGGCTCCTACATCAAGGGCACCAACGGCAAGTCCCAGGGCGTCGTGCCCTTCCTCAAGGTGGTCAACGACACCGCTGTTGCGGTCAACCAGGGCGGCAAGCGCAAGGGCGCGGTCTGTGCCTACCTGGAAACCTGGCACCTGGATATCGAAGAATTCATCGAGCTGCGCAAGAACACCGGTGATGACCGTCGTCGTACCCACGACATGAACACCGCCAACTGGATCCCCGACCTGTTCATGAAGCGTGTCTTCGATGACGGCAAGTGGACCCTGTTCTCGCCAAGCGAAGTACCAGACCTGCACGACCTGACCGGCAAGGCCTTCGAAGAGCGCTACGAGTACTACGAAGCCCTGACCGAGTACAACAAGATCAAGGTGTTCAAGACCGTCCAGGCCAAAGACCTGTGGCGCAAGATGCTGTCGATGCTGTTCGAGACCGGCCACCCTTGGCTGACCTTCAAGGACCCGTGCAACCTGCGTTCGCCGCAGCAGCACGTGGGCGTGGTCCACAGCTCGAACCTGTGCACCGAGATCACCCTGAACACCAACAAGGACGAGATCGCGGTCTGCAACCTGGGCTCGATCAACCTGCCGAACCACATCGTCGACGGCAAGCTGGACACCGCCAAGCTGCAACGCACCGTGAACACTGCCGTGCGCATGCTCGACAACGTGATCGACATCAACTACTACTCCGTGCCGCAGGCGCGCAACTCGAACCTCAAGCACCGCCCTGTGGGCCTGGGCATCATGGGCTTCCAGGACGCGCTGTACCTGCAGCACATCCCGTACGGTTCGGACGCTGCGGTCGAGTTCGCCGACAAGTCGATGGAAGCGGTCAGCTACTACGCGATCCAGGCCTCCTGCGACCTGGCCGATGAGCGTGGCGCCTACGAGACGTTCCAGGGTTCGCTGTGGTCCAAGGGCATCCTGCCGCTGGACTCGCAACAGATCCTGATCGAGCAACGTGGCCAGCAGTACATCGATGTCGACCTGAACGAGAGCCTGGACTGGGCACCGGTGCGTGCCCGCGTGCAGAAAGGCATTCGCAACTCGAACATCATGGCCATCGCACCGACCGCGACCATCGCCAACATCACCGGCGTTTCGCAGTCGATCGAGCCGACCTACCAGAACCTGTACGTGAAATCGAACCTGTCGGGCGAGTTCACCGTGATCAACCCGTACCTGGTCCACGACCTGAAGGCCCGCGGCCTGTGGGACTCGGTCATGATCAACGACCTGAAGTACTACGATGGTTCGGTGCAGCAGATCGAGCGTATTCCGCAGGAGCTCAAGGACCTGTACGCCACCGCGTTCGAAGTCGAGACCAAATGGATCGTCGATGCAGCCAGCCGTCGCCAGAAGTGGATCGACCAGGCCCAGTCGCTGAACCTGTACATTGCCGGCGCTTCGGGCAAGAAGCTGGACGTGACCTACCGCATGGCCTGGTACCGTGGCCTGAAAACCACCTACTACCTCCGTGCCCTGGCCGCCACCAGCACCGAGAAGTCGACCATCAGCACCGGCAAGCTCAACGCCGTGTCCAGCGGTGGCGACAGCGCCCCGGTCCAGGCAGCAGCGCCAGCCGGCCCTGCCCCAGTGCCAAAAGCCTGCGCGATCGACGAGCCAGACTGCGAAGCCTGCCAGTAAGGCCTGAAGGCGCCGCTTGCAAGCGGTGCCTTGCGCCTACCCTGTAGGCGCTGGCCTTGCCAGCGAAGAGGTCGGCACAACCACCGGCCTCTATCGCCGAACACCCAGGTGCGGGTCACCCCGCCCTCCCCGAGGGGCTGCGCCCCCGGAAGCATTCCAAGATTTTGCGTGCACACCTTAACCGCGAGCAGCGCAACCCTAGATCCAACCGGCCATACTCTTTCATGGCCCTCAAGCAGGAGACCCATCATGCTGAGCTGGGACGAATTCGAAAACGAAGACGGCGAAGTCGCCGCCAAAGGTCAAACCGCCTCTCAGGTGGCTGAAGCGGGCATCGACAAGCTCGACAGCGCTGGCGGTGTGGCCGCGCAGGAAGCCCGTGCAGTGACCGCCGCCGACTCCGACGCGGTCAAGCGCGCCAAGGCGGCCCTGGACGATCTCGACATCGCCGAAGGCCTGGCCGAGCTGGAAGGCTCTGCTGCCCGTGTAGCGGTCGACGAGAAGCGCATGATCAACTGCCGCGCCGACCTCAACCAGCTGGTACCGTTCAAGTACGACTGGGCCTGGCAGAAGTACCTGGATGGCTGTGCCAACCACTGGATGCCGCAAGAGGTCAACATGACCGCGGACATCGCCCTGTGGAAGACCCCCGAAGGCCTGACCGACGACGAGCGTCGCATCGTCATGCGCAACCTGGGCTTCTTCTCCACCGCCGACTCGCTGGTTGCCAACAACCTGGCACTGGCCGTGTACCGCTTGATCACCAACCCCGAGTGCCGCCAGTACATCCTGCGCCAGGCGTTCGAAGAGGCGATCCACACCCACGCGTACCAGTACTGCATCGAATCGCTGGGCATGGATGAAGGCGAGATCTTCAACATGTACCACGAGATCCCTTCGGTCGCGAAAAAGGCCGCCTGGGGCCTGCGCTACACCCGTGCCATCTCGGACCCGGAGTTCGACACCGGCACCGTCGAGACCGACAAGGAGCTGCTGCGCAACCTGATCGCCTACTACTGCGTACTCGAAGGCATCTTCTTCTACTGCGGCTTCACCCAGATCCTGTCGATGGGTCGTCGCAACAAGATGACCGGCGTTGCCGAGCAGTTCCAGTACATCCTGCGTGACGAGTCGATGCACCTGAACTTCGGTATCGACGTGATCAACCAGATCAAGATCGAAAACCCGCACCTGTGGGATGCCGAGATGAAGGAAGAGGCCTCGCAGATGATCCTGCAGGGTACTCAGCTGGAAATCGAATACGCACGCGACACCATGCCACGCGGCGTGCTGGGCATGAACGCGGCGATGATGGAGGACTACCTCAAGTTCATCGCCAACCGTCGCCTGTCGCAGATCGGCCTGAAGGAAGAGTACCCAGGTACCACCAACCCGTTCCCATGGATGAGCGAAATCATGGACTTGAAGAAAGAGAAGAACTTCTTCGAGACGCGGGTTATCGAGTATCAGACTGGCGGCGCGTTGAGCTGGGATTGATTTCCCGCGCGTGGATGCTGCAAAAAGAGGCTGCCGCAAGGCGGCCTTTTTTGTGCCTGGCTTTTTTCAGAGGTTTTCGCATGCTGTTGGTCGCTGCGCCTGCTGGCGTCAGTCAGCCAGGGTCACGCTGGAACCCGGTAGGAGCCAGCCTTGCTGGCGAAGAGGCCAGCAGACCTTGCGCACTACTACAGTTGATCCGGCAAAAACTGCGGCACCCTGGCCTTCAACAGTTCAACCAACTCCGGCGCCATGAACCCATAGTCGTCCGGGATGCCCAGGCAAACGATGCGCTTGTCGCCCAGCACCGAGCGGAATCGCGCCGACAGTTTCTTGCGGTGCGCCTGTTCCATCACGATCACCAGGTCTGCCCACGCCAGCAACTCGTTGCCCACCGGCACGTCCGCATCATTGCCCACACCGGCAGAGGCCGTCTCCACCCCCGGCCAGTCGGCAAACACCTGTTCAGCCGTGGGGCTGCGCAAGCGGTTCTGAGTACACACGAACAGTACATGCAGTGTCATTGATTACCTGGAATTACAACAAGATTAGGGTTGGCAGACAGCCCATCGCGGGGCAAGCCCGCTCCCACAGGAGGGCGCAAACACTTTGTGGGAGCGGGCTTGACCCGCGATGGCGTCGGCAAATCAGAGGGTCGCGCGATGGCTACCCGCGTTGCGAATCGAAAAACCGATACAACGCCCGCAAACCGATCACGACGGCCTCGACCGAAGCCGCATGCTCCTGCGGCTGCAACGCCTCGACTTTTTCGATGTTCTCGTCCAGCCCATGCAGCGCAATCGCCTCCAGGTGCCGCACCTGCACCGGCGGCAGCGCCGGCCAGCGCGCTACCTGCACACCCCGCAAATAGCCGAAGCACCACTCCTCCACCACCACCTGCGGATCAGGCTCGGACTCGTCTTCGAGAAACAACGGTTCGAAGGCATCACACGCCTCACTGAGCTCGCCCGCCACGTTGTTCATGTAGCGCATCAACAACGCCGAAAACGCCTCGGCCTCGGCCGGCTTCTTGAACCGCGGCGCTCTGCCGCCGGTCACTTCGGGCAGCCATTCGTTGGGCGTCAACAACACGGGCGAACTGGCCAGCGCCACCAGAAAGCCATCCAGCTCCGAGAGCGTGAGGATGGCTTCATCGTTACCGTACTTGAGCAGAAAACCATCAAGACGGGTCATTTCCTTATCGTTCAAAGGCTGTACAAAAGCTGTCATGGCATAGCCTCAAGGCGGGATCCTGCCGTAACACTACATCACCCCGCCCTTCAGCGCTTACCCGGCGCCCGTCAGCCACCCCACAAATGGCAGGATCATCAGCGTGCAGGCAGCCATCGACAGCACGTTGCCAATGTACCCATGCAGATGGCTGGGCAGGCGCTGGCTGATTGCGACCGCCAATGGCGGGGCCATCACCGCGCCCAGGCCGGCGCTGAGCACCACTACCTCCCACGTGCCACCCAATGTCAGCACCGCCGCCGGCACCACGGACACGATCGGGATATAGGTCGGGTACCACCCCCTCTGCATCCATTGCCTGCGCCACAACAGCACGCCGATCAGCGACGCCAGCGCCTGCCCGCCCACCATCTCCAGCACCAGCTGGGAGCCGTAGGCCGGCCCGGCCGGCGACAGCAGGTAGGCCGCCAGCACGCCGAGCAACAAGCCCAGGCTGGCCAGCTCATTGCCGAAGAACGGCGCCTCGCTGAAGTCGGCCAGCACCCGTCGCAGCGTCCAGCCAACGCCGTGGTGCGGTGTCGCTCTCTCGACGACCGGTGCCGGTGGCGGCGCATCGACAGGCGGCGTCGAGCGCACCAGGCCTGCAAACCGCTGGCACAGCATGAACGCCAGCACACTCGCCACGGCCATGCCGCCAACATTGCCGATCACCACCGGCAAGCCCAGTGGGTAGCACAGGTAATTGACCAGCAGCAGGCTCGCTGGCGTCACCAGCAGTGCCCCCAGCAACGCGCCATTGATCGCGACCTTCCAGCCGCCGCCGAACAGCAGCACCATCGCCGCCGGCAGCGAGACGAACGCGACGAAGGTGGGTTGCCAGGTGCTGGCGCTGAGCGTCCAGCCCCACAGCACATGGCTGAACACCAGCCCCAGCAGCGAACTGGTCACCAGCCAGGGCCACAACCCGGTGCCATAGCAGATCGCAAAGCCCTGCCATGCCCGGCCCGTGCGGTGCGCCCAATGGGCCAGCGCGGCGCCCAGCAGCAACCCGATCGCCGGCAGCTCATGCTTGTAGAACGCTACCTCGCTGATATCGCCGACGATCCAGCGCAACCGCGCCAGCGGCTCGTGCAGGTTGGCGACCATGTGCGCGTAATCGGGCCATACCCCGACCCAGGATGCCGCACGCCCGCTGATGACCTCGATGAACACCCCGGTGCCCAGCGACACACACACGCACATCAGCAGCAAAGGCAGAAAGCTCGCCTCTACCTTGTCGATTGACTTGTCCATGGCGACTCCTCAGCGCGGCAGCGCTGGATGCTGGTCATAACCCAGCATCGCGCCATAGCAATCGGTGCGACGGTCCCGTGGCAGGTCATTCAGGCTGTTCCAGACCGGCGCGCTGCGTGCAGTGCTGAGGTCGACATCGGCATACAGGATGCACTCGTCCTCGGCGCCCCCCACCTTGCCCAACGGCCAGCCATTGGTGCCCGCGATCAGCGAACACCCCAGAAAACGCCCGCCACGCTCGCTGCCGATGCGGTTGGCGGCGGCAATGTAGACATTGTTGACGTGGGCCGCGGTGATGGTGAGGTACGAGGCCATGCACCTGCCGCTGGCATCGAACAGCGGGGGCGGTGTCCACACCCAGTTGTTCAGGCTGCAGATGATGTCTGCACCCTGCAACGCAAGCAGGCGTGGCACCTCGGGAAACCATACGTCCCAGCAGATCATCAGGCCGATCCGGCCGATCGGGGTTTCAAACACCGGAAAGCCCAGATCACCGGGGCTGAACCAGAGCTTTTCCTGGTTCCACAGGTGTGCCTTGCGGTAATGCCCCAGCACCCCGTCGGGGCCGAACAGCACCGCGCTGTCATACAGCTTGAGGCCATCGCGCTCGGCAAATCCTGCCACCAGGTATACCTGATGCTCCCGGGCGAAGGCGCGCCAGGTCTTGATGCTGGGACCTTCATCGAGGGTTTCGGCATGCGCATAGGCTTCTGCTCGGGTCTCGAAGGTGTAGCCGGTGTTGGCAAGCTCGGGCAGCACGATCAGGTTGGCGCCGTCATGCACCGCCTCTTCGGCGAGCTGCAGACCTTTGCACAAGTTGTTGTCGCACTGGTCCAGCCCGACCTGCGGGTCGAACTGGATCACGGCAATACGCACGGGGCTGACCGGGACAGAGGGTGCAGGCATGGAAGTGTCCTTTTTGTTGTTCGAGTTGTCGTTTGGAGGCTTTCCAGTGGACAAAACAACCCTCAAGAGGGACAAGTCGGCCCCTTCCGACAATGCTGCAAGGCCGCTCTGCGCCTGTAGGAAAGGCCTACCGGGACGCCTGGGGCTGAATGCGATAGTGCGGATAGACCGCCATGCTGAAACCGCCGTTGAACAGCGCCCCGGTGTCGTTGCACAGGTTGATCACGGCATCGATCGCGGTACGCAGGCAGGGCTCGGTCCAGCCTGCATCCACCGAGAACGACTCGCCTGCCAGGTACAACCCGCTGTGACGGGCATGCTCACGGCTGTATCGCATCAGGCTCAGCGCATCGTAGTAGGTGCCGGCCCGGTAGAGCCTGGCGCAGCCCAGGGCATTGCGGTCGGTGACCCAACGCTGCACCCGCGCATTGCGGGTATCGACATACGGCGATAGCGGTGCCTGCACATTGCTGCACCGCAACAGGATCCGGTCCAGCTCCTGCACGCACTTTTCCACCAGTTGCTCATCGCTGAACGCGGCCAGCTTGGTCGCGTCGTCCTCCCAGGTGTAGCTGAGCAGGATGCAGTCGCTGGCATAGCGGTCGTTGTAGCGATAGGCATAAACATCGTGGATAAAGCTGTCAGTAACGAGAATTTGCGGGATGGCCTGATTACGTTGCAAAAAACTTTTCTGCAATGGCGCATACACCTTGCAGCTGGTTTCCCAGTGCGCCGTCTTGTATGCATCGATGATCTGCTGAGGCAGCATTGCCGCAGTGAAGCCTTCAAGACGCACCGATGTCTCGATCAGCCAGGAAGGCAAGGTGACGATCACTGCGTCGAAGTCTTCGCTCTGCAACGTGCTCGACTGCAGGTCGCTGGCATGCCACTGGTACTGCACGCGAATCTGCTGGTTCGCCAGCTTGCGCAGGCCAGTAACCGGGCTGTCGGTAAGCAGCCCGTTGGGCAGGGCACTGAGGTGCTGGTAGGGAGATGCACCGGTTGGCGCCACCGGCATGAACAACAGGCATTCATCCAGAGCGGCCAGCCCCAGGTAGGTAGGTGACGCGAACGGCAGACCTCTGCTGTCGTATACAGGCTGATTGGCAACCAGCGGCGCGTCCAGCGGGTCACCCTGCTCGTCCACGCGGCCATGCACCAGTTGCAGGTGGCTGCTGAAGCCGAAGATCGCCGTTCGCAGCGGATACAGGCTGCAGACATCATAGAAAGCCCCCCAACTGCCGTCGCCGATACCGATGGCATAGAACAACGCGGACTCTGCCGCGCTCATGCCCAGGCCGCCGAAGTCGCCGGGCGTTTCGGGGTTCCACACATCAATTGCCGGCAACCTGACCAGGTCCCGAAACGACATTGCCTGATAGCGTTCAACAATGGCGGCCCACAGGTCTTCCCACTGCTCGCCGCCATAGGCTTGCGCCACGGTTTCGGTCATCCGGTCGGCAAACACCCGCCACTTTTCATGTACCTGTTGCAAGGTGGCCGTAGGTGGCGGTGTCCGGCCGTCAGCGTTGTCCCAGATCAACAGCGTCGGCTCGCCCTCGCCGTCCAGCAGGCCTTCACGCAGGTAGATGCCTGTCGAGCGTACGGCAGGCGTACCCGGGTTGGGAAAGTCGGACAAGCGCAGATCGAACTGACTGGCGTAGTACGCCATCAACGAGCGCCCCTCTTTCGGCGCTTCGCCACTGCGATTGAACAACGGCATGCGCATGGCGCCCATTTCGAACGGCGTCGAAGGCTCCCTGTCGCCTGGGCCAGGGTCGACGATGGTCATGTGCCGACCGCCGATCCGTTGCGACTTTTCGATCAGGGTGATGTGCTGGAAGCCGCAACGCAGCAGCTCGCGGGCGGCAGTCAAACCGGTAACGCCGGCACCGATGATGCAAATGCGGTGCTCGGCGCGACGGGCTTGGGCGATACCACCGACCTGCTCGAGCAACCTGCGGTAGTCGAAACACAGATCGGGCGGGTTGGGGAACCGCGCCGACCAGCCTTCGGCATTACCCGCCAAGGGGGTCGCAACATCAGCGGGATGGTTGTAGGTGGAACCGATAGTCATGGGCTGCTCTCTGCTTGAAGTGGCGGAGCAGAGAGCTTGAAGTCGCTGCCGGCTGCAGCGGTGCTACATAGTTGAACGCCCTCACTCCGGCAGTTCGAGCGCCACCCCACCTGCATGCTGCCTCACGATCCGATACGGCAGCACCGCCCAGCCCACCCCACGACAATGGCGCTGCACGCTGTCGAACACCGGGTCGAACTGGATGCCTTCGGGGGTAAAGCGCCATGTGGGCATCTGCCACACCTGCGCCTGTGCGTAATCGCAGCCGTCCTCGCCCACCTCGCCCAACATGTGCTGCGGATAAAGCTGCTTGAGCTGCTCCAGCAACCACGGCGCAAAGGTGCGCGAGCGGTAGTCCACATAGGCACCGAAACTCACGGTGGCGAACTGCTCGGGGTTGGGGCCAGGCTGGTACTCGTAGTGAAACGGCTTGCCCTCGCCCACCCACAGCACATCGTCCAGGGTCAGCTCCTTGCCCGACTCCACCGCCAGGTTGAGCGGCGCATCGGTGGGCAGCATCGGCGTGCCGTCGCAGCTGTAGTCCTGCACGATGCTGACACTGAGCAGCGCATTGCTCATGAACCGCGGCGTCACCGTCTGCCGGTAGTACCCGCCAGGGCGCCCCAGCAGCATGCACTGGTGGTAGGCCACCACATCACTGGACAGGCGCGCGCGCAGCAACTGGTTGAGGCGTGTGAGCTGCTGCGCAGGGTAACCGTCCTCGATCACGAACAGGCTTATCCCCGAGGACGGCTCGCTCAGCCAGCGCAGCGGGTAGCCTTGAAAGTGTTCAAGCTCGCCCGGCTTCAACGGCAGTTGCATCAGCCTCAGGTATTCATAGGGTGAGTCGGTGTACTGGCGGGCCAGGAACGGATCGGCACCCGACGGTACCTGCGGCAGTCGTGCCGGCAGCAGCGTGATCGGCAGGCGTTTGCCCTGGGCGCTTTGCCACTCACCTTGCAGGCCGCCCTGGGCAGCCGGCCACAGCGCGAGTGTTGGCAGCGAGTCGATGCCTGCCTCCGGAGCCGGCTCATGCCCCTCCACCAGTTGAATCCGCGTGCCCTGGATGCTGCCGGTGAGCTGCAGGTCGTGGTGATGCTTCACGTAGAAGTAACGCCCGCTGACATCCTCGGCCACGGCGCGGTCGAGCTCCAGCACGATCGACTGGGTACCCAGGGTACCGGTGAACACGTCGCTGCCCAAGCCCGCCTGGGCGGGCATGGCTGCGGTCAAGGCCTGCGCGGCCAGCAGTGCGACGCAACATCCATGTTTCATGGGAAAAACGTCCGCTATTCAAGAGGGGTGAATTATGCCGACAAAGCCTGCGGCACTAGGCAACTAATTGAACGGCGGCGGATCTTTACTCAGAGCCCACCACGGAAGCCTCCCCCATGAACGAGCAGAAAAGCGGCAAGACCCCGGGCCTGTCAGCGGACGAAGAGCAGGAGGTCAGCCACAACCAGCCGCCACGTGCCGCTGTGCTCCACGAGATCATCCGCGCCCAGGGCGACAAGGAACTGCAGCGCACCATCGCGGCGCTGTGGTGGTCGGCACTGGCGGCCGGCTTGAGCATGGGCCTGTCGCTGATGGCGATGGGGCTGTTCTATTCCCGCCTGCCCGAGGGCGACAGCAGCCAGGTGATCGCCAGCCTGGGCTATTCGGCGGGCTTTCTGGCGGTGATTCTCGCGCGCCAGCAACTGTTTACCGAAAATACCCTGACCGCCGTGCTGCCGGTGATGACCAAACCCACGTTCAACAATGTGGGGCGCCTGTTGCGCCTGTGGGGCGTGGTGCTGTTCGGCAACCTGGTGGGCACCGTGCTGGTGTCATACGTGATGCTGCACCTGCCGATCTTCGACACCAAGACCGATCTCGCCTTTCTTGAAGTGGGGCGCAAGGTCATGGAAAACGAGGTGGGCCAGATGTTTGCCAAGGGCATCATCTCGGGCTGGATGATCGCGACCATGGTGTGGATGATCCCGTCGATGGAGAACGCCAAGATCTGGATCATCCTGCTGATCACCTATCTCATGGCGCTGGGTGACTTCACCCATATCGTGGTTGGCTCGGTCGAGGTGTCGTACCTGGTGTGGGCCGGGGAAGTGAGCTGGCAGCAGTTCTGGCTGCACTTTGCCGCGCCGACCCTGGCGGGCAACATCGTGGGCGGCAGCTTCATCTTCGCGCTGATCAGCCATGCGCAGATTCGCAGCGACGCCGGCCTGCCCGATGAAACCCTGAGCAAAGGCCGCGAGCGCCCCTTGCCCGGCCGGCGCGACCCTAGCGACGCACCTTAACGCTGCCCGGTGGCCAACACGGCCGCCTGGGCCTGCTGTTGCTCCAGTGGAAGCCACCACGCGGTACCCCGCTGCGGTTGCACCAGGCTGACCCGCTCCCCCATCTGCGGGGTGCTCAGCGGTACCCGTGCGTTGGCCGCCAGGGCCATGATGCGGTCGAAGGGTTCATGCCAGGCGTGGGTGGACAGGTCGAAGGTGCCGTTGTGGATCGGCAGCAACCAGCGCCCGCGCAGGTCCAGGTGCGCCTGCAGGCTCTGCTCGGGCTGCATGTGCACATTGGGCCAGTTGACGTTGTAGGCGCCGGTTTCCATCAGTGTCACGTCGAATGGCCCGTAGCGTTCGCCGATCTGCCTGAAGCCCTCGAAGTAGCCGGTATCGCCGCTGAAGAACAGACGCAGGTCCTCATCGAGCACCACCCATGACGCCCACAGGGTGCGGTTGCTGTCGAACAGCCCGCGCCCGGAGAAGTGCTGCGCCGGGGTGGCGACGAACTGGATGCCCGCAACCTCCGTGGCCTGCCACCAGTCGAGCTGGCGCACCTTGGCCGCAGGCACGCCCCACCCGACCAGGGTGTCGCCCACCCCAAGCGGGGCAAGGAACACCTCGGTGCGCTCGGCAAGGGCCAGCACCGCCCGTTCATCCAGATGGTCGTAATGGTCGTGGGACAGTATCACCGCCGTGATCGGCGGCAGTTGCTCCAGCGCCAGCGGCGGCTGGTGAAAGCGCTGCGGGCCGGCCCACTGCACCGGTGAGGCGCGCTCGGCGAACACCGGGTCGGTGATGAAGAAACGATCGCGCAGCTTGAGCAGCACCGTGGAATGGCCCAGGCGCCACAGGCTGCGGTCCGGCGCGGCCAGCACCTGGGCCTGGCTCAGGGGGTGCACCGGTATCGGCAGGGTTGGCCGGGTGTCGGCAGGCTTGCTCAGAAACAGGAACTTGAAACCGATGCGCAGTTTTTTCAGCACCCCGTCGCGGGGCAACTGGGCCTGGTTGCGGTACCGCCCGTCCTGCTGCAGCGAAGGCTGCACGGGGGTTTCGGTGGCTTGTGCTGCAAGGGAAGCCATGAATGCAAATACTCCGACTAACCGTTTCAGGTGCATGCCCATTGCCCGTACCAACTGTGAAATGGCCTGCAAGGCCATTCTTGAACAGCCCGGCTTTGTTCAACAATATTCACGCAAATTATGCGATGAACGGCGTCAGGCAGATCGGCAAATCATGACTCAAATCAGCAACGGCAAGGGATTATCATTTGTCAGAAGAATTTACCTGCCGCGTATCATCGGCTCGGGTATCGGCCTGTTCAGCGTGCTCTCCGGCGTGCTGCCCCTGCAGCTGCCGTACTGGGTCGTAGCGCTGCTGGTGTTCAACGGGCTGGGCTGGCCGCACCTGGCCTACCAGCTCGGCCTGCGCTCGCAAGCCCCCTATCGCGCCGAACAGCGCAACCTGATGGTCGACTCGCTGATGGGCGGCTTCTGGGCCGGCACCGTGCAGTTCAACCCGCTGATCAGCGTCACCATCCTGGCCATGATGGGCATGAACAACGTCGCCGCCGGTGGTCAGCGCCTGTTTGTGCAAGGGCTGCTGGCCATGGGGCTGGGCATGGTGGCGGCGGTGGCGCTGTTCGGGCCGAGCCTGCAACTGGACGTCAGCACCGTGCAAGTGTACGCCTGCCTGCCGATGCTGACCCTCTATCCGCTGGCGCTGGGCTGGGTGTGCTACCGCCTGGCGATCAAGCTGGCCGAGCACAAGCGCAGCCTCAGTGCGCTGAGCCGCACCGACAGCCTCACCGGCCTGTTCAACCACGGCTCATGGAAAGACCTGCTGCAACTGCGCTTTCAGCTGTGCCAGCAGGCCCCGGCCCAGGCCGTGATCGCGATCATCGACATCGACCACTTCAAGACCATCAACGATGTGTATGGCCATGTGGTGGGTGACTGCGTGCTGCGCCAGCTGAGCGTCGAGCTCAAGCGCAACCTGCGCGAGGACGACGTGCCGGGGCGCTACGGCGGGGATGAATTCGGCGTGATCCTGCCCGGGTGCAGCCTGGAGCATGCCAGCCAGGTCATGGAGCGCCTGCGCCAGCGGGTCAACGAGTACCGCAACGAGCAGCTCCCGCAATTGCGCATCAGCCTGAGCATCGGCCTGGCCAGCTTCCAGCCAGGCTTCGCAGACTCCATGGTGTGGCTGAACGAGGCGGACAAGGCGCTGTATGCGGCCAAGCAGAGTGGCCGCAACAAGGTCAATGTGGCCCGCGGCGAGGTGGTGCCGCTACGCCTGGCCTACCCGGACTGAAATGCAGGCACCACGTTCCGGCGCCTTCGCCGGCATGGCCGGCTCCTGCAGCGAGGGCTTGCGGCCCTGTGTCACGCCCGCAAGCGGCGCTGGGCCGCGATCTCCGGCAGGTCGTTGCGACGCAGGTACACCCGCAACGGCTCGGTGATGTTCAACCGCTCGTCGACATTCTGCGCCAGCAGCACCTCGATCAGTTCGCGGCGCAAGGTCATCACCTCGCCGCCGCTCGCCTGCCACACGAATTCATGGCTGGGGATGATGCTGTCGTCGGCCACGTCCATGCCGAACGAGTCTTCGCTGAAGCGCACGATATGCCGGCCCAGCTTGTGGTTGAAGCCTACGAAGCCCTTGAGCTGGTCGGCCGCGGCGCAGATATCCTGGGAAGTGATGTGCATGTCAAACCTCACTGAAGCATCGTCGAAGATGCGGGGTGAATGGAATTGGCACGCGGGGCGGGTCGTCTGCGGCCCTCTCTGACGGAGAAGCTCGACAGGCAGAGGTTACTAAAAACCCGCCTGCGCCTGACACCCTTTTTTTCGCTAAACTGCCAGACATCCTCACCTTGCCGCCAGCCACGTGGACGTTCCATGAGTACTGCCATCACCGCCGACCTTGCCACGATTGCGCGGATCAACGCCGTGCCGGCCATCCTCCAGGTGATCTGCGAAACCACCGGCATGCGCTTTGCGGCCGTGGCCCGTGTCACCGAGAACAACTGGACCGCCTGCGCCGTGCTCGACAACCTGGGCTTTGGCCTGGGAGTGGGCGGCGAGCTGGACGTGGCCACCACGCTATGCCACGAGATTCGCGGCAGCCACCAGACCATCGTGATCGACAAGGCCAGCGAGGACGCCCGCTACTGCCACCACCCCACCCCGCGCCTGTACCGCTTCGAAAGCTATATCTCGGTGCCGGTGTTCCGTACCAACGGCAGCTTTTTCGGCACCATCTGCGCGCTCGATCCGGCCCCGGCCGCCCTCACCGGCAGTGCCATCCAGCCGATGATGGAGTCCTTCGCGCGGCTGTTGACGATCCAGATCGAGAGCGAGGAAGCCGCCCAGCAGACCGAGGCGGCGCTGAAGAAGGAGCTGGCCATCGCCGAGCTGCGCGAACAGTTCATCGCGGTGCTCGGCCACGACCTGCGCAACCCGCTGTTCGCCATCACCGCCGGCGCCGAGCTGCTGGTCAAGCGCCTGGGCGATGCACGCTCGCGAACCATCGCCGAGCACATCCTCGCCTCCGGACGCCGTGCCACCGAACTGGTGCGCGATGTGCTGGACTTCGCCCGCGGGCGCCTGGGCAACGGCATCATGGTGAACATCCAGCCCTGCCCCGACCTGGACACCGCCTTGCGTCAGGTGGCCTCCGAGCTGCAACGGGTCTACCCGCAGCGGGTGATACGCCTGCATATCGATGACCTCAGCGGCATGTGCTGCGACCGCGAGCGGATCACCCAGCTGCTCTCCAACCTGCTGGCCAACGCCCTGAACCATGGCGACGCCAATAGCCCGGTAGATGTATCAGCGCGTATCGAGCAGCAGGTGTTCACCCTGGGCGTGCACAACCAGGGCGCGCCGATTGCCCCGGCGGTGATGGCGCAACTGTTCCAGCCGTTTTCGCGCCCGCTCGACGGCACCCCGCAAAGCGGCCTGGGGCTGGGCCTGTACATCGCCAACCAGATTGCCCTGGCCCATGGCGGGCGCATGGAAGTGGTGTCCAGCCGCGAGGCCGGCACGCTGTTCAGCCTGCGTCTGCCACTGGATCGAGTTGCCCCGCCAGAACCTGCTCCAGCCACCCCATGAACGCCGCCACCCGCAATGGCAGGTGTACCTGCCGAGCGAACAGCAATGACACCGGCATCGGCTCGGGCACCTGCTGGTCCAGCACGCTGACCAGTTGCCCGCTCTCCAGGTACTCGCGCACACCGGCAAAGGGCGCCTGGATGATGCCCAACCCGGCCAGGCAGGCGCTTTCGTAGGCATCGGTATTGTTCACCGTGACCGCACCGCCCATGGGCTGATACCGCGTCGTGGCGCCCTGTCGGTACTCGAACCCCGGGCAGCGCCCCCCCAGGTTCTGTACGTAGTGGATCAACTGGTGGTCGCGCAGGGCCTCCAGCCGTGTCGGCACCCCCATGCGCTGCAGGTAGGCAGGGCTGGCGCAGTTGACCATGCGCAGGCTGCCCAGGGGCCGGGCAACCAGCGCAAGGTCGCTGAGCGCACCAATGCGCAGCACGCAGTCGAAGCCCTCGCGCACCAAGTCGACCTGGCGATCGGTGCAACTGATCTCCAGCGCCAGCCCCGGGTGCTGCTGCATGAACGCCGGCAAGGCCGGCAGGATGATGCGCCGTGCCATCAGCGTCGGCAGGTCGATGCGCAGGCGACCGTGCAACTGGGCCGGGTCTGGCCGAAACAGCCCTTCGAGCTCGTCCATTCGCGACAGCAGGTCTTTGCTACGCTCGTACAGTTGCAGGCCATCCTGGGTGGCCTGTACACGCCGCGTGGTGCGGTTGAGCAGGCGCGTGCCCAGGTGCCTCTCAAGCAGGCGCACCTGTTCCGAGACGGTAGAACGCGGCAGCCCCAGGCTCTCACCGGCCAGGGTGAAGCTCGACAGTTCGGCAACCCGCACAAAGGTGCGCAACAGCTCCAGCGTGTTCATCCAGCCCCCTCCATTGTTCGACCCTGCCGAACAGTATTTCCGAATCCAGCGGATTTATCAGTACCGGAGCGACCAATAGAATGTGCTCGACTTCAGCCACCCCGAGGAACCGACCATGACCCGCAAGATCGCACTGATTACCGGCGCCAGCCGTGGCCTGGGCAGGAACACCGCGTTGCACCTGGCAGCCCAGGGCATCGACATCATCGGCACCTACCACAGCAAGGCCGACGAGGCCCACGCGCTGGTGGCCGAGCTTGAGCAAAAAGGCGTGCGCGCCACCATGTTGCAACTGGACGTGAGCAACAGCGCCAGCTTCGAGGCGTTCGCCGCCACCCTCGATGACACCTTGCAGCGTACCTTCGGCCGTCGGCAGTTCGACTTTCTGGTGAACAACGCCGGCATCGGCATCAACGCAAGCTTCAGCGAAACCACCGAAGCGCAGTTCGATACCCTGCTCAACATCCAGCTCAAGGGCCCTTTCTTTCTCACCCAGCGGCTGCTGCCGCTGCTTGCCGACCAGGGCCGCATCGTCAACATCTCCACCGGGCTGACCCGCTTCGCCCTGCCCGGCTTTGCCGCCTACGCGGCGATGAAGGGGGCGATGGAGGTGCTGACCCGCTACCAGGCCAAGGAGCTCGGTGCGCGTGGCATTCGCGTGAACATCCTGGCCCCCGGTGCCATCGAGACCGACTTTGGTGGCGGTGTGGTGCGCGACAATGACCAGGTGAACGGCTTTATCGCCAGCAACACTGCCCTGGGCCGCGTGGGCCTGCCGGATGATATCGGCGCAGCGGTGGCTGTGCTGCTCGGCGACGGTGGCAGCTGGATCAACGGCCAGCGGGTGGAGGTGTCGGGCGGGATGTTCCTGTGAAACCTCAGAGGTGCCTGTACAGCTCGGTGAGGCGGTCCAGCGCGGCCTGCACGAAGTCCTCGGGCAGGTCCTGGATCAATCGCGACGGGGCCTCGAACAGGTCCTCGCCGTGCGCTGCCTCAAGCGCCTCGAGCACCTCCATGCGCGCGTCACGACGCTCGGGATAGTGCGGGCCGAACAGCGCCAGGGCATCACCGAACGCCTTGGCAGTGACCGGCATGTGCAGGGCATGCAGGCCGCGCAAGGCGATCAGGGCCTGGTCGCCGGCACTGTTCCAGAAATACTGGTCCAGCCGCCCGTTCATGGTTTCGGCCTCCAGCCACCACAGCGCGATGGCTTCCTGCTCCTGCGCCAGCAAGGTGTCGAAACCATGATCCCAGCGCGCTTCGAGTTGCGCCCAGGTGGGGCTGTTGGTGATGCTCATGTACTTCCCTCGCCCACGTGCCAAATCGATGGGCGCGATTATAGGCGCTGCCTCAGTCCTCGCGCACCTGCACGCTGGCGGTCATGCCTGCACTGAGGTTGACCCCCGCCGGCACCTCGTCGAGCCGGATGCGCACCGGAATGCGCTGGGCCAGGCGCACCCAGTTGAAGGTCGGCTCCACTTCGGCCAGCAACTGGCTGTCGGGGGTGGCGTTGCGATCGGTGATGCCGCGACTGATGCTCTGCACATGGCCCTGCATCGGCTCGCCGGCGCTCATCAGCCACACCTTGACCGGCGCACCGACCTTGATGCGCGGCAGCTTGGTTTCTTCGAAATAGGCCTGAACATAGAAGGTCGAGTCGTCCACCAGCGCCATCACCGGCTGCCCGGCATTCACATAATTGCCCTCGGCCAGGCGCAGGTTGGTGATGTGCCCGTCCCGCGGTGCCTTGACCTGGCTGCGCGCCAGGTTGAGCGCGGCCACCTTGACCTCGGCCAGGGCCTGGCGCAGCTCGCCACGGGCCACGGCGGCGTTGATCTGGGCGTTTTCGCGCAGCTCGGCGCTGATCGCCTGCGGGCCCAGCGCAGCGCGGCGCGAGGCCTCGTGTTCGCGCAGTCGCAGTTGCTGCTGGCGGGTCTCGGCCACGGCATTGGCTTTTTCCAGCGCGGCCTCGAAGCGGTCCTTGTCGATGGACATCAGCAAGTCCCCCGCCTTGACCTCCTGGTTGTCGTGCACCTTGAGCTCGCGCACCCAGCCCGACACATCCGGGGCGACGATCACCACGTCGGCGCGGATCTTCGCGTCGCGGGTCCAGGGGGTGAGCATGTAGTAGCGCCACAGTTCGAGGCCGGCGAACACCGCCACCACCACCAGGCACAGGGTTACGGCAACACGCACATAGGTACGCATGGTCAAACTCCTTACAGGGGCCCCAGTACGCGGGTGACCAGGGCCAGAATACAAACGAACAGTGCAGTGTCGAACAGGGCTTCATGCCACACCCAGCGCCCCAGCGGGGTCAGACGCAGCAGCAGCCGCACCGCGAAGGTCAGCAGCAGCGCCAGCACCGCATAGATCAGAAACGGGCTGAGCAATACCCCGCCCATTGCCCACTCACGCAACCCCATGGAGTTCCTCCTGTCGCCGGCACCATTTGGCCCAGCTGTGTCGAAGTTGCAGTACCGCGCCCACGGCAAGACGCAGCGGGTCGCTGTCGGGGCGTTGCTGCAACGCCGCGATGAAGGCTTCGCTGGCAGCATCCAGGCGCTGCCCGCGCCCGGCACCCGGGCCCTGTGCCAGCACGTTTTCCAACTGCTGGAAATACGCGCGCTGCGCCGCGTCCGGTGGCACCTGGGCCACCGCCAGGCACATGCGCAAGTGCAGCAGTTCGTCGCCGATGTCCAGCCCGTGCAGGCCATCGTCCCAGTGGCCGCGCTCCTGCTCGGGCAGCGCGGTGTAATGGCGCGCCAGCTGCAGCAGGCGGTCGGCCATGCGCCCGCCAAACCAGGTTTCGGCGCCGCGCAGGTCGCGCCGGGTCAGGCGTACCAGGTCGTTCTGGGTGGCGGCGCGCAGGCGCCGGCCGTGCCATGCCGGGTTGCGCAACACCAGCAGCTTGAACGCCAGCACCGCTGCGCCCACCCCCAGCAGCATGGCCTGGGCACTGTTGAGAAAGTTGGCCACATCGAACGTCATGGTATTGAGCGGTGCCACCAGCACGATGAAGTGCAGGCAGTACGAAGTGGCTGTGGCGCCGATTTTCGGGTTGGCCATGCCCAGCGCGCCCAGGAACAGCGGCACCCCCATGCCCATGCACAGCAAGGCGAAACCGCTCCACTGCGGCAGCAGGATCTGCCCGACGAAGAACGCCACGGGCACCGCCAGCAGGATGCCGCGCAAAAAACTCATGCCGATCTGCGCGCCGTTCTCGCGACTGGCGAACAGGCTGCACACCACGCAGGTGAGCACCAGGCCGCCGGGCGCCGCCGACCAGGCGGTGGCCAGCCAGAAGCTGGCCATGGCCAGGAACGCCAGCGCACTGCGCGAGCCGAACAGCAGTGCCAGCGGCACGTCGCGGTGCACCGCCAGGCTGTCGGGCAGGTCGACCGGTGCCTTGCCCTCCTCCACCGCGCGCAGGGCCAGGGTCGCCGCCATGGCGTTATCCAGCAGCAGGGTCAGACGCGCCAGGCAGTAATGCTGCGCGGGGCTGTTGTGCTCGTCATGGGCGGCATCCCAAACGCGCTGGCGCAGCACCAGCAGTGCAGCCTGATCGGGCTCGGCCAGGGCGGCCTGCACCTCGCTCAACCACGGGGCCATGTGCTGCGCCTGTTCGTCGTCGAGCTGGCGCCACTGACGGCGTACAGAACGGGCGATGCGCAACAGGATCAGCAGCTTCTGGCTGAGCCCGCGAATCGCCCGGGCACGCTGGCGACCCAGGCTGCCTTCGAACCAGGCGTGTTCGCGCTGGGCATCCACCGCGACGATGCGCCCCAGAATCTCCAGAAGGCCCTTGCGCCCCTGCTCCTCGCCGGTCAGGGTCGCACTGGCCGCCTGCAGGCCGCTTTGCCAGGCCTGGCGAGCCTGCCCGCTGAGCTGCTGCTCGACCCGCATCGGCCAGAGCAAGGCGCTGACCAAGGTGGCGCAGATGATGCCCAGGCTGATCTCGGTGCAGCGTGCCACCGCCTGGTCGAACACCAGCAGCGGGTGATTGATGGCCGGCAAGGCGATGATCGCCACGGTGTAGCCGGCCAGCACGAAGGAATACGCCCAGGCGCTGCGCAGCAGGGTCGAGCAGGCCGTGCACAGCGCCAGCCACAGGGCCAGCGCCAGCAGAAACAGCCACGGCGTCTGGGCGAACAGGCCCATGAACACCACTGACATGATCGTCCCGACCAGCGTGCCGAACAGCCGTGCCAGGCCCTTCTGCAGCACCATGCCCGACAGCGGCTGGGCCACGATGAAAGCCGTCATCAACGCCCAGGCCGGTTGCTCCAGCCCCCAACGCAACGCCAGCCACAGCGCCAACCCGCCGCCAAGCAGGGTTTTCACGGCAAATTGCACAGCGAGTCGGTTGGGCGCCAGCAGGGCCTGCAGAGTGATGGGCACGGATCGAACCTTGGGAAGCGATGAAGTAAAGATAGACACAGATACGCGGGAAAGGTCAGATGCGAATTATTAGCTAGCTAACTACTTATAGTCCAGAATTTTTCTGCCTTCCCGCGCCGGCAAGGCCGGTGCCTAAAGGGCTCATCCCGGCAGGCCCCGGTACTGCCACCCCAAATTCCAGGCAAAAAAAATGGGCAACCGAAGTTGCCCTAAATGCCTTGCGTGCTCGTGTATCGGAAAGGATCAGCCCTGCTTGCGCTTGTTCGAGTCCTTCCAGATGAAAATACCCAGGCCTGCGAAAAACAGCAGCATCAGGCCGACTGTCACAACGCCAGCGATAACCACATTATCGAAGAACATATCGGCCTCCATTCGCCTGCACCTGTCTGATGGGGTAACAGTAGCGAATGGGGCGGGAGAGGAAATTGACCGAGGTCAATGGCGCCCATCAACGGACGCGCGAGGCGGGTGCAGGGTTGACCTGCATCAAGAATCAGCGCTTCTTCGGCTTGCCCTTGGGCTTTTTCTTGCCCTTGCCCAGGGGCATTGCCTGCTCGAACGCCTGACGCACTTCGTTCAGGCGCTTTTCCTTGAGGTCGTGCACGCGACGGGCGCGCTCGGCGCCGAAATCGATCAGGTTGTCGTCTTGGCTCATGTTCAGGCTCGTGGAACGGACTGCGGAAGTCGCCATGATGAGGGCTCGCGCCCGCACTGAACAGCCCCGCTCAGACTTCGATGTCCACCAGCAGGCCCTGGCGCGGCTGTTCGCCCATCAACGGCGCCACCGGCACGGTGTTGTCGGCGTTGACCTCGTCGCCCGGCAGGGCCTGGTACAGCTCTTCGTCCGGGGCCTTGCGGCGTTTGCCCTGGCGGCGGCGCTGCTCGTCACGCAGCAGTACCCCCGACTCCTGCGGGTCGCGCTTCTTGAAATCGATATTGCTGTCGGTGGCGCTGGGCTGGGCCGGCACCACGGGGGCGATGGTCGGCGGCTGCTTGACCGGGTCGTGTTGCGTGGTGACCGGGGCGGCACTGAGGGGAATGATGGGCGGCAGCATGGTTGTTGTTCTCCTGTCGCCAATGTGTCGGCTGCCAAACGGCAGCCTTGAGCGCCGATGGCAAAAGTGTGGCACCCGTCACAGCCAGGGGTGTGCCTGAGTATAGTACGCTGCGCTTCCCGTTTTTTGCCCTATAAGGCAGGAGCCTACGATGCGCATCCCCTATCGCCTCCTGGCGAGTATCGGCCTGGCCACGGCCGGCCTTGCGGCCATGGCCGACCCGGCTCCGGCGCTGTTCGGTGGCTGGCGCAACCTCGCCACGGCGGCCGATGCCGGGTATGTCGAAGAGAACATGGCATTCGCCATGCTGCCGGCAGTGGTTGCCCGCGGCACGCGCATGGCCGTGCTGGACGAGCAGCGCAAGCAGACCGTGTGTTGCCTGGAGGTGGTCAGCGTGCCGCTTGAAGACAGCCTGCTGCGCCACCGTTTCGACCTGCCGGGCGTCTGGGTGAGCGACCTGCGCAATGACTGGAACATCGACCACCGGCCCTACCTGCCCGAGGTATTCGCCCTGCAACGACGCGACGCCCTGGTCGACTATCACTTCGATGAAAATGGCTACGGCCACCTGGGGGGCCTGCTCGTCCCGGCCGATGCGCGAATCACGCCCCAGGGCACGCTGCACACCGGTGGCCAGATGTTCATCGTCGACATCGATACCCAGCCGATGGCCAACGACAACGGCTCGATGAGCCGCTACACCCTGACCGACACACGCAACCCGCAGCACCGCTATACGGTGGAAGTCCCCGTCGCCACCTACTGACGTGCGCTACTGATCGGGGTCGTCATCGTCCGGTTCGGGCGCCGCTTCGCTCCACGGGCGCTTGAGCACGCTGTTCCAGACCTTCTCCAGGTGTTCGCGCAGCACCGGCGGTGCGTCCTTGAGGGTGGGGCCGTCTTCGCGTTCACCGCCAAAGGCATCCTCGCCTTCCGGGGCGATCAGCGACTGGCCGTTGATCACGTAGCTGGCGGCCCCTTCGCGCAGTTCCACATGCAGGTCCTGCGGGTCGACACCGCCACCGCAAAAGGAATGACTGGCAACGGTCAGTTCGGCCACACCATCGTTGTTCAGGTCGCTGGCGCCGCTGACGTCGGTATAGAAGCCCACGTCCAGGTCCAGCCCCGGGCAGGTGGTTTCATTCTCGATGGTCCAGCGCGCCTTGTAGGTTTGGGCGTCGTGGCTGCGGCCATACAGGGTGGCGGTGAGCACCACCCGGTCGACCTCCTGCTGGGTTTCCTCGTCGCTGACCTGGTCGTCCAGGCGGCTGAGTACCAGCACCGCCTCGCCGTCGCGGTCGCGAAAGTGCACGTTCTGCACCGGCACCTGCACGCCCAGCGCCGCCAGCGCCGGGGGCTCCAGTGGTGGCAGCAGTTCGAAACCCTGCTGGTCGCAGGCGCCGAGCGAGGCCAGGCTGGCCAGTACGATGCAGTGGCGTAACGGGAGGGACAGCAGAGGGTGTCGGAGCATGGGTCGAGGCCTGTGGTGGCAAAGACGGCTTTCGTCGATGAAATCGCCAGACGCTTTGGTCTGTGCAGCCCTATCCGTTAAGATAGTCGCCTTTTGAATGGCGGGAGTCAGGCAGTATGGCGCAGCAGTATCAACCGGGGCAACGCTGGATCAGCGACAGCGAAGCCGAGCTGGGTCTAGGGACCGTTCTGGCACAGGACGGCCGCTTGTTGACCGTGCTCTACCCGGCCACTGGCGACACCCGCCAGTACTCCCTGCGCAATGCGCCCCTGACCCGCGTGCGTTTCTCGCCGGGCGACCAGATCACCCACTTCGAAGGCTGGAAGCTGACCGTGCGCGAAGTCGAGGTCATCGACGGCCTGATGGTCTACCACGGCCTCGATGCCCAGAACCAGGCCTGCACCCTGCCTGAAACCCAGCTGTCGAACTTCATCCAGTTCCGCCTGGCCAGCGACCGCCTGTTCGCCGGGCAGATCGACCCGCTGGCGTGGTTCTCGCTGCGCTACAACACCCTGGAACACACCAGCCGCCAGTTGCAGTCGTCGCTGTGGGGCCTGGGCGGCACCCGTGCCCAGCCGATCGCCCACCAGTTGCACATTGCCCGCGAAGTGGCCGACCGTATCGCCCCGCGCGTACTGCTGGCCGACGAAGTGGGCCTGGGCAAGACCATCGAAGCCGGCCTGGTGATCCATCGCCAGCTGCTCACGGGTCGCGCCAGCCGCGTGCTGATCCTGGTGCCGGAGAACCTGCAGCACCAGTGGCTGGTGGAAATGCGCCGCCGTTTCAACCTGCAGGTGGCTCTGTTCGACGCCGAGCGCTTCATCGAAAGCGATGCCAGCAACCCGTTCGAGGATGCGCAACTGGCGCTGGTGGCGCTGGAGTGGCTGACCGAGGATGAAAAGGCCCAGGACGCGCTGTTCGCCGCCGGCTGGGACCTGCTGGTGGTCGACGAGGCGCACCACCTGGTGTGGCACGAAGACCAGGTCAGCCCGGAGTACGCGCTGGTCGAGCAACTGGCCGAGGTCATCCCCGGCGTACTGCTGCTGACCGCCACCCCCGAGCAACTGGGCCAGGACAGCCACTTCGCACGCCTGCGCCTGCTCGACCCCAACCGTTTCCATGACCTGGCCGCATTCCGCGCCGAGAGCGACAACTATCGCCCGGTGGCCGAGGCGGTGCAGGAGCTGCTCGATGAAGGCCGCCTGTCGCCCAAGGCCCACGCCACCATCCAGGGCTTCCTGGGTGCCGAAGGCGAGGCGCTGCTGGCCGCAGTCAACGATGGCGACACCCAGGCCAGCGCACGCCTGATCCGCGAGCTGCTGGACCGCCACGGCACCGGCCGCGTGCTGTTTCGCAACACCCGTGCCGCGGTGCAGGGCTTCCCGCAGCGCCAGCTGCACGCCTACCCGCTGCCGTGCCCCGACGAGTACATGGAACTGCCGGTGGGCGAGCATGCCGACCTGTACCCGGAAGTCAGCTTCCAGGCCCAGGGCGACAGCGACGAAGAGAGCCGCTGGTGGCGCTTCGACCCACGGGTCGAATGGCTGATCGACACCCTCAAGATGCTCAAGCGGGTCAAGGTGCTGGTGATCTGCGCCCACGCCGAAACCGCGATGGACCTGGAAGACGCCCTGCGCGTGCGCTCGGGCATTCCGGCCACGGTGTTCCATGAGGGCATGAGCATCCTGGAGCGCGACCGCGCCGCCGCCTACTTTGCCGACGAAGAGTTCGGCGCGCAGGTGCTGATCTGCTCGGAAATCGGCAGCGAAGGCCGCAACTTCCAGTTCGCCCACCACCTGGTGCTGTTCGACCTGCCGGCCCACCCCGACCTGCTGGAACAGCGCATCGGCCGCCTGGACCGTATCGGCCAGAAGCACACCATCGAGCTGCATGTACCGCACCTGCAGAACAGCCCGCAGGAGCGCCTGTTCCAGTGGTACCACCAGGCACTCAATGCCTTCCTCAATACCTGCCCTACCGGCAACGCCCTGCAGCACCAGTTCGGCCCGCGCCTGCTGCCGCTGCTGGAAAGCGGCGACGACGGCGAGTGGGAAGCGCTGGTCAACGAAGCCTGCGCCGAGCGCCAGCGCCTGGAGTCGGAGCTGCACAGCGGCCGCGACCGCCTGCTGGAGCTCAACTCCGGTGGTGCCGGCGAAGGCCAGGCGCTGGTGGAGGCGATCCTCGAGCAGGACGACCAGTTCGCGCTGCCGATCTACATGGAAACCCTGTTCGACGCCTTCGGTATCGACAGCGAGGACCACTCGGAAAACGCCCTGATCCTCAAGCCGAGCGAGAAGATGCTCGACGCCAGCTTCCCGCTGGGCGACGACGAAGGCGTGACCATCACCTACGACCGCAACCAGGCGCTGTCGCGCGAGGACATGCAGTTCATCACTTGGGAACACCCCATGGTGCAGGGCGGCATGGACCTGGTGCTCAGCGGCTCGATGGGCAATACCGCGGTGGCGCTGATCAAGAACAAGGCGCTCAAGCCGGGCACCGTGCTGCTCGAACTGCTGTACGTCAGCGAAGTGGTCGCCCCGCGCGCCCTGCAACTGGGCCGCTACCTGCCGCCGGCAGCGCTGCGCTGCCTGCTCGACACCAACGGCAACGACCTGGCGGCGCGGGTGTCGTTCGAGACCCTCAACGACCAGCTCGAAAGCGTGCCCAAGGCCAGCGCCAACAAGTTCATCCAGGCCCAGCGCGATGTCCTGACCCCGCGCATCAATGCCGGCGAGGCCAAGATCATGCCGCGCCACGCCGAGCGTGTGGCCGAGGCGCAGCGCCGCCTGGCAGCCGAAACCGATGAAGAACTGGCGCGCCTGACCGCATTGCAGGCGGTCAACCCGACCGTGCGCGACACCGAAATCCAGGCCTTGCGTGCGCAACGCGAGCAGGGCCTGGCCATGCTGGAGAAGGCCGCACTGCGCCTTGAGGCAATTCGGGTACTGGTCGCCGGCTGACCCACTGGCTGGCTCCTGCATGATCGATGCAGGAGCCGGCCTTGCCGGCCAAGGGCGCGACTCGGTTTTAGAACCAAACGCTATCGCCCCAATCTCCAATCCATACAAGTCAATCTGCCATTAATCCCGATGGGTTAATGCTCTCTTCCTATACTCAGCCAAAACCGTCTCCACTCCGCTGGAGGCCGCGTGCACACCGGACCAAGAGGCATGCTATGGAGTGGCAGGGGCTGCATGTACTCGCCGAACTTCCCGCAACCGGACAATTGCTTCTCGATTGCCGGCACAACCCTTACCTGGTGGCACTTGCCTACCTGGTCGCCTGCGCGGGCAGTTTCGCCACCTTCGACATCATCGAACGCGTGGGCAATGCCGAGCACAGCGCCGCCCAACGTCAATGGCGCCTGCTCGGCACCTTCTGCCTGGCCTGCAGCGTGTGGGGCATGCACTTCATCGGCATGCTCGCCTTCCAGGCCCCCCTCGAGGTGCACTACGACCTGGCCCTGACGGCCGTATCGCTGCTGCTGATGCTGCTCGCCGCCTGGAGTGCGATGAACCTGCTCGGCACACCCCAGCCGCGCCTGCACCAGCATGTGCTGGCGGCCATCGCCATCGGCCTGGGCATCGGCGCCATGCATTACACCGGCATGGCAGCCATGCGCTCCAACGCCTCGCAGTTCTACCGCGCCGACCTGCTGGCAAGTTCGGTGGTGGTCGCCTTCGGCGTCAGCCTGCTGGCGTTGCTGCTGACCCGCTACCGCCCGGCCCAGAGCAACTGGCCCAGGTACGTCGCCAGCCTGGTGATGGCCACCGGCATCATCGCCACCCATTTCACCGGCATGTGGGCCCTGACCCTGGTGCTGCCCGTGGACGCGCCGCTGCAGTTGCCGATCACCGACAACAGCCTGCACCTGAGCCTGGCCATCGCCTTCGTCGCCCTGCTGATCAGCGCCAGTTGCATCAGCGCCGCCCTGTCGGACAAGAAGCTGCAGAGCAAGGAGCACGACCTGCGCCGGGTCAACATGCTGCTCAGCCAGCTGGACCAGGCACGGGTCTCGCTGCAACAGGCGGCGCACTACGATGCACTGACCAACCTGGTCAACCGTCGCGGTTTCAACCAGCTGTTCGCCGAGCGCCTGGCCGAACAGGCGGCCAGCGGCGGCATGCTGGCGGTGATGTTCCTGGACATCGACCACTTCAAGCGCATCAACGACAGCCTGGGCCATGACGCGGGGGATCAGCTGCTGCAGGTGATCGCCGCGCAGATCAAGAGCGCCACCCGCAGCCACGACGTGGTGGCCCGCTTCGGCGGCGACGAGTTCTGCATTCTGATCGGCCTGCACAACCGCGACGAGGCCCGCCACCTGGCGCAGCGCATCATGCACAAGGTCAAGGAACCGATCGACCTGAGCGGCCGGCGCATGGTGATGACCACCAGCATCGGCATCAGCGTGTTTCCCGACGATGGCGAAAGCTGCGACGAGCTGCTCAAGCACGCGGACCTGGCCCTGTATCAGTCCAAGGGCTGCGGGCGCAACAACCTGAACTTCTTCAGCAGCAACCTGAAAACCCGCGCCACCCTGGAGCTGCAACTGGAGGAGGAGCTGCGCGTGGCCCTGCTAGAAGAACGCGGGCTGCGCATCCACTACCAGCCGATCTTCGACCTGGCCAGCGGCCAGGTGGCCAAGCTCGAAGCGCTGATCCGCTGGCAGCACCCGCAGCACGGCCTGCTCAGCCCCGACCGCTTCATCGGCATTGCCGAAGCCAACGGCCTGATCGGCGAGCTCGACCTGTGGGTGTTGCGCCGCGCCTGCCAGGACCTGGCGCAGTTGAGCCGCCATGGCTTCGACCAACTCAAGGTCACCGTCAACTGCTCGGCGCTGACCCTGGGCCGCGAAGAACTCGTCAGCGAAGTGGAAGATGCGCTGTTCAGCGCGGGGCTGCCGGCCTGGCGCCTGGAAATGGAGGTGACCGAAAACGCGCTGATGGGCAACATCCACAACACCATCGCCCTGCTCAAGCGTATCCGGGCCAAGGGCGTTTCACTCTCGATCGACGACTTCGGCACCGGCTACTCATCGCTGGCCTACCTCAAGCGCCTGCCGCTGGACACGCTGAAGATCGACCGCTCGTTCATCCAGGACATCCCCCACTCCGAGCAGGACATGGACATCGTGCAGGCCATCATCATCATGGCCCACACTCTGCACCTGAAGGTGGTGACCGAGGGAGTGGAAACCGTCGAGCAGTACCAGTTCCTGCGCCAGCAGGGCTGCGACTTTCTGCAGGGCTACCTGTTCAGCCGCCCGGTACCGATGGGCGAGCTGCACGCGGTGCTCGGCAGCCTCAACCAGTGCAGCGACCTGCCTATGGCTTGCGGCGAAACAGCTCGACCAGGGTTGCGGGATCCTTTTCCAGGTAACCCTGGCTGCCGTGCAAGCGCATCAGCTGCGCCGCCAGGCCGCTGATCGGGGTGGCCGAGCCCTGCTCGCGGGAAAACTTGACCGCCGTATCCAGGTCCTTGAGCAAGGTGCGCACGTGCCACTTCACCGGCTCGTAACGCTGCTCGGCCATTTGCGGGGCCAGGATCTGCAGCGGCCTGGAATCGGCGAAACCGCCCGCCAGGGCTTCGGCGATCAGGCTGGCATCCACCCCTGACTGTTCGGCCAGGGCCACCACCTCGGCAATCACCAGTGCGTTGCAGGCCACGATCATCTGGTTGCAGGCCTTGGTCACCTGCCCTGCCCCCACCGCGCCCATGTGCGTGACCCGCTGCCCCAGCACCTGGAGCACCGGGCGCACCCGCTCAAGATCGGCCGCCTCGCCGCCGACCATGATCGCCAGGCTACCGGCCTCGGCGCCCGGGGTGCCGCCCGACACCGGTGCATCCAGCCAGTGCATGCCGCAGGCCTGCCTCAGCTGTGCGGCCATTTGCCGCGTGGCGCCGGGCTCCAGGCTGGAAAAATCCACCAGCAGCTGCCCGGCCGCGCCGCCTGCGGCGATACCGTCGTCACCGAACACCACCTCGTGCACCACCTGGGTGTCGGCCAGGCACAGCATCACCACGTCCGCCGCCGCGCAGAGCTCTGCCGGGCTGTTCGCCTGGCTCGCCCCGGCGGCCACCAGTGGCGCGCACTTGTCCGATGAACGGTTCCACACGGTCAACGGAAAACCGGCCGCCAGCAGGCGCCGACACATGGGCAATCCCATCAGACCGATACCGGCGAACCCCAGCGAAGGTAGTGCAATGCTCATGACAGCTCCTGGCAAATTAAAGAAGTTGGCGATGCGGACGATTCAGTTCTCAGACGTGACAGGAAAACCCTTAGAGGGTTATAGGGCAGGACCCTATCGCTCACGCCAAAGGCGCACTGATACAGTCGCGAAACTTATCCCGTGATGGCTCGATGATATCGACTTTTACCAGCCGTCCACCCAGGCAAATGGCGCAAAATGACCTCAAAGAATACTTCTGCCACCGCGGTTTCCGAGCTGATGTCATCCTCCACCGCGCTCACCGCCCCGGCGCCTCGAGAATACTACAGCCCGCGCGCGGCTACGCCGCAGCAGTACCTGTATTACACCGAGACCGACATCCAGCGCATCCTGGACAACCTCGACGGCCTGCGCGACCTGGTGTTCCCGCCCAGTGTGCATGTCGAAGATGACACCCAGTTGCGCCTGGACCAACAGTTCCCTTCGGTGTGCCTGATCGGCCTGGGTCGTTGCGGTTCGAACATTGCCCTGGATGTGGCGGAGCTGGTGTACAACGCCCGCACCTTCTACCTCAACGAATTCAACAACGAAGACCGCCACGCCGGCGAGCAGCCCTACAGCCCGGGCCGCTGGATCCGCAACAACCTGCGCCTGGTGCAGAACAAGGGCGCCAAGCCGGTGTTCCTGGTGGAACCGCTGGTGATGCTGGGCGACCTGGACAAGGACATCGCCGGGCGCATCCGTTTTTCGCGCAAGGGCGAGAAGAGCGGCTTTCTGCGCGACTACAGCAAGATGAAGATCATGGACCTGTCCGAGGTGCATGCGGGCGGCGCCGGCAACGCGCCGATCCTGGGCCAGTACCTGGCCAAGATCATCCTCAACAAGGAAACCCAGCGCTTCTCCAGTGCCGACTGGAAGCTGATCCACTCGTACCTGATCGACTCGTGCGGCATCAAGGCCAACCAGTCGCGCCTGTACTTCTACATCTTCAGCGCCGGTGGCGGTACCGGCTCGGGCATGGCTTCGGAGTTCGGCCTGGCCCAGCAGTTCTCGTACATGAACAAGACGTTCGACACCAAGCCGGCCGACGAGAACGACACCAAGAGCGGGCACTCCTTCGTCTTCGAGCCGATCTTCACCAGCGGCATCTGCGTGCTGCCGAACATCTCCGACCACCGCAGCGAGATGTCCGAGGCACTGCACATCAACGCCGGCCGCCTGCTGTGCAAGTACCTGTCGGAGGAATGGGACTTCTCGTACAACTTCGACAACGAGGACAGCAGCGAAGCCAGCGTGATGGGGCGTATCCGTCCGTGGAACGCGATGATGCTGATCTCCAACGACATCATGCGCTATGCCGAGGAGAACGATGACGGCAACATCCAGGACATTGACGTCAATGCCATGGAGAAGCACGCCAACCAGTACATCTCGCAGCAGATCTTCAACATCCTCACCGCCCAGGCGGTGACCACCGACTACGACCAGAACTACTTCCGGCGCGCCGGCATCGACATCGGCGAGACCATCCGCCTGGATGCCAACGACCTGTTCATGAGCCTGGCCGGCCCGGTGGCCATCGCCTACGCCGAATCGGTAGTGCCCGAGCAGCCGGCGCCAGGCAACGACAAGTTCAAGGTGTTCGAGAAAGAGAAGCCGCAGCTCAACATCGACGACCTGTTCTTCCGCTCCATCGACCTGCCGCACTTCAACAAGGTGACCCAGGCGATCGAGGGCATCAGCCTGCTGCCGATCGAGTCCAAGCGCTATCGCGCGGCCCTGGAGCAGTACAAGACCTCCGGCTACGACGCCGCGGCGCTGCATGACCTGCACTTCTTCAAGAACTGCTCGTCGGTGGTGTCGATCGTGTCCCTGCCCAAGGACTACAAGCTCTCGTACATGGACCTGAACCGGCTCAAGACCCACCTCAACAGCCTGTTCCCCAACACCACGCTCAAGCGCTACGCGCTGGTGATCGGCGCCTCGGCCAACCTGTCGCTGACCACCCTGATCGCCAAGAGCCCGTGCCTGTCGGACGACTTCCTGACCCTGATCGTGGCGTTCATCAAGCGCTGTTTCGCGCGCACCCCGTACCGTTTCGACGACACGCTGGACAACGCCATCCTCGACTTCATCACCCGTGAGGAATTCGACGAGGACCGTATCGACGACCTGCTCAACGAGTTCGAGAACCCGGCCAAGATCCTCGATACCAACTGGTACGCGATCAAGCCGATGTACGAGAAGAAGTACCGCGAGCTGATCAACGACAAGAGCAAGTTCGTGTCGATCAACGATATCCGCCTGTCACGCGAGTGCGTGAAGAAGGCGGTGAAGTACCTGCGCGAGATCTACCGTCACCGCATCGGCAAGACGCGGGTGATTTCGCTCAACAGCCATACGGGCAAGACAGACTACGAGTAATCTGCGCGGCGGCTTTGCGGCCATCGCGGGTCAAGCCCGCTCCCACCAAGGTCTCCACCAACCTGTGGGAGCGGGCTTGACCCGCGATGAGGCAAGAACTGTTACCGCGTTTTTTGAACCCCTGCCCCACTGTTACCAACAACCACCCCGCCTGAACGCCCTCGCGCACCAAAATCTTCCGGCTGTTCGTTTTTGCGCACCAGATCAGGGCGCGGACCTTTTCTGAATCACGATAAACGGCGAAACCACCACTGCCCAGATCGGCGCAATCGTGTGCGAAAGGTCTAGCGCCTGCTCGGCAGTCACCGGCACGACCGTGCCATCATTTCGCCATTTTTCCACGGTTTCACTGCGGTTTTCGGCCATTGCCGACGCCACCTCGATCAGGTCCAGCGACGGGTCGACCCAAATCAGGTCACCCTTGGCCCAAAAACGCTCCAGCGCTTTCCACTCGATGATTGCAGTCTCGCCGAGCAATTTGGCATAGAGGGTGCTTGGTTGATCTGTCATGGGTTCCTACCAGAAATAATTCGACCACTGAAAGGTCGCTATTTTTGCAGAAAAACCCAGTTTCAAATAAGTAATTGATCGACAAGGCCATGAAGATCACGCCCCGCCGCAGCATGCTGGCAAATTGGCGGCGCCTTTATGTAACTTTCTGTCGATTAGGCGACACCCCCGGATTTTGCCCCGAAAAGCCCGCTTTTCAATCGATCAAGCGGCGCTCTACACTGTACCGGTACAGTTGCCAGGGCATTTTGCGGGGGAACACGGGAAAGGCGGGACGGCGTGGCCGTCACGGTATCCCGGTCCGTAGCCCTGGGCACCAGGACTATAAAAATTACAACAGAATGAGTGGAGCACTATGAGTAAGCAGATTTCCAAGCTGTTCGCCGCAATGGTTCTGGCCGGGGTTGCCAGCCATGCAGTTGCCGCCGATACCATCAAGATCGGCATCGCCGGCCCGAAGACCGGTCCGGTTACTCAATACGGTGACATGCAGTTCATCGGTGCAAAACAGGCCATCAAGGACATCAACGCCAAGGGCGGCGTTGACGGCAAGATGCTCGAAGCCAAGGAATACGACGACGCCTGCGACCCTAAACAGGCCGTGGCAGTCGCCAACAAAGTGGTCAACGATGGCGTCAAGTTCGTGGTCGGCCACCTGTGCTCCAGCTCCACTCAACCAGCGTCCGACATCTATGAAGATGAAGGCGTGATCATGATCACCCCGGCTGCCACCAGCCCGGAAATCACCTCCCGCGGCTACAAGCTGATCTTCCGTACCATCGGCCTGGACAGCGCCCAGGGCCCGGCCGCCGGCAACTACATCGCCGACCACGTCAAGCCCAAGGTGGTTGCGGTACTGCACGACAAGCAGCAGTACGGTGAAGGCATCGCCACCGCGGTCAAGCAGACCCTGGAAGGCAAAGGCACCAAGGTTGCCGTGTTCGAAGGCCTGAACGCCGGCGACAAGGACTTCTCCTCGATCATCCAGAAGCTCAAGCAAGCCAACGTCGACTTCGTGTACTACGGCGGCTACCACCCAGAGCTGGGCCTGATCCTGCGCCAGGCTCAGGAAAAAGGCCTGAAGGCCAAGTTCATGGGCCCAGAGGGCGTGGGCAACGACTCGATCTCGCAGATCGCCCAGGGCGCTTCCGAAGGCCTGCTGGTAACCCTGCCCAAGTCGTTCGACGCCGACCCTGCGAACAAGGCCATCGTCGACGCCATCAAGGCTGACGGCAAGGACCCGAGCGGTCCGTTCGTGTTCCCGGCCTACTCGGCGGTGGAGCTGATCGCCGAAGGCATCAAGGCGGCCAAGAGCGAAGACACCGACAAGGTCGCACAGGCCCTGCACACCGGCACCTTCAAGACCCCTACCGGCGACTTGTCCTATGACAAGAACGGCGACCTGAAGGACTTCAAGTTCGTCGTCTACGAATGGCATTTCGGCAAACCTAAAACCGAAGTTTCCCCTCAGTAATCCCGTCACTCCATGACTACAAGCCCACTGTGCGAGCAGTGGGCTTTGTTTTACGAGGTTCATGGGCCTGATTCCCGCGATCCGGGAGCAGGTTCACCTGAAAATCTTAAAACCGTCACCAGCGGTTCGCTGGCAGTGCCCGTGCGAAGTGGCCTCAGACCACAAGCCGGGACGGGCGCAAGCCCACCAGTGAAATGCGTATCGGGTTTTTAGGAGCGCTGTAATGCCTGAGATCTATCACTTCTTCCAACAGCTGGTTAATGGCCTGACCATTGGCAGCACCTATGCCTTGATAGCCATTGGCTACACAATGGTTTACGGCATCATTGGAATGATCAACTTCGCCCACGGCGAGGTGTACATGATCGGTTCCTACGTGGCCTTCATCGCCCTTGCCGGGCTGGCCATGATGGGCATCGACTCACTGCCGATACTGATGACCGCCGCGTTCATCGCGACCATCGTGGTCACCAGCGCCTATGGCTACAGCATCGAACGGGTCGCCTACCGCCCCTTGCGCAACAGCAACCGGCTGATCCCGCTGATCTCTGCCATCGGCATGTCGATTTTCCTGCAGAACACTGTCTTGCTTGCCCAGGATTCCAAGGACAAGTCGATCCCCAACCTGATTCCGGGGAGCATCTCCTTCGGGCCGGGCGGCGCCGAGGAAGTCCTGATTTCCTACATGCAGATCCTGGTTTTCGTCGTCACCCTGGTGGCCATGACCGGGCTGACCCTGTTCATCTCGCGTTCACGCCTGGGCCGCGCCTGTCGCGCCTGTGCCGAAGACATCAAGATGGCCAACCTGCTGGGTATCAACACCAACAACATCATCGCCCTGACCTTCGTGATCGGTGCGGCCCTGGCGGCCGTGGCAGCGGTACTGCTGAGCATGCAGTACGGCGTGATCAACCCCAACGCCGGCTTCCTGGTGGGCCTGAAGGCCTTTACCGCGGCGGTACTGGGTGGCATCGGCAGCATTCCGGGCGCCATGCTCGGCGGGCTGGTGCTGGGCGTGGCCGAGGCCTTTGGCGCCGATATCTTCGGTGACCAGTACAAGGACGTGGTGGCATTCGGTCTTCTGGTTCTGGTGTTGTTGTTCCGTCCGACCGGCATCCTGGGCCGTCCGGAGGTCGAGAAAGTATGAGCAGAAATCTCAAATCGGCGTTTTTCAGCGCCTTGCTGGTCTGGGCCGTGGCATTCCCGGTACTGGGCCTGAAACTCAGCATCGTCGGTATCAGCCTGCAGGTGCATGGCCAGGGGCCCCTGGCCCTTAGCGTGATTGTGGTGTGCTCGGTGCTGATGTTCCTGCGCGTGCTGTTCGACAAGCAATGGAGCGCGATGATGCGGTCCGCCCCCCGGGGTGCACTGATATCGCCCAAGGTCAGCAACTTCCTGACCCTGCCGCGCACCCAGCGCTACATCATCCTGGGCCTGATCGCGGTTGCCCTGGTGTGGCCGTTCTTCGGTTCGCGCGGTGCGGTCGACATCGCCACGCTCATCCTGATCTACGTGATGCTGGGCCTTGGCCTGAACATCGTGGTCGGCCTGGCGGGCCTGCTCGACCTGGGCTACGTGGGCTTCTACGCCGTGGGCGCCTACAGCTATGCGCTGCTGTCGCACTACTTCGGCCTGAGCTTCTGGGTGTGCCTGCCCATCGCGGGGATGATGGCGGCCACGTTCGGCTTCCTGCTGGGCTTCCCGGTGCTGCGCCTGCGCGGTGACTACCTGGCCATCGTGACCCTGGGTTTCGGCGAGATCATCCGGCTGTTCCTGCGTAACCTGACCGACCTCACCGGCGGCCCGAACGGCATCAGCAACATTCCCAAGCCGTCGTTCTTCGGCCTGAGCTTCGAGCGCAGGGCGGCTGAAGGCATGCAGACCTTCCACGAGTTCTTCGGGGTGGAATACAACTCGATCAACAAGGTGATCTTCCTGTACCTGGTGGCACTGCTGCTGGCCCTGCTGGCGCTGTTCGTGATCAACCGCCTGCTGCGCATGCCGATCGGGCGCGCCTGGGAAGCGCTGCGCGAAGACGAGATCGCCTGCCGTGCGCTGGGCCTGAACCCGACTATCATCAAGCTCTCGGCCTTCACCCTCGGTGCCTGCTTCGCCGGTTTTGCCGGCAGCTTCTTCGCCGCGCGCCAGGGCCTGGTGACGCCGGAGTCGTTCACCTTCATCGAGTCGGCGATCATCCTCGCCATTGTCGTGCTCGGCGGCATGGGCTCTCAGCTGGGCGTGATCCTCGCGGCCATCGTGATGATCCTGCTGCCCGAACTGATGCGCGACTTCAGTGAATACCGGATGCTGATGTTCGGTGCCCTGATGGTATTGATGATGATCTGGCGTCCGCAGGGCCTGCTGCCTATGCAACGTCCACACATGGAGCTGCGTCGATGAGCCGCGAAATTCTGCAAGTGAGCGGCCTGAGCATGCGCTTCGGCGGCCTGTTGGCGGTCAACGGCGTGGCCCTGTCCGTCAAGGAAAAACAAGTGGTGGCACTGATCGGCCCCAACGGCGCCGGCAAGACCACCGTGTTCAACTGCCTGACCGGCTTCTACAAGCCCAGTGGTGGCAGCATCCTGCTCGACGGCCAGCCCATCCAGGGCCTGGCCGGCCACGAGATCGCCCGCAAGGGCGTGGTGCGTACCTTCCAGAACGTGCGACTGTTCAAGGAAATGACCGCGCTGGAAAACCTGCTGATCGCCCAGCACCGTCACCTGAACACCAACTTCTTCGCCGGCCTGTTCAAGACCCCGGGCTTTCGTCGCAGCGAGCACGAGGCGATGGAGTACGCGCAGTACTGGCTGGAAAAGGTCGACCTGGTCGAGTTCGCCAACCGTAACGCCGGCACCCTGGCCTATGGTCAGCAACGCCGGCTGGAAATCGCCCGCTGCATGATGACCCGCCCGCGGATCCTCATGCTCGACGAGCCGGCGGCAGGCCTGAACCCGAAAGAGACCGAAGACCTCAAGGCGCTGATCGGCACCTTGCGTGAGGAACACGGGGTGACCGTGCTGCTGATCGAGCACGACATGAAGCTGGTCATGAGCATTTCCGACCATATCGTGGTGATCAACCAGGGCACGCCGCTGGCCGATGGCACCCCGCAACAGATCCGGGACAACCCTGAAGTGATCAAAGCCTACCTGGGGGAAGCGTAAATGCTGCAGTTCGAAAACGTTTCCACCTTCTACGGCAAGATCCAGGCGCTGCACAGCGTCAACGTGGAGATTCGCCAGGGCGAGATCGTCACCCTGATCGGCGCCAACGGCGCGGGCAAGTCGACCCTGCTGATGACCCTGTGCGGGTCGCCCCAGGCCCACAGCGGCAGCATCCGCTACATGGGCGAGGAGCTGGTGGGGCAAAGTTCGGCGCAGATCATGCGCAAGAGCATTGCCGTGGTGCCCGAGGGTCGGCGCGTGTTCGCACGCCTGACCGTGGAGGAGAACCTGGCCATGGGCGGGTTCTTCACCGACAAGGGCGACTACCAAGAGCAGATGGACAAGGTGCTGCACCTGTTCCCGCGGCTCAAGGAGCGCTTCAGCCAGCGTGGCGGCACCATGTCCGGGGGCGAGCAGCAGATGCTCGCCATCGGCCGTGCGCTGATGAGCAAGCCCAAGCTGTTGCTGCTCGACGAACCCTCACTGGGGCTGGCGCCGATCATCATCCAGCAGATCTTCGACATCATCGAACAGCTGCGCAAGGATGGTGTAACGGTGTTCCTGGTGGAGCAGAACGCCAACCAGGCCCTGAAGATCGCCGACCGTGCCTATGTGCTGGAGAACGGCCAGGTGGTGATGCAGGGCACCGGTGAAGCGCTGCTGACCGACCCGAAAGTACGCGACGCGTACCTGGGGGGCTGAACCAGACGGCCCCTTCGCCGGCAACGCCGGCTCCTACAGTGCAGGAGCCGGCGTTGTCGGTGAAGGGGCCGGTACCGGCAACGCACCCAGCGCCTGGCTGCCACGCTTGAACCAGCGCACCAGGTAATCGGCCACCACCTGCACGCGTTTGGGCATCCCGCCCTGATACGGGTGCACCAGGAACAACGGCGTACTGCGTGTCTGGTAATCGCGCAGCAACCAGCACAAGCGCCCGTCCGCCAGCTCGGCATGCAACATGTAGGACGGCAGCCGCGCCACCCCCGCCCCCACCAGCACCGCCTTCTTCAACAGGCTGTAGTGATTGCTGGCAAAATTCCCCGCCACCTGCACCCGCAGCAATTCATGCTGCTGGTGGTACAGCCATTCCTCGCGTCCGCTGTAATGACTGTTGAGCAGGCAGCGATGCTCGGCCAGCGCCTGCGGCGTGGTCGGCGTGCCGTGGCGCTCCAGGTACGCCGGGCTGGCGCAGGTCAGCTCCTGCATGGCCAGCAGCGGCCGCGCCACCAGGCGCTCGTCATTGCCCGGGATCTGTCGGATGGCCAGGTCGAAGCCGTCGCGCAGAAGGTCGCGGTAGGCATTGTCCAGTTCCAGTTCGATCTGCAACTGCGGGTACTGGTTGCCCAGCTCCAGCAGCAGGCCTTCGAAGAAGGTTTCACCCAGCGACACCGGCACCGTCACCCGCACCGGGCCCGACAGGTCATCCTTGAGCCGCGACAGCGCCTGGCGCGCCTGGGTCACCTGGCGCACCAGCGCCTGGGCCTGGGGCAGCAGCGCTGCGCCCGCGGCGGTCAGGCTCAGGCGCCGCGTGGTGCGGTGCAGCAGCTTGACCGAATGGCTGCTCTCCAGCTGGCTGATGCGCTTGGACAACTGCCCCTTGCTCCAGCCCAGCTGCTCCGCGGCCAGGGTAAAACTGCCCGCATCCATCAACACCGCAAAGGCCGCCAGATCGTCCAGCTCGCTCATGGATTGTTTCCGCATGAAAACCAAAGGTTGCCTATTAGCAGGCTTATTCACGCAAAAATCCACCCTAGACTGAAACCTCACCCCACACACGAGGAACAGCCCCATGAAAATCATTCTGATCGGCGCCGGCGGTACCATCGGTTCGGCCGTGGCCCGTGAACTGGAACAGCGCCACGAGGTGATCCGGGTCGGTCGCAACAGCGGCGACCTGCAGGCCGATATCAGCGACAGTGCCTCGATTCGCCGCCTGTTCGAGCAGACCGGGCGCTTCGATGCCCTGGTGTGCGCCGCCGGCAACGTGGTGTTCGCGCCCCTGGACGAACTGGACGAACAGGGGTTTGCCCTGGGCCTGAACGACAAGCTGATGGGCCAGGTCAACCTGCTGCTGATCGGTCGCGAGTTCATCAATGACGGCGGCTCGTTCACCTTCACCACCGGCGTCACCAGCCACGACCCGATCCGTACCGGCACCTCGGCCAGCCTGGTCAACGGTGCCATCGACGCCTTCGTGCGCGCCGCCGCCATCGAGCTGCCACGCGGGCTGCGGGTCAACGCCATCAGTCCGACCGTGCTGCTCGAGGCCATGCCCGACTATGCCCCCTACTTTCGCGGCTTCAAGCCGGTACCGGCGGCCGACGTGGCGCTGGCCTACGCCAAGAGCGTGGAGGGGCTGCAGACCGGGCAGACCTATCACGTGGGCTAGGGCCTTGTGATTGCGCCCCAGGCTGCGTAACGTGACGGCACTTTTCTGGACCCGATGCTGGAGCCCCCCGATGCGTGCCGCCCCTTCGCTACTGTTAGCCGCCCTGCTGCCCCTGTTCGCCGGTTGCCAGATGCTGGCAGACAAACCCGAGACGGTGTCCACCGTCGGCATGACTCGCCTGCAGGGCGAGCTGTCCGCCGCTGGCGGCCAGTTGCTGTTCAAGCCGTGCGAGGAGAGCCGCCGCTTCGTGGTCCGCGACACCGGCAACACCGGCCTGCTGCAGGAAGCTTCGGCACTGGCGGCAACCCCCGGCACCCTGTTCGCCGACGTGCGCGGCAAGCTGGCCGGCAGCCAGCAGGCCGGCAACGATGGCCAGCTCGACGTGCAGCAGCTGTACCGCGTCGAGCACTCCTCCAGCGCCTGCAGCGACCCGAACTTCAAGCGCCTGATCCTGCGCGCCAGCGGCCATGAGCCGGACTGGAACATCAAGGCCAGCGGCCAGGGCATGGTGCTCGACCGCCCTGGCCAGCCCTCGTTGGCGGTGCCGTACCTGGAAGAACAGATGCCCGACGGGCGCCTGTCACTGAGCACCGAAGCCAATGGCCAGCGCATCGACCTGTGGGTCGCCCCGCAGCGCTGCGTGGACATCGCCACCGGCGCGGTCAGCCACCTGAGCGCCGAGCTGCGCATCGACGGCCAGACCCTGCGTGGCTGCGGCTACTACGGCGGCTCGCGCAACGACTGACCGGCCGCACGCGTTTAAGCTGCCTTAAGCGCCTGCGAACAGCTTATACTTGGCGGTTTGTGCAAAGCCGCCGGCCCTTTGATGGCCGGGATACTGGACCCTGTCATGCTACGAATCACTGAACTGAAGTTGCCGCTGGATCACCCGGACGAAGCCCTGCGCGAAGCCATCGTGCAGCGCCTGGGGATCAGCGACGACCAGCTGCTGGACTTCACGCTGTTCAAGCGCAGCTACGATGCGCGCAAGAAGAACACCGAACTGCTGTTCATCTACACCATCGACCTGACAGCCAGCAACGAAGCTGAGCTGCTGCAGAAGTTCGCCGACGATCACAACATCACCCCGGCCCCGGACGTCAGCTACAAGCCGGTTGGCCAGGCACCGGCCGAGCTTGCCGAACGCCCGATAGTGGTCGGCTTCGGCCCGTGCGGGATCTTCGCCGGCCTGCTGCTGGCACAGATGGGCTTCAAGCCGATCATCCTCGAACGCGGCAAGGAGGTGCGCCAACGCACCAAGGACACCTGGGGCCTGTGGCGCAAGAGCGTGCTCAACCCCGAGTCCAACGTGCAGTTTGGCGAAGGCGGTGCCGGCACCTTCTCCGACGGCAAGCTGTACAGCCAGATCAAGGACCCGAAGCATCACGGCCGCAAGGTGCTGCACGAGTTCGTCAAGGCCGGTGCGCCGGACGAGATCCTGTACGTCAACAAGCCGCACATCGGTACCTTCCGCCTGACCGGCATGGTCGAGAACATGCGCCAGCAGATCGAAGCCATGGGCGGCGAGGTGCGTTTCGAGCAGAAGGTCACCGACCTGATCAGCGAGGGCGAGCAACTGACCGGCGTGGTACTCGAAAGTGGCGAACAGCTGCATTCGCGCCACGTGATCCTGGCCCTGGGGCACAGCGCCCGCGACACTTTCCGCATGCTGCATGCGCGGGGCGTGTTCATGGAAGCCAAGCCGTTCTCCATCGGCTTTCGCATCGAGCACCCGCAGACCCTGATCGACAAGGCCCGCCTGGGCAAGTATGCCGGACACCCGAAACTCGGCGCGGCCGACTACAAGCTGGTGTACCACGCCAAGAACGGACGTTCGGTATACAGCTTCTGCATGTGCCCGGGCGGCACGGTGGTAGCTGCCACCAGCGAACCGGGCCGCGTGGTGACCAACGGCATGAGCCAGTACTCGCGCAACGAGCGCAATGCCAACTCTGGCATCGTGGTCGGCATCACCCCCGAGCAGGACTACCCGGGCGGCCCGCTGGCCGGCATCGAACTGCAGGAACGTCTGGAGAGCCTGGCCTATGAGCTGGGTGGCAGCAACTACCAGGCACCGGCGCAACTGGTGGGCGACTTTGTCGCCGGCAAGCCATCCACCGCCCTGGGCAGCGTGGAACCCTCGTACAAGCCGGGCGTGAGCCTGGGCGACCTGGCGCTGAGCCTGCCGGCCTTCGCCATCGAGGCGATCCGTGAGGCACTGCCGGCGTTCGACCGCCAGATCAAGGGTTACAACCTGCCCGATGCGGTGTTGACCGGCATCGAGACGCGTACCTCCTCGCCGCTGCGCATCACCCGTGATGCCAGCCTGCAGAGCCTGAACCTGAAGGGGTTGTTCCCCGCCGGTGAGGGGGCTGGGTATGCAGGCGGGATTCTGTCGGCGGGCGTGGACGGAATTCGCGTGGCCGAAGCGGTGGCGCGCAGCATGCTGGGGCTGGACCTGGAAGCGTGAGGTAGGGCTTGCGGGCCGTTTCGCCGGCAAGATCGGCCCCTGCAGGGGTTGGCCTTGCTGGCGGAAAAGCCGCAATAGCATATAACAAAAAAGAATATAGTTTTTGTTCTAAAGCATATCCCCACAGGGTAGGGTGTTCCTCTTCGAATTTCAGGATGGAGGAGCACCCTTGCCTCTACGCAGCACATTCACGCGTTTCTTCCAGCTCGAATCAGCCAGCGGCCTGCTGCTGATTGCCGCGGCTGCCCTTGCGCTGATCATCAACAACTCCCCCCTCTCCTACCTCTACAACGGCCTGCTCGACGTGCCCGTGGTGGCCCAGGTGGGGGCGCTGCAAATCGCCAAGCCCCTGCTGCTGTGGATCAACGACGGCCTGATGGCACTGTTCTTTCTGCTCATCGGCCTGGAGGTCAAGCGCGAGATCATCGACGGCCACCTGTCCAGGCCCTCGCAGATCGTGCTGCCCGGCGCAGCCGCCATCGGCGGCATGGTGGTTCCGGCACTGATCTACTACTTCCTCAACAAGGACAACCCCGCCGCCGTGGCCGGCTGGGCGATCCCCACCGCCACCGACATCGCCTTCGCCCTCGGCGTGCTGGCCCTGCTCGGCAAGCGTGTACCGGTGTCGCTCAAGCTGTTCCTGATGACCCTGGCGATCATCGACGACCTGGGCGCGATCATCGTCATCGCCCTGTTCTACTCCGGCGCCCTGTCCAGCCTGTCGCTGATGCTGGCCGCCGCCTGCCTGGTAGCGCTGGTGGCGATGAACCGGATGGGGGTGGTCAAGCTGGGGCCGTACATGGTGATCGGGTTGATCCTGTGGGTGTGCGTACTCAAGAGCGGCGTGCATGCCACGCTGGCCGGTGTCACCCTGGCGCTGACCATCCCGCTGCGCACTCGCAACGCCGAGCCGTCGCCCCTGCTGGCGCTGGAGCACGCCCTTCACCCCTGGGTGGCGTTCGGTATCCTGCCTCTGTTCGCCTTCGCCAATGCCGGCGTGTCGCTGGCCGGCGTCACCGCCGAGAGCTTTACCCACCATGTGCCGATGGGCATCGCGGTCGGCCTGCTGCTGGGCAAGACCGTCGGGGTGTTCGGTCTGACGTGGCTGGCGATCAAGCTGGGCCTGGCCGCCCTGCCCAGTGGCGCCAACTGGGGCCAGGTGCTGGGGGTGGCGATCCTGTGCGGCATCGGCTTCACCATGAGCCTGTTCGTCGGCTCGCTGGCCTTCGTGCCGGGCAGCAGCGAGTACGCCGGCATGGACCGCATGGGCATTCTCACCGGTTCCATCCTGGCAGCGGTGATCGGCTACGCGGTAACCGCCATGGCCAGCCGCAAGGCCGTCGGCAGTTGATGCCGAACCGGCAATGAAAAACCCCGACCGGCGGTGCCGAGTCGGGGTTTTGTTTGCACGCCCGCATAGCCAGAGGGCTGCAGGACAAGGTTCAGTGAGAAACCCGGCTGGTGCCATCCACGGTCATGATGCGAACGCGCTCGCCCACCCGGAAGATTTCGTTCTGCTGAACCTGCTGGACATAGGCGCGCATGCTGCCATCGTCTTCACGCACGGTGATTTCCACACCCTGGGTGCGGGTCAGGCCTTCCTCGGCTGCAGAACCTGCCAGGCCGCCGGCTACCGCACCGATGACTGCCGCGACGATACTGCCACGACCGCCGCCTACCGCGCTGCCGGCCACGCCACCCACGATGGCACCGGCGCCGCCGCCGATCGGGGTCTTGGTGCCTTCGATCTTGACCGGACGCAGCGACTCGATGGTACCCATGCGCACTTGCTGCACGCGACGGGCTTCATCGCGGGAATAGGAATCGCCGGTCAGGTTGGAGGTACAGCCGCCAAGCAGCAGCGACATCGTGGTGAACGACGCCACCAACAAAACTGATTTACGCATAGGATCATCTCCAGAAGACAGGTAGTCATTAGACTCCGCGCGTTGACCACTGTCACGACACACGGTGTATAAAATTGCTTCCATTCAGCGTCGGTACAGGCACTTGATCCCCGCCATGACCCCAACACTCAACAGGCAAGGATAGACATGGATTACTTCATCATCGCCGTAACCACCCTGGCGGGTCTGTATTTTCACGGGTGGCTGTATGTACGCATCAAGCGCTGGATGGACCGCGACCTGGCCCTGTCGCTGGCCGGGGACGACGAGCACAAACGCGTCTTCATGCTACAACGTCTGGACAGCGCCAGGGCGCAAAAGGTCAAACGCAAGGAATTGGCGGCCTGGCTGGAACGCGCGGCCGCCGAATACCGCGCCGGTTAAGGGGCCAGGCGCTCGCGCAGCCACAGGCCCTGTTTGAGCCGGTAGTTGAGACGATCATGCAGGCGGCTCGGGCGGCCCTGCCAGAACTCGATGCGTTCCGGCAGCAGGCGGTAGCCACCCCAGTGCTCGGGGCAGTGCGGCTGGGTATCGCTGAAGCGCTGCTCGGTGGCCTTGACCAGATCCTGCAACTCTTCACGGTTGGCGATCACCCGGCTCTGCGGCGATGCCCAGGCGCCCAGGCGGCTACCCAGCGGGCGTACCTGGTAATACGCATCGGATTCCTGCGCCGTGACCTTCACCACCTTGCCTTCGATGCGCACCTGGCGTTCCAGGGTGGGCCAGAAGAAGGTCATGGCGGCGAACGGGTTGGCGCGCAGGTGATGGCCCTTGGCACTTTCGTAGTTGGTGAAGAAGGTGAAGCCCTGCTCATCCAGCCCCTTGAGCAGCAGGATACGGCAATGCGGACGCCCCTCGCCGTCCACCGTTGCCAACGTCATGGCGTTGGCTTCGACGGGCGGCTGCTCGGTCTTGACGGCATCCTCGAACCATTGGTGAAACAACGCGAACGGCTCTGCCGGCGCCTGGGTTTCGGTCAGGCCGTCGCGAGTGTAGTCGCGGCGCATATCGGCCAGGGTCTGGGTCATGCTGCGTTTCCTTGACGATCAGTTGGTCTTCGCAGGGCTGGTGCTGCTGGCAACGACTTTCTTCGCGGCCGGGGCAGCTTTCTTGGCGGCCGGCTTGGCAGCGGCTGCAGCCGGCTTCTTCTTGACCACCGGCTTGGCGGCCGGGGCTTTTTTCGCAGTGGCTTTCGCCGCTGGTTTGGTGGCGGGCTTGGCAGCGGCCTTGACCGGTGCCTTGACGTCCTGCACGGCAACCAGTTCGGCCGGGCTAGGGGTCGGCTGCTGGTACTTGGCCACCAGCGCCAGCATGGTGTTCTGTGGCGTCAACAGCAGCTCGACGCGGCGGTTCAGGGCGCGGCCCTGCACACTGTCGTTGGCGGCGCGCGGCGCCACCGACCCCATGCCACGCAGCATCAGGCGATCACGCTGCAGGCCGCTGAGGCGGAAAATCGCCGATACCGACTGGGCGCGCTCCTGGCTCAGCTTCTGGTTGGCAGCAGCTGCGCCGCTGCTGTCGGCATGGCCGAGTACCAGCACGGCGGTCTTGGAGTCGGTCTCGATCACCTTGGCCACGCGCGTGATCGGGCCGAGGGTGGCCGGCAACAGCATGGCGGGGCGGTCAGGGTTGTACGAAGAGTCGACCGGTACGGTCACCACCAGCACGTCTTCGCGGCGCTCGAGCTCGAACTTGCTGTCCTTGATCGCTTCGCGCAGCTTGGGCTCGTAGTCGTCGAGCCAGGCCTGGGTGGCCTTGACGTCGATCTTGGGTACCGCCTGGGCCTGGCTCTGGGCCTTGTCGCTGTTTCCGAACGGCCACCACCAGCGGCTGCTGCTTTCGGACTTGGCGTCAGCCTGGGCGACCTTCTCGGTGACCACATCCTTCACGTCCTTTTCGGCCACCTTGTCGGAGCCGAAGGGCCACCAGCCATGGCCGCCATCGGCCGAGCCGTTCTGAGGGTGCTGTGCGCAACCGGTCACGGCCAGGCACAGGGCGAGAGCTAAGGTTTTATGTGAAGACATCAGCGATACACCATGAAAATGAAAGAAATTTGACCCGACAGCGCAGGCTGTTGGAATCCAGAATAGACAATGGGTTCCGGTTGCAGGGACTTACCCGATCAAAGGCAGCCGGCCAGCACCCGAACCAGTTTCTGTGCCCGCGGGTCCATCAGGACATACGGGCCCAGGGTATTGGTGACAAAGCCAAAGGCCACGTCGTGTTCCGGATCGGCAAAACCGACCGAGCCGCCGGCCCCCGGGTGTCCGAAAGCCTTGGCGCCCAGCCCGAAAGTGGCGTTGGGCACCTGTGGCTGATCAAGCATGCAGCCCAGGCCGAAGCGGGTCTGGGTCAGCAGGGTCATGTCCTGGCCCAGGCTGTGTTCGCGGGTCAGTTCGTCGAGCAGTTCCGATTCCAGCAGGCTGCCGTCCAGCAGCCCGGCATAGAACCCGGCCAGGCTGCGTGCGTTGCCGTGGCCGTTGGCCGCCGGTTGCTGCATGCGTCGCCACTCAGGCTTGTTGGTACTGGTCAGGATGGCTGGCGGGTTGGTGAAGGCGCGGGTGGACAACGCCTCGGGCTCACGCATCGTCACCTGCAGCAGCCGCTTGGCTGCCTCGTCACCCGGGTTGCCTTTGCCCCGGGCGATGTGCGCGACACGGTAGAACTCTTCATCGTCCAGTCCCACATGGAAATCCAGCCCCAGGGGCCTGGCGGTGCGCGCCACGATCGACTCGCCCGGGCCGCGGCCGTCGGCGCGGCGAATCAGCTCGCCCAGCAGCCAGCCGTAGGTGATCGCGGCGTAGCCGTGGGCGGTGCCGGGGGTCCACCAGGGGGCTTCGGCGGCCAGGGTGTCGACCATGGTCTGCCAGTCGTACAGGGCTTCGGCGGGCAGCAACTGGCGGATCGCCGGCAGGCCGGCCTGGTGGCACAGCAGTTGGCGCAGGGTTACCGAGCTCTTGCCGGCCTGGGCAAATTCTGGCCAGTAGCGAGCGACCGGTGCATCCAGCGCCAGCTTGCCTTCGGCCACCAGTTGCAGGGCGGTGACGGCGGTGAAGGTTTTCGTGCAGGAGAACAGGTTGGCGATGGTATCGCTGTGCCAGGCTTGCTGGCCGTCCTTGTCGGCGGTGCCGGCCCACAGGTCGAGGACCGTTTCGCCACCGACCTGGATGCACAGTGCGGCGCCGCGTTCCTGGGGATCATCGAAAAGTGCTGCGAAGGCTTCGCGTACCGCCTCGAACTGGAGTTCGTAATGACCTTGAATCTGCACCCGTAATTACCCCGCCGTACTGCACCACAAAATGGCTGGCATTGTTCCAGCACTGGAGGTTTTTGGGAACACCGCAAAGCCAGGCGGTCCCCTTGCGCTCTCAGGCGCCTACCGTGCCGGCATCACCAGCGGCTTGTTCAGTTGCTCCACCACCCCAAGATTGCTCTTGCGCACACTCTCCACAAACCCCTGAAACGGCACGTCGGTAATCCCCACCAAGCCGAAATGCCCATTCTCGCCATCGAGCAAACGCCCGCTGGCCGGCTGATCCAGGTACTGGAACCAGTGCACTCCCACAATCGAAGGCTCCTTCAAGGCCGCCTTGACGAAGTTCGCATAGGCCGGCCCACGGTCCTCCTCACGCGCCACTTCCATCGGCCCCGGCCCGAACGGCCCACGATCACGCGAGCCAAACTGGAACTCCGACACCAGCACCGGCTTGTCCAGCGCATTGAGCTGGGCAAAGTCGTAGCCATCCTGCGGCGTGGGTGCATACACATTGAAGCTCACCACATCACAGTACTTGGCACACGCCGCCACCGCTTCAGGCGTACTGACCGCAAACCGCCCACCCAGCAGCAGGTGATTGGGCGCATGCCATTTCAGCGAGTCGGAGATGGTCTTGAAGTAGGTCTCGGCAAACACCCGCTGGAAATACTTGAAGTCGGCCTCGATTTCCGGGTGCGCGGGGTCGGGCAGCGGCGGCTCGAAACCCGGGTCCTCCATCAGTTCCCACGCCGTCAGTTCGATGCCCCACGCCTTGGACAGGCCTTCCTGGTTGCGGTACTTGTCGCGCAGCTGCTTGAGAAAGGCACGCTTGGCCGGCGAGTCGGTGGTCAGGCGCAAGGTGCCGTAGGCCAGCGCATAACGCTGCTTCGGTTCATTACCCGGCACCGCCCAGGCCAGCTCGTTGTCGGCGAAATAGCCAATCAGCCACGGATCGTCGCGATGGTCGCGCGCGGCAATCGCCACAGCACGTTCGGTGGCCATGGCAAAGCGCGGGTCGAACGGGTCGGGCATCGCACCCCACCAGTCCACCCCCGTGCTGATGCTGGTGTAGTCGCCGCCGATGGACAACGGCAGGGTGTAGGGCAGGCGTTCGCTCTGCAGGCCGTTGTCGCTCCAGTTGCCCAGGGTGTTGAAACCCCAGGCCTGCAGGCGATCCAGGCTCTGGCCCTGCCAGCGCGCCTGGTCGAACGTCGGCGTGGCGTGACCACGGCCCAGGTTGGCGGCGTAGAAGTCGAACCAGCGCCCCTTGCCGAAACCGCGCCCCTGGGAAGAACCGTTGCCGTCCAGGTTGTCGCCCTGGCCGTAGTACTGCGCCAGCGGGGTCTGCGCCTCGGGCAAGGCGGTGAACATCGACTCGCGCCCTTCCACGTAGGTGCGCCCGCCATCGGCCGCCACGGCATTGACCCCCAGCGAGTAGAACGGATGCCCCAGCGGCGTGACCAGAAACCAGCGACCCTCACGCTTTTCGGTGCGAAAGAACCCCTTGGCCTCGAATGCCTCAGCGCCAAGCAGGCCGCCGAACGTGTCCAGCTTGAGCTTGCTGCGCTCGTCCAGCCAGCCCTTGAGCTGCTGCTGCTCGCGCTGGGCAGCCGCCTTGAGCTGGTCGTCACTGCTGATCTTTTCGGGCCAGCGACCACGGGTGGACTGCCCATAACCGTCGATGAGGCCGGCATAGGCGGCCTTTTGCAGCACGTCGTCGTCCTGCACGCCAAAGCGCTCGATCAGCAGGCTCTGCGCCACCTTGGGCCTGGGCATCGACAGCGTGACCGATACCACCTGCTTGAGGTCGGCCTTGCCCTCGCTGCTGGTCAGCAGCACCCGCTGGCCCTGATGACGGAACGGCATCGGCGGGCCGACGCGCATGCCCTGGGTGAGCGGCGAGCTGGCGGTCAGCGGTACCATCACGGTCTGTGCCGGGCCGGCCGGCAGGTCGATGCGGCTGGTGAGGGTGCTGCCGTCGCTGCTGAGCACCGTCACGTCGACGCTCAGCGCCCAGTCCATGGCGCTCTGCATGCGCAAGGTCAGCGCGGTAGCGCCCGTCCAGTCCCACACCCCGGTCTGCGGGCTAAGGCGCAGGCTCGGGCGCTCCACGGGGTTGAACACCACGCGCCGCAGTACCTCGCCCTCGGCTGTCTGCTCCGCGTTGTACTGCGGCAGGCTGGCATCTTCGGTCACCACATTGACCACCGCGGCCGGGCGAACGAAGTTGAACAGCGTCTGTTGCCCGGCCAGCAGCGGCGAGCTGAACAACAGTGCAATCACGGCAGGCAGGGTACGGCGCAACATAGGGCTGGAGTTCTCCTTGATGGCCCTTGCGGGCCTTGATCTGTGCAATAGACAACGGGGCACTGCAAAGCGCTGTGCCGCTCAGGAAATTTCCCGGCGAAACGGCGGCAGCGCATTGAGGATAGCCTTGCCGTAGCGCTGGGTGACCACGCGCCGGTCAAGCAGGGTGATGGTGCCGCGGTCCTGTTCGGTACGCAGCAGGCGCCCGCAGGCCTGGATCAGGCGCAGCGAGGCATCCGGCACGGCGATCTCCATGAACGGGTTGCCGCCACGGGCCTCGATCCACTCGGCCAGGGCCGCCTCGACCGGGTCGTCCGGCACCGCGAAGGGAATCTTGGCGATGACCACGTGCTCGCAATACGCACCCGGCAGGTCGACCCCTTCGGCAAAGCTGGCCAGGCCGAACAGCACGCTGGAGTCACCGCCGTCGACGCGCGCCTTGTGCTTGTTGAGGGTTTCCTGCTTGGACAGGTTGCCCTGGATGAACACCTGCTTGCGCCAGTCGCGGTCCAGGCCGTCGAACACGTCCTGCATCTGCTTGCGCGACGAGAACAGCACCAGCGAGCCACGCGAGCCTTCCACCAGCTCGGGCAGGTCGCGGATGATCGCGGCGGTATGCGCCGGAGCATCGCGCGGGTCGGCGCGCAGGTCCGGCACGCGCAGCACGCCCGCATCCACGTGGTGGAACGGGCTGGGCACCACCGCCGTGACGGCCAGCTTGGGCAGCCCGGCGCGCATGCGAAAGCGATCGAACTTGCCCAGCGCGGTCAGGGTGGCCGAGGTCACCAGGGCGCCATGGGCGACGTTCCACAGGTTGCGGCGCAGCATCTCGGCCGCCAGGATCGGGCTGGCGTTGACCTCGATATCGAACAGCGCACCGCTTTCGGCCAGGGTCAGCCAGCGCGCCATCGGCGGGCTGTCTTCCGGGTCTTCGGCGGTAAAGGCGGTCCACAGCTCCCAGTTGCCCTGGGCACGGGTCTGCAGGCTGCCGAACAACGGGTACCACTCCTCGGCCTGGTGGCTGGGGATGCCGATGCTGACTTCGGCGTCCATGCCTTCCTTGAGCAGGTCGGTGAGTCGGGTGAACAGGTCGGTCAGGCGCGAAAAGCCCTTTTTCAGTTCGATGCCCATCTCGCGCATGTGCTCGGGCACCACGCCGCCGACGAAGCGATAGCGCGGGCGTTCGCGGCCTTCCATGTCTTCGCCCGGGCGAAACTCCGCCACCTGCTCGCAGGCGCTGAACATGAACTGCTGCTGGGCCTTGATCTCGCGGGCCAGTTCCGGCACCTGCTCGATGTACTTGCCCAGGTCGCCCGGCAGCGGGTTCTGCGCCAGCAGCTTGGCCAGGTTCTTGGCGGTCTGCTCGAGCCAGTCGGCGGTCGAGCGCAGGCGGGTGTAATGGGCAAAATGGCCGATGGCCTTGTCGGGCAGGTGATGGCCTTCGTCGAACACGTAGATGGTGTCGCGCGGGTCGGGCAGCACGGCGCCACCGCCCAGGGCCAGGTCGGCCAGCACCATGTCGTGGTTGGTGACGATCACGTCGACCTTGCCCATGCCCTCCCGGGCCTTGTAGAAGGTGCACTGCCCGAAGTTGGGGCAGTGGCGGCCGGTGCACTGGCTGTGGTCGGTGGTCAGGCGCGACCAGTCCTGGTCTTCCAGGGCCTGTGGCCAGCTGTCGCGGTCGCCGTCCCATTTGTTGCCGGCCAGCTTCTCGATCATGCTGGTGAACAGCTTCTGACTGGCCTCGTCCACCTCGATGCGAAAGCCCTCCTCCTCGAACAGCTGCGCGGTGGCGGTCTGGGCGTGGCCTTCCTGCAGCAGCAGGTCGAGCTTGGACAGGCACAGGTAGCGACCACGCCCCTTGGCCAGGGCGAAGCTGAAGTTCAGGCCGCTGTTGCGCATCAGGTCCGGCAGGTCCTTGAACACGATCTGTTCCTGCAGGGCCACGGTGGCGGTGGCGATCACCAGGCGCTTGCCAGCAGCCTTGGCCGCGGGAATCGAGGCCAGGCTGTAGGCCACCGTCTTGCCGGTACCGGTGCCGGCCTCGACCGCGACCACGGCGGGCTCGCCGCTGCGGCGGCCTTCGTCGTCCACGGCGATGTCGCCCAGCACCTTGGCCACTTCGGCGATCATCAGACGCTGGCCGTAGCGGGGCTTGAGGCTCTTGGCTTCGAGAAAACGCGAATAGGCGCCCTGAATCTGGGATTTGAGTTCGTTGCTGATCATGGTGTCGGGGCGCCCGGAGGGCTGGATAAATTTTCAGTGTTTCGAATGGGTCGCTATCATACCCCGCTATTGCCCCTTGCGCCGAATGGAGTTCCCGATGACCGCCTTTGCCATCCCCTACAGCCTGCATTTGCTGGCCGCCCTGATCTGGGTGGGCGGCATGTTCTTCGCCTGGCTGATCCTGCGCCCGGCCATGGTGGCCGCGCTTGACGGCCCTTCACGGCTGACGCTGTGGGTAGAAGTGTTTCAACGTTTTTTCGTGTGGGTCTGGGTGGCGGTCGCGGTGCTGGCGATCACCGGCGTTGGCATGATGCACATGCGCTTCTCGGGGTTCGAGACTGCGCCACGTTATGTGCAGGTGATGATTGGCGCAGGGATTGCGATGTTTGCGCTGTTTCTGAGAATCCAGGCGCTGCTGCTGCCAGAGTTGCGCAAGGCGGTGAAGGCGCAGGACTGGCCCGCCGGGGCCGCAGTGCTCGGGCGCATTCGGCGCCTGGTGGGGATCAATCTGCTGCTGGGTATTGCGGTGGTGCTGGTGGCATCGAGCCGGCTGCTGGTGTGAGGTGACCGCTTCGCCAGCAAGGCGGGCTCCTGCAAAGGCCACGTTTGCCTGCAGGAGCCGACCTGGCCGGCGAAGCGGCCCTGAAGATCAGAGGCGCTGAAGAATCAGCTCCCCGTCAGCCCCGGCCGCCCCCGGTTGCCCGGGCTGCCCGGGTCTTCCCGTCGCCCCTGCATCGGTGCGGTACACCAGGCAACCCTTGCTGGCCCCGCCTGCGCCCGGCTTGCCCGGCGCACCTGCCAGCCCCGGCGCACCGCCGTCGAGCCTGACCTTGATCTGCTCGGCCGGGAAGCTGGCCGGCAGTGCCAGGCGCACCCGGCCTCCGGGCGCCCCGTCATGGCCATCGCCACCGTTGTCGCCATTGGCGCCACGGCTGGCCTGGCCCCAGGTGCAACCACCCGCCTTGCCGTTGCCACCATCGAGCCCCACATACCCCGGTGCCCCCGCGCCGCCACGGGCGTCGATGGCCAGTTCTGAAGCCTCCAGCGCCTGAATGCGCAAGCTCAGGTCACGTCCGGGCCTGGCGACCCGCTCATAGGTACCCGGCGCACCGTGAGCAGCAATCTCACTGCCCTGGCCCAACTGCGCCTGGGCCACTTCCATGCTCAGCGCATGCTCGGCCGGCACGATGGCAATGCGCGCCTGGTTGCCCAGGTGCAGCTCATCCACCTTCAATTCCACCAGGCTCGCCGGCAGCACCAGGGTGGCCGAATCCGCCACCTCCAGGCGCTGCAGGTGCACCACGCTGGCCTTGTTCGGCAGGCGCAGCACCGAGTGCGCCGCCACGCTGATCGCATCGGCCAGGGCCAACGGGCTGAACAGTGCTGCCAACAACACGACCTTACGCATGACCAGCCTCCTGGCGCGGGGCCGGTATCGATTGGATATGAAAGATGCCGACCAGCAGAATCTGCAAACGGTCGAACCAGCGATGGCTGCGCTCACGCAACCGTCCGTTGAACATCAGCACCTCGAGCACGTGCAGCACCAGCAGCACGGCCCCCGCGAGGTTGATCAGCTGGTGGAACGGCTTGTCTGCCGGCATCAGCAGATTCACCAGTACCACCCACCAGAACACTACCGTCAGGGCCTTGCCCAGCCCCCACAACGCCTTCATACCCGCGCCCCTTGTTGTTGCGTTTTCTTGTTTGGCGGCCCGCTTACGCGAAACAGGCACTGCACGCCACATTACCGGCTGGCACCCTCCGGATGCCAGCCCAGCTGTCGATCAATTGAGGTGCAATTCGACCCGGCGATTCTGCGCGCGGCCCGCATCGGTTTCGTTGTCGGCAATCGGCTCGCGCTCGCCACGCCCCTGGCTGGTGATTTTCTGCGGTGCCAGGCCCTGGCTGATCAGGTACTCGGCCACGCTGCTGGCGCGCCGCTCGGACAACGCCTGGTTGTAGGCATCGCTGCCACGGCTGTCGGTGTGTCCGATCACCTTGATGCTGGCCACGCTCGGGTCATTGAGCTTGCCGGTCAGGGTACGCAACTGCTGCTGGGCGGCCGGGGTGAGTTCGGCCGAGTCGTAGGCGAACATCACGCTGCCCTGGTCGTTGAGGGTGATCACCTCGGGCTCCGGCGCCGGGGCCTTCTCGCTCGGCGGGTATTGGGGCAACGGGCAACCGTTGTGGCTCACCGGGGTGTTGGGCGGGGTATCGGGGCACCGGTCGCGGCGGTCGAACACGCCATCGCCGTCTTCGTCACCGTCCTGGGCAAAGCAGATCAGGCCACCGGCGATGGCACCCAGCGCCGCGCCGCCACCGGCCCAGGCAGAGCTTTCGATGGCGCCCAGGCCGCCACCCACGGCGCCGCCCAGCAGGCTGCATAGAGGCCAGGTTCTTTGGTTCAACGGGGCGCTGCCATCGCTGTGGGTGGCGCAACCGGACAGCAGGCTGGCGACCACGAGCACGGGCAGCGCAGCCTTGGTGATTACATTCATGGGGAATGCTCCTGTGTCACCGGCCAGTACCGGTCACACAGGAGTAAAGACGCGCCCGCGACACTTCACAAGCCGCGGGGCGCAAGGGCTTCAGCGATCGATGCGAATTTCCACGCGGCGGTTCATCGCGCGTCCGTCGGCGGTGTTGTTGTCTGCCACCGGCTGGGTTTCACCGGCGCCCTGCACCGAAACGAAACTGCTGCGCGCAATGCCGCTCTCGACCAGGTAGTCGGTCACCGAATGGGCGCGGCGCTCCGAGAGTTTCTGGTTGTAGGCATCGCTACCGCGGCTGTCGGTGTGCCCGGTGACGCTCAGGCGTGCGCTCGGGGCTTCGGCCTTGAGGCGCGTGGCGATCTTGTCCAGGCGCAGTTTGTCAGCCGTGGTGAGCCTGGCCGAGTCGAACTCGAACAGCACATCGCGGATAACGATGACCTCTTCCTTGACCACCACGACTTCCTCGACCACCGCGACCGGCTCCGGCGGGCAGCCGTTGGCATCGACCTGAACGCCACGCGGGGTGCCCGGGCACTTGTCGCGGCTGTCCGGTACGCCATCACCGTCTTCGTCGCCGTCGCCATGGGCCCAGCAGTAACCGGCCGCCAGACCGCCGCCGAGCAGCGCGCCCCAGCCGGCCCAGCTGGAGCTTTCGATGGCGCCCAGGGCGGCACCGCCAACGCCCCCGACGGCGGCACACTTCGGCCAGTCGGTTTTTTGCAAACCTGCACAACCAGTCAATACGCTGGTTAGCAGAACCAGAGGCAATGCTGTGCGAACTATGCTCATTTTGTCGCGTCTCCTAGGGGGAATCGGTGCAAAACCGATGCTCTGGGAGTAAAGACCGGTGATTCCATCTGCGCCAGCAATAAGCCATGGCGCTTTGCGCGTGCCTCTATGCCTTGCGTCGCGGGCCGGCTAGTCTTGACGCATTAACGAGGAGCTTCGATGACTGACCGTTTTTCTTCGCGCACGCCCCAGCAGGCCCTCGCCGCCCTGCTGGAGCACCATGCCCCGCAACGCCTGTTGCTGGTGGGCACGTCGTTTCCGGCACTGGAGGCCTTCGCCGCCGCGCACCCGCAGGCGCAGATCGCCGTGGCCCGCCCCGGCGCGCTGCCGGCCGAGCTTGCCGCGCAGCGTTTCGACCTGGCGGTGCTGGTGGACTGCCTGGAACACCTGAGCAACCAGCAGGGCCTGCAACTGCTCGGCGGCATTCGCAACCTCAACGCCAGCCGCGTGGCGGTGCTGGTCGACCTTGCGGCCAGCGGCTGGCGCAACACCGACTTCTACGCACTGGCGCTGCAGGACAGCGAGCGTTTTCAACGTGACGAGCAGGTATTGAACCTGTTCACCTATGATCTACGTGACTACAAACAGGTACCCGACTGGCTCAACGCCAAGTTCTGGGCCAACCCGCAAAATTTTGGAAAGTACTGGTGGTGATGCAATGAGTGTCTCGGTTTGCCCGTGCGGCAGCGGTAACCTGCTCGATGCCTGCTGCGGGCATTATCATGCCGGCCACCCGGCGCCCGATGCACAGACGCTGATGCGCTCGCGCTACAGCGCCTATGTGCTGGGGCTGGTGGATTACCTGATCAAGACCACCCTGCCGGTGCAGCAGGCCGGGCTGGATCGCGCCGGCATTGCCGCCTGGAGCGCGCAAAGCACCTGGCTGGGCCTGGAGGTCGAGAGCGCCGAGGTGTTCGGCGGCCAGCCCGATCACGCGTTCGTCACCTTCACGGCGCGCTGGCACGACAACGACGGCGAGCACAGCCACCGCGAGCGCTCGGCCTTCGTGCACAACGGCGGGCACTGGTACTTCATCGACCCCACGGTGGGCCTCAAGGCCGGGCGCAACGACGCCTGCCCATGCGCCAGCGGGCAGAAGTTCAAGAAGTGCTGCGCCAGCTACATGAGCCATTAGTCATGACCACCTGCGCCCGTCGGCTGCTCATCGGCCTGCTGCTGATGAATCTGGCGGGCTGCGCCAGCTGGTGGGGCGGCAGCTACCAGGACCCCGGCGTGCACCTGGTGCGGGTCGAGACAGTAAAGGCGCGGCTGATGCAGCAGGAGTTCATCCTGCACTTTCGCATCGACAATCCCAACGACAGCACCCTGCAGGTGCGCAACCTGCATTACGCGGTGTACCTGGCCGACCTGTTGCTGGTCGAAGGCGACCACGGCCAGTGGTTTCGGGTGGACGCGCACAGTCGGCGCACCATCCAGGTACCGGTGCGTACCAACCTGTGGCGCCAGCTCAAGCCCATCGCCAAGCTGCTCAAGCGTCCCGATCAGGCCATCCCCTATCGCCTGGAGGGTGAGCTGAGCACCGGATTATTCTTTGCCCACGACCTGCACTTGTTGCGCAAGGGTGAGATAATTCCCGCCGATCTCATTCCGGAGTAACCCTCGATGACCCAGCAACCCCACGTTCATGGCCCCGACTGCAATCACGATCATGACCATCACGCGCATGATCATGACCACGGCCATGTGCATGGCCCGCACTGCAACCATGCCCCTCAGGAACCTGCGCGCAATGCCCTGAAGGACGTTGGCCGCAACGACCCTTGCCCATGCGGCAACGGCAAGAAGTTCAAGAAGTGCCACGGGGCCTGATGCCTCCCCTGTGGGAGCGGGCCTGACCCGCTCCCACACACGTTGCGCCTCGACATCAAGCACAGTTCCAGCAGACGACCATCAAACGGAGCGTGACCATGATCGACCTGTATTACTGGACCACCCCCAACGGCCACAAGATCACCCTGTTTCTCGAAGAGACCGGCCTGCCCTACACCCTTCACCCGATCAACATCGGCAAGGGCGAGCAATTTGCCGAAGACTTTCTGAAAATCGCCCCCAACAACCGCATCCCGGCCATCGTCGACCACGACACCGCCGACGGCCAGCCGCTGTCGCTGTTCGAGTCCGGGGCCATCCTGCTCTACCTCGCCGAAAAAACCGGGCAGTTCATTCCCAAGGACCTGCGCGGCCGCCAGGAGGCCCTGCAATGGCTGTTCTGGCAAATGGGCGGCCTGGGCCCGATGGCCGGGCAGAACCACCACTTCAACCGCTTCGCCCCCGAGAAGATCCCCTACGCCATCAAGCGCTACGTGGACGAAACCGCGCGCCTGTACGGGGTACTGAACAAGCGCCTGGCCGACCGACCATTCGTCGCCGGCAACGACTACAGCATCGCCGACATGGCGATCTACCCGTGGATCGTTTCGCACACCTGGCAGCAGCAGAACCTGGACGACTTCCCGGCCCTCAAAGGCTGGTTCCAGCGCATCCAGGCACGCCCCGCCACACAGCGCGCCTACGCCCTGGTCGAGCAGATCAACCCGCCGCCAGCCTGAACCACGACAAGGCCGCGCGGTACTTTGAAAATAAAGCCCGCGCCCCCGCTTGCATGGCGTGATCGCGCTCACTAACGTAGCGCCTTTTAGCGCCATCCCCTGCAGGAGCCTTGCCCATGGCCTCGCCAGCCCTTTCCCCCGTTCTACCCCGGTTCGGCGTCGCCGCGACCCTGCTCGGGCTGCTCAGCCTGGGCGGTTGCCAACTGGGCAACCATCAGGACAGCGTCATCCCCACCAGCGGCGTGCAACCGCTCAAGGGGCTGGCACAGAACGTCTCGGTGCGGCGCAACGCCCTGGGCATGCCGCTGATCGAGAGCAGCAGCTTCCACGATGCGCTGTTCACCCTGGGCTATGTGCACGCGGGCGATCGCATCGGGCAGATGGTCGGCATGCGTCTGCTGGCCCAGGGGCGCCTGGCCGAGATGGCCGGCCCGGATGCGCTGGAGGTCGACCGCTTCATGCGCGCGGTCAACCTGAAAAAGAACGCCAGCGACCTCTACGCCGACGCCTCGCCGCGCCTCAAGCGCTTCTTCGAGGTGTACGCACGCGGGGTCAACGCCTACCTGTTCCGCTACCGCGACCGCCTGCCGGCCCCGCTGGCCCAGAGCGGCTACCGCCCCGAGTACTGGAAGCCTGAAGATTCGGCGCTGATCTTCAGCCTGTACAGCTTCAGCCAGTCGGTGAACCTGCAGGAAGAAATCGCCGCACTGACCCTGGCGCAGAAAGTCGGTGCCGACACACTGCCGTGGCTGCTGCCCAGCTACCCGGACGAACCGCTGGCCATGGCCGAAGCCGACAAGCTCAAGGGTTTGAACCCGGGCAGCCAGCTGCCGGGCCTGGCCACACTGAACAAGGTCAGCGAGCAACTGGCCGCGCTCAACCTGCTGGGCACCCCGGCGTCGAGCAACTGGGCCATCGCCCCGCAGCGCAGCCGCAGCGGCCGCAGCCTGCTGGCCAGCGACAGCCAGGGCGCCTGGGCCTTGAGCCCGGTGCAGGTACGTACCACCAAATACCAGGCCGCCGGCTTCAGCCTGGCCGGCCTGCCGTTCGTGCTGTCCGGCTTCAACGGCAAGCTGGCCTGGAGCAGCAGCGCGGCAATGGGCGACAACCAGGACCTGTACCTGGAAAAACTCAAGCGCGAAGGCAACCGCGTGCTCTATGAAGTCGACGGCCGCTGGCAGCCGGTGCAGGCGCGCAACGAGACCTACTTCGTCAAGGGCCAGCGCCCGCAACGCGAAACCCTGTACGAAACCCGCCACGGCGCCCTGCTGACCGGCACCCAGGGCAGCCTCGGCCTGGCCCTGAAGATGCCCGAACTCAAGGGCGACAAGAGCCTTGATGCGTTCTTCGACCTGTCGCGGGCACAGAGCGTCGAACGTGCCTTCGACGCCAGCCGCGAAATCGGCGCCGCCGCGCTGAACCTGGTGTTCGCCGACGCCGCCAACGTGGGCTGGCAGGTTACCGGCCGCTACCCCAACCGCCGCGAAGGCCAGGGCCTGCTGCCCTCCCCAGGTGCCGACGGGCGCTATGACTGGGATGGCTACGCCGACGCCATGCTCCACCCCTACGACCAGGACCCGCCGCAAGGCTGGCTGGGCAATGCCAACCAGCGCAGCATTCCCAAGGGCTATGGCCTGCAACTGTCCAACAGCTGGTACTACCCCGAGCGTGCCGAACGCCTGGCGCAGCTGGCCGGCAACGGCAAGCACGACAGCCGCAGCCTGATCGCCATGCAGTACGACCAGACCACCCTGTTCGCCGCCAAGCTCAAGGCCATGTTCGAAGCACCCGGCATGGCCCAGCCGCTCAAGCAGGCCATCGACGCCCTGCCCGCCGAGCAGAAGGCCCGCGCCCGCGAGGCCTACACCCGGCTGATGGCGTTCGACGGGCGCCTGAGCCCGCAATCGGCGGATGCCGCGGTGTACGAGCTGTTCCTGCAGCAAAGCGCCCGGCAGATCTTCCTCGATGAACTGGGGCCTGAAACCAGCCCGAGCTGGCAAGCCTTCGTCGCCAATGCGCGGCTGTCGTACTCGGCCCAGGCCGATCACCTGCTGGGCCGCGACGACAGCCCGTTCTGGGACGACCGCAACAGCCCGGGCAAGCAGGACAAGCCGACGATCCTGGCCCGCAGCCTGGCCGCGGCCATCAGCGCCGGCGAAGCGCAGATGGGCACCGACCGCCGGGCCTGGCAATGGGGCAAGCTGCACCAGTACCACTGGCCCGTCAGCGCACCCTATGGCCTGGGCGACACGCTCAAGCGCGGCCCGCTGGCCACCGGCGGCGACCACACCACACTCAACGCCTCGGCCTATGCCTGGGGCCAGGACTTCAACGCCCGCCTGATGCCGTCGATGCGCATGGTGGTCGACTTCGGCCTGGCCGAGCCGCTGCAGGGGGTGAGCAGCAGCGGGCAGTCGGGCAACCCGGCCAGCGCGCATTTCGCCGACGGCCTGGATGCCTGGTTCAAGGGCAGCTACGTGACCTTCCCGATGCAGCCGCAGAACTTCGAACGCGCCTACGGCAGCAAGCGCCTGACCCTGGTGCCCGGCAAGTAACCCCTTCGGCTCGCCGTCGCCCTGGCGGCGAGCCCCCTTCTCGCCCCGCGCTGATCCATATCAAAGTGCCACCCTCGTCCATCGGCTATAACCGGGTTTGTCTGATGACCCTATAAAAACGATTGCGGATACGTGCCTACAGGACCACCTGCGGCCGCATCCAAAGGACGATTGCGATGGCTTCTCTTGTATCGCGTCTGGCCATGCTTGGCTCGACGCTGCTGTTTGCGTACCCCGCCTCTGCCAGTGAGCCGCCCCCGGCAACGGCAGTCGAACGCGGCGCCTACATTGCCCGCCTGGGCGACTGCGTGGCCTGCCACACCGCCAAGGGCGGCGAGTTGATGGCCGGCGGCCTCGAACTGACCACGCCGATGGGCACCATCTACTCCAGCAACATCACCCCCGACAAGGTCACCGGCATCGGCCGCTACACCTTCGAGCAGTTCGACCGCGCCATGCGCGAAGGGGTGAACGCGGCCGGCACCAACCTGTACCCGGCCATGCCCTACCCCTCCTACGCGAAAATGACCGAAGGCGACATGCGCGACCTGTACGCCTACCTGATGGAGGACGTGAAGCCGGTCAACCAGCCCAACCTGGAAGCGGACATGAAGTTTCCGTTCAGCCAGCGCTGGGGCCTGTCGCTGTGGAACCTGGTGTTTCTCGACAAGCAGCCCTTCGTGGCCGACCCGGCCCGCAGCGACGAGCTCAACCGCGGCGCCTACCTGGTACAGGGCCTGGGCCACTGCGGCGCCTGCCATACCCCGCGCGGCGTGGCCTTCCAGGAAAAGGCCATGGACGACGCCGGCAGCGCCGGCCAGCACTTCCTGGCAGGCGAGACCGTGGAGCACTGGCGCGCCCTGAGCCTGCGCAACCTGTGGACGGTGGACGACACCGTGCAGTTGCTCAAGACCGGGCAGAACCGCTTTGCCACGGTGTCGGGCAACATGGCCGAGGTGATCTCCCACAGTACCCAGCACTTCACCGACGCCGACCTCACCGCCATCGCGCGCTACCTCAAGTCGTTGCCGCCGGGCAAGGACGACCTGCCGATGCCGATGGTGGAACGAACCCCTGCCCCAGCGCCGGACAACCTGTTCACCACCCGCGGCGGGCTGGGCTACACGCAGTTCTGCAGCGACTGCCACCGCCCGGACGGCGCCGGCGTGGCGGGCATGTTCCCGCCACTGGCGCACAACCCCAGCGTGGCCTCGGCCAACCCGACCTCGCTGCTGCACATCACGCTGACCGGCTGGCAGACCGCCGAAACCGTCGCCCACCCGCGGGTGTACACCATGCCCGGGTTCTCGCGCCTGACCGACACCGAGATCGCCGAGATCCTCACGTTCGTGCGCAGCAGCTGGGGCAACGACGGCTCGGCGATCAGCGCAGCGCAGGTGGCCAAGTTGCGCCAGCAGCTCAAGCCCCAGGATCGCGACGCCTCGACCTTCGAGACCCCGCGCCTGGCCGACCTGCTGGCGGCCAGCAATGCCGATGAGGTGGTGCGCGGCATGCGCCTGCACCTGCAGACCCGTGACCTGCTGCCCGACAACGTCGGCAACGCGCTCAACTGCACCAGTTGCCACCTGAACGCCGGCACCGTGGCCGACGGTTCGCCGTTCGTCGGGGTATCGGCCTTCTTCCCCGGCTATGCGCCACGGGCGGGCAAGGTGATCACCCTGGAGGAGCGGATCAACGGCTGCTTCCGCCGCTCGATGAGCGGCTCGCCGCTGCCACCGCAAGGGGCCGACATGCAGGCGATGGTGGCGTACTTCGAGTGGATGAAGAACAACACCAAGCCCGAGGACAAGGTGCCAGGGCGCGGTGTAGGCAAGGTCGACCCGTCGATCAAGCCCGACCTGGACAACGGCAAGCAGGTGTATGCCCAGCAGTGCGCGGTGTGCCATGGCAACGACGGCGAAGGCCTGACCCGTGCCGACGGCACCTGGATCTTCCCGCCGCTGTGGGGCGAGCAGTCGTTCAACATCGGTGCCGGCATGGCGCGCACCTACACTGCGGCCGCCTTCGTCAAACGCAACATGCCGATCGGCATGCACGAGAAGTTCCCGCTCGGCCAGGGCGGCCTGTCCGACCAGGACGCGGTGGACGTGGCGGCCTGGTTCTCCAGCCAGCCACGCCCGGACTTCCCCGACAAGGTCAAGGACTGGCCCAACGGCGGGCGCCCGGTAGACGCGCGCTACTGAAGCAGCCCCCCTGCAGCGTAGCCGGCAGCACGCCGGCGACGCTTTCGGATCGAACTTCACCGGCCCGGCCGCGCTCCTAGGTTAAACCCCCAGCGCAGCGGCCTTGGCATGGACCTGGTGATTGCACGACCCGAAGGATTGTATTGCCCACCCGGGGATTTCTACATCGACCCGTGGCGCCCCGTTGAACGTGCGGTGATCACCCACGGCCATGGCGACCACGCCCGCAACGGCAACCGCCACTACCTCACCGCCAGCCCCGGCGCGGGCATCCTGCGCAGCCGCCTGGGCGCCGACATCAACCTGCAGACCCTCGACTACGGCCAGCGCCTGGACCACGGCGGGGTGGCCCTGAGCTTGCACCCGGCCGGCCATGTGCTGGGCTCGGCCCAGGTGCGCCTGGAGTATCGCGGCGAGGTGTGGGTGGCGTCCGGCGACTACAAGGTCGAACCCGATGGCACCTGCGCACCGTTCGAACCGGTGCGCTGCCACACCTTCATCACCGAGTCGACCTTCGGCCTGCCGATCTACCGCTGGGAGCCCCAGCAGCAGATCTTCGACCAGATCAATGCGTGGTGGCGCGAGAACATCACACTGGGCAAGGCCAGCGTGCTGTTCTGCTATTCGTTCGGCAAGGCGCAGCGCATCCTGCATGGCCTGGACCCGAGCCTGGGGCCGATCCTGGTGCATGGCGCGGTCGAGCCGCTGAACCGGGTATACCGCGAAGCGGGTGTCGCCCTGCCCGCCACGCTGCATGCCAGCGAGATGGACAAGCACGACCCACGCATGCGCCAGGCGCTGATCCTGGCCCCGCCCTCGGCGGCCGGCAGCAGCTGGATGCGCCGCTTCGGCGACTACAGCGACGCCTTCGCCAGCGGCTGGATGCGCCTGCGCGGCACCCGGCGCCGGCGCGGGGTGGACCGCGGCTTCGTGCTCTCCGACCACGCCGACTGGCCCGGCCTGCTGTGGGCCATCGAACAGACCGGGGCGCAGCGGGTGATGGTGACCCACGGCTCGGTGGCCGTGCTGGTGCGCTACCTGTGCGAGCGCGGGCTGGATGCCCAGGCGTTCGTCACCGAATACGGTGACGAGGATGAAGGCGCCCCGACCGAGGCCAGCGCATGAAGGCCTTCGCCGAACTCTACGGCCAGCTCGACGCCACCACCTCGAGCAACGCCAAGCGCGATGCACTGGTGCGCTACTTCGCCAGCGCCAGCCCCGCAGACGCCGCCTGGGCGGTGTACTTCCTGGCCGGCGGGCGGCCGCGCCAGCTGGTGCCCACACGGCTGCTGCGCGAACTGGCAATCAGCCTGTCGGGTTTGCCCGACTGGTTGTTCGAGGAGAGCTACCAGGCCGTGGGCGACCTGGCCGAGACCTTTTCGCTGCTGCTGCCCGAAGCCGCCCACAGCAGCGACGCGGGCCTGGCCTACTGGGTCGAGGATTGCCTGCTGCCGCTGCGCGGACTGCCGCCCGAAACCCTGGCGCAGCGCCTGCCGCCCCTGTGGGCACAGCTTGACCGGCAGAGCCTGCTGGTGTGCCTGAAGCTGGTCACCGGCAGCTTTCGCGTCGGCGTGTCGAAGCTGCTGGTCACCCGCGCCCTGGCGCAACTGGCCGACATCGACAGCAAGCGCGTGGCTCAGCGCCTGGTGGGCTACACCGACCTGTCGCACCGCCCCACGGCCCAGGGCTACCTCAAGCTGATCGCGGCCGAGTCCGAAGACGAACATGCCCAGCGCGGCGGCCAGCCGTACCCGTTCTTTCTGGCCCATGCGCTGCAACAGCCGGTGGACCAGTTCGACGCCCTGCTCGGCCCGCCCCAGGCCTGGCAGGCGGAATGGAAGTGGGACGGCATCCGTGCGCAGGTGGTCAAACGCGAGGGCCAGTTGTGGGTGTGGTCACGCGGCGAGGAGCTGCTGACCGAGCGCTTCCCCGAACTGCAGGCGCTGGCCGCCGTGCTGCCCGATGGCTGCGTGGTGGACGGCGAGATCGTGGTGTGGCGCGACGGCGTGCAACCCTTCGCCCTGCTGCAGCAGCGCATCGGGCGCAAGACCCTGGGCAAGAAGATCCTGGCCGATGCGCCAGTGGTGCTATTGGGCTACGACCTGCTCGAATGGCAGGGCGCCGACTGGCGCAGCCGCCCGCAGGCCGAGCGCCGGGCGCAGCTGGAAGCGCTGGTGCAGACCACTGCGCACCCGGCGCTGCGCCTGTCGCCGGTGCTGCAGGGCGACACCTGGACCGAGCTTGCCGCCCAGCGCGAGGCATCGCGCAGCCTGGGGGTCGAGGGCCTGATGCTCAAGGCCCGCGACGCCCTGTACGGGGTGGGCCGCACCAAGGACATGGGGGTGTGGTGGAAGTGGAAAATCGACCCGTTCAGCGTGGACGCGGTGCTGATCTATGCCCAGCGCGGACATGGCCGGCGCGCCAGCCTGTACAGCGACTACACCTTTGCGGTGTGGGACGCCCCCGCCGGCAGCCCGCAGCGTAGCCTTGTGCCCTTTGCCAAGGCGTATTCGGGGCTCAGCGACGAAGAGATGCGCAAGGTTGATGCAATCATCCGCAAGACCACCGTGGAAACCTTCGGGCCGGTACGCAGCGTGACCCCGACGCTGGTGTTCGAACTCGGCTTCGAGGGCATCGCACTGTCCAAGCGCCACAAGAGCGGGATTGCGGTGCGCTTCCCGCGGATGCTGCGCTGGCGCCTGGACAAACCGGTGGACGAAGCAGACGACCTGGCCACGTTGCAGTCGCTGCTGGGGTAAGCGAAACGCAGCAATTGGGACTATGGTGCGGAAATTGCTGTGAGCTTGATGTCGAGCGGCCAGCGGTAACGCTGCGCAGCCACCCATCATTTGCGCTTGAAGGACCACACCATGAAAAAAGCTCTGCTGACGCTGTCTGCTCTAGCGCTGTGCCTGGCTGCGGGCAACACCCTGGCCAAGGACTACAAGGAACTGCGCTTCGGCGTCGATCCCTCCTACGCCCCTTTCGAGTCCAAGGCCGCCGACGGCAGCCTGGTGGGCTTCGACATCGACCTGGGCAACGCGATCTGCGCCGAGCTCAAGGTCAAGTGCAGGTGGGTCGAGAGCGACTTCGACGGCATGGTTCCGGGCCTCAAGGCCAACAAGTTCGACGGCGTGATCTCGTCCATGACGGTGACCCCGGCGCGGGAGAAGGTCATCGACTTCTCTGACGAGCTGTTCTCCGGGCCTACCGCACTGGTGTTCAGAAAAGGTGCAGGTATGAGCGCCGACCCGGCCTCGCTCAAGGGCAAGACCGTCGGCTACGAGCAGGGCACCATCCAGGAAGCCTATGCCAAGGCCGTGCTGGACAAGGCCGGGGTCAAGACCCAGGCCTACCAGAACCAGGACCAGGTGTATGCCGACCTGATTTCGGGACGCCTGGACGCCTCGATCCAGGACATGCTGCAGGCCGAACTGGGCTTTCTGAAATCGCCACAAGGCGCGGGCTACGAAGTGAGCCAACCGGTGGACAGCGAATTGCTGCCGTCGAAGACGGCGGTGGGCATTAAGAAAGGTAACAGCGAGCTGAAGGCCTTGCTGAACAAAGGTATCAAAGCGTTACACGATGATGGCACCTATGCCGACATCCAGAAGAAGCACTTTGGTGATCTGAACCTGTACAGCGGCAAGTAGGGCCGGCCTCTTCGCCGGCAAGTCCGGCTCCTACACGGGTTCGCGGTGCGTGCAAGAGCTGACTCACCGCGTACCCAAGGTCCCACCCGCACAGGCTCGCCCCATGCTTGACGACCTCCTGCAACACCTGGGCCTTGGCGCCTTCAGCCTCAGGGGCTTCGGCCCGCTGCTGCTGCAAGGCACCTGGATGACCCTGCAACTGTCCTTCATGTCGCTGCTGGTCAGCGTCGGCCTGGGCCTGCTCGGCGCCAGCGCCAAGCTCTCCGCGCTGCCGCTGCTACGCATCCCCGCGCAGCTCTACACCACGCTGATCCGCGGGGTGCCCGACCTGGTGCTGATGCTGTTGATCTTCTACAGCCTGCAGACCGGGCTCACCAGCCTGACCGACGCCATGGAGTGGGACTACATCGAGATCAACCCCTTCGCTGCCGGGGTCATCACCCTGGGCTTCATCTACGGTGCCTATTTCACCGAGACCTTTCGCGGCGCGATCCTCGCGGTGCCGCGCGGCCAGGTCGAAGCGGCCACCGCCTATGGCCTCAAGCGCTTTCAGCGGTTTCGCTTCGTGGTGTTCCCGCAGATGATGCGCTTCGCCCTGCCGGGCATCGGCAACAACTGGATGGTGATGCTCAAGGCCACCGCGCTGGTGTCGATCATCGGCCTGGCCGACCTGGTCAAGGCCGCCCAGGATGCCGGCAAGAGCAGCTACCAGCTGTTCTACTTTCTGGTGGTGGCGGCCTTCATCTACCTGCTGATCACCAGCGCTTCAAACGTGGCCCTGCGCTGGCTCGAACGGCGCTACAACGTCGGCACCCGGGAGGCACTGCGATGATCGAGCTGCTGCAGGAATACTGGCGCGCGTTCCTCTATACCGACGGCACCCACATCACCGGGCTGGCGATGACGATGTGGCTGCTCAGCGCCTCGCTGCTGATCGGCTTCGTGGTGTCGATCCCGCTGTCGATCGCACGGGTGTCACGGCGCCTGTTGGTGCGCTGGCCAGTGCAGTTCTACACCTACCTGTTTCGCGGCACGCCGCTGTATATCCAGCTGCTGATCTGCTACACCGGCATCTACAGCCTGGAGGTGGTGCGCGGGCAACCGCTGCTCGACAGCTTCTTTCGCGACGCCATGAACTGCACCATCCTGGCCTTTGCCCTGAACACCTGCGCCTACACCACCGAGATCTTCGCCGGCGCCATCCGCAGCATGCACCACGGTGAAGTCGAAGCGGCCAGGGCCTACGGCCTGCGCGGCTGGAAACTTTATGCTTATATCATCATGCCGTCCGCGTTGCGCCGCTCGCTGCCGTACTACAGCAATGAGGTGATCCTGATGCTGCACTCGACCACCGTGGCCTTCACCGCCACCGTGCCGGACATCCTCAAGGTCGCCCGCGACGCCAACTCGGCCACCTTTCTGACCTTTCAGTCGTTCGGTACGGCCGCCATCATCTACCTGTGCGTGACGTTCGCACTGGTGGGCCTGTTCCGCCTGGCCGAACGACGCTGGCTGGCCTTCCTCGGCCCCGCACACTAGGACCGTTCATGCACCACAAGACCCACGACATCCTGGCCCCGGTGCCGGGGATTTGCCGCCAGATCCACAGCTTCCACTTCGGCCCGCGCGGTGCCGGCAAGGTCTATATCCAGGCTTCGCTGCATGCCGACGAGCTGCCCGGCATGCTGGTGGCCTGGCACCTCAAGCAACGCCTGGGCGAATTGCAGAGCCAGGGCCGCCTGCGCCACGAGATCGTGCTGGTGCCCATCGCCAACCCGGTGGGCCTGGAACAGGTGCTGATGGACGTGCCCCTGGGGCGTTTCGAGCTGCAGAGCGGCGAGAACTTCAACCGCCACTTCGTCGACCTGAGCGACACCATCGGTGACCAGATCGAGGCGCACCTGACCCAGGACCCGCGGCACAACGTCGAGCTGATTCGCGAGTGCATGCGCCGGGCGCTGGACGCGCAGCCCGCCGCCACCCCGCTGCAATCCCAGCGCCTGGTACTGCAACGCCTGGCCTGCGATGCCGACATGGTGCTGGACCTGCACTGCGACTTCGAGGCCGTCGCACACCTGTACACCACCCCGGAAGCCTGGCCCCGGGTCGAGGCGCTGTCGCGCTACCTCGGGGCCCAGGCCAGCCTGCTGGCCACCGATTCGGGCGGGCAGTCGTTCGATGAGTGTTTCACCCTGGTGTGGTGGCAGCTGCAGCAACGCTTTGCCAAGCAGTTCCCCATCCCCCAGGGCAGCTTTTCGGTGACGGTGGAGCTGCGCGGTCAGGGCGATGTGAGCCACCCGCTGGCCAGCACCGACTGCGAGGCGATCCTGAACTACCTGACCCGTTTCGGTGCCATCGAAGGCGAGGCAGCCCCCTTGCCGCCCCTGCCCTACCCGGCCACACCGCTGGCGGCGGTCGAACCGGTGGCCACGCCGCTGGGCGGCCTGCTGGTGTTTCATGTCACCCCGGGCCAGCCGGTGCAGGCCGGGCAACTGATCGCCGAGGTGATCGACCCGCTCAGCGACCGCGTGACCCCGGTATACAACCAGCAGGCCGGGCTGCTGTATGCCCGCTCGCTGCGACGCATGGCCACCGCTGGCATGGTGATTGCGCATGTGGCGGGCAACCAGCCGTACCGCAGCGGCTACCTGTTATCGCCATGAGGGGCCGTGCATGTACAAACTGACCATCGAAGGCCTGCACAAGCGCTACGGCGAGCACCATGTGCTCAAGGGCGTTTCACTGCAGGCCAGCACCGGCGACGTGATCAGCCTGATCGGCGCCAGTGGCTCGGGCAAGAGCACCTTTCTGCGCTGCATCAATTTTCTCGAACAGCCCGACGAGGGCAGCATGACCCTGGACGGCCAGCCGGTGCGCATGGTGCACGACCGCCACGGCCTGCGCGTGGCCGATGCCGACGAGCTGCAGCGTATCCGCACGCGCCTGGCCATGGTGTTCCAGCATTTCAACCTGTGGAGCCACCTGAGCGTGCTGGAGAACATCAGCATGGCGCCGCGCCGGGTGCTGGGGGTAAGCCGGCACGAGGCCGAGGAACGGGCACGTGCCTACCTGGACAAGGTAGGCCTGGCGCCCCGGGTGGCAGACCAGTACCCGGCGTTCCTGTCCGGTGGCCAGCAGCAGCGGGTGGCGATCGCGCGGGCGCTGGCAATGGAGCCGGAGGTGATGCTGTTCGACGAGCCGACTTCGGCGCTGGACCCGGAGCTGGTGGGGGAAGTGCTGCGGGTGATCCAGGGGCTGGCCGAGGAAGGCCGCACCATGATCATGGTGACCCACGAAATGAGCTTTGCACGGCAGGTATCGAGCCAGGTGCTGTTCCTGCATCAGGGGCTGGTGGAGGAACAGGGCGCACCGGCCGATGTGCTGGGCAACCCCAGGAGCGAGCGGCTGCGCCAGTTCCTGAGTGGCAACCTCAAATAACCCGACGATTGTCACCCGCTAAAACTAATGCCGGGCATTGATGGTCTGTGAAGACACACCCACTGCCCACAAGCGGCCCCGGCATGCGTAAACCGTCCGACCTTGCTGGCCCCTGGTTTGCCACCCGTGGCTGGAAGCCCTTCGCCTTTCAGAAGCGCGTGTGGGCCGCCGTCGCCCGCGGCGAATCCGGGTTGCTGCATGCCAGCACCGGCGCCGGCAAAACCTACGCCCTGTGGCTGGCCGCGCTGCAACACCTCCATGCCCAGGACACGCCACGCGCCAAGCACCCGGCACCGCTGCAAGTGCTGTGGATCACCCCCATGCGCGCCCTGGCCGCCGATACCGCGCGGGCCTTGCAGGCGCCACTGGACGCGTTGCAGATTCACTGGAGCCTGGGCGTGCGCAGCGGCGACACCTCCAGCGCCGAGCGTGCCCGCCAGAGCCGGCGCCTGCCCAGTGCCCTGATCACCACCCCCGAAAGCCTGACCCTGCTGCTGACCCGCGATGCGGCGCAGAGCGAGTTCGCCAGCCTGCGCCTGGTGGTGGTGGACGAATGGCACGAGCTGCTCGGCAACAAGCGCGGTGTACAACTGCAACTGGCCCTGGCGCGCCTGCGCCGCTGGCACCCGGGCCTGATCGTATGGGGCATCTCGGCCACCCTGGGCAACCTGGAGCATGCCCGCGACGTGCTGCTGCCCGAGGGCGGTTGCCTGGTGCAAGGCCGCCAGGACAAGCGCATCGAGGTCGATACCCTGCTGCCCGAAGCCATCGAGCGCTTCCCCTGGGCCGGGCACATGGGGCTCAAGATGCTCGCGCAGGTGCGCGATGAGGTGGCGCGCAGCAGCAGTTGCCTGGTGTTCACCAACACCCGCGCCCAGGCCGAGCTGTGGTATCAGGCGCTGCTGGAGGCGCGCCCCGACTGGGCCGGCATCATTGCCCTGCATCACGCCTCGCTGGCCCGCGAAACCCGCAACTGGGTCGAGCAGAGCCTGAAACAGGGCCAGCTCAAGGCAGTGGTATGTACCTCAAGCCTCGACCTGGGGGTGGATTTTCTGCCCGTCGAACGGGTGTTGCAGATCGGCTCGGCCAAGGGCGTGGCGCGTCTGATGCAGCGCGCCGGACGCTCGGGGCACGCGCCGGGCCGCCCTTCGCGGGTGACCCTGGTACCGACCCACAGCCTGGAGCTGGTGGAGGCCGCCGCCGCCCGCGAGGCCGTGGCAGCACGCCAGATAGAGGCAAGGCGCTCTCCGGCGCTGTGCATGGATGTGCTGGTGCAGCACCTGGTGAGCATGGCCCTGGGGGCCGGGTTTCGCCCCGCGCAACTGCTCGAGGAAGTGCGCAGCACCTGGGCCTATCGGCACCTGCGCGACGAACAGTGGCAATGGGCGCTGGAATTCGTGCGCAACGGCGGTGCCTCGCTGGGCGCCTACCCTGACTATCACCGGGTCATCGAAGCGCCGGACGGGGTATGGCGGGTGGCCAACGCGCGCCTGGCGCGCCGCCACCGCATGGGCATCGGCACCATCGTCAGCGATGCGAGCATCCAGCTGAAGTTCTGGAGCAAGGGAGGCGGCGGGCGCAACCTGGGCAGTGTCGAGGAAGCCTTCGTTGCCCGCCTGCGCCCGGGCGATGCCTTCCTGTTCGCCGGGCGCACGCTGGAGCTGGTGCGCATCGACAACATGACCGCCTATGTGCGTCGCAGCACCGCACGCAAACCTGCCGTACCACGCTGGAACGGCGGGCGCATGCCGCTTTCCAGCGAGCTGGCCAGGGCCGTGGTCGAGCAGCTCGACAGCGCCGCGCACGGTCGCTACCACGGGCCGGCCATGCAGGCGGTCAAGCCATTGCTGGAGCTGCAGCGGCGCTGGTCGGTGATCCCCACCCACGACATGCTGCTGGCCGAGACCTGGACCTCGCGTCAGGGCTGCCATCTGTTTCTCTATCCATTTGCCGGGCGCACCACCCACCTTGGGCTGGCCAGCCTGCTGGCGTGGCGCTACAGCCGCAGCCAGCCGGCGAGTTTCTCGATTGCGGTGAACGACTATGGCCTGGAACTGCTGTGCCCTGGCGAAGTGCCGTGGGCGGCCATGCTGCCGGACCTGCTGAGCCCCGATGGACTGCTCGAGGACGTGCTGGCCAGCCTGAATGCCGGCGAAATGACCATGCGCCGTTTTCGCGAAATCGCGCAGATCTCCGGGCTGGTGTTCGGCGGCTATCCCGGCTCGCACAAGAGCACCCGGCAGATCCAGGCGTCCAGCGGCCTGTTCTTCGAGGTGTTCCGCCAGCACGACGCGGGCAACCTGCTGCTGGGCCAGGCCCGTGACGAGGTACTGAACGCAGAGCTTGAGATCGACCGGCTGGCGCAGGTACTGAGCCGGCTGGGCGGTTTGCGCCTGCATCTGCAGCCGCTTGCGCGCCCGGGCCCGCTGGCCTTTCCGCTGCTGGTGGAAGGCATGCGCGAAACCCTGAGCACGGAAAAGCTCGCCGACCGCATCGCCCGCATGGTCGCCGACCTGGAAAAGGCCGCGAGCCGGGAGCGCTGAATGAGTCACTGCCTGAACATCGACGTACACGGCGAGCAGCTCTGGCTGCTGGGGGACAAGGCGCTGTACTGGCCGGCGCGCAGGGTGATGCTGGTGGCCGATGTGCATATCGGCAAGGCGGCGGCATTTCGCGCCCAGCACCTGCCCGTGCCCCGCGGCACCACGCAATCGATCCTGCAACGCCTGGACCGGCTGCTGACCAGCTACCCGTGCGAAGAGCTGATCGTGCTGGGCGACTTTCTGCACGCACGCACCGGCCGCGCCGCGGCCACGCTGGAACGCGTGCGGCAATGGCGGGAACGGCACGCCCGGCTGAAGATCACGCTGATACGCGGCAACCACGACCTGCATGCCGGCGACCCGCCCGAGGGGCTGCGCATCGATGTGCTTGACGGCCCGCTGCTGCTGGGGCCGTTCGCCTTGCAGCACGAGCCCGAGCCCCATGCCACGCACCTGGTGCTGGCCGGCCACGTACACCCGGTGTATGTGCTGCGGGGGCGCGCGCGGCAACGCCTGCGCCTGCCCTGCTTCGTGATCGGCGAACGGCTCGGCCTGCTGCCGGCCTTCGGGGACTTCACCGGCGGCTGGGCAGTGCAGCCTCAGCCGGGTGAGCGCGTGTACCTGACGGCAGACGCGCAGGTATGGCCGGTCAAGCCCTAGGCTCAGGCAACCGGTGCCGGTGGCGGTTCATCAGGAAGTGTGGGTTCACCCGGTTCCATCGGCGGGTTATCGCCTGGCTGCGGCGGCGACGGGGTGTCCGGGCCAGGCTGGCCGGGGACGCCACCGGCCTGCATCAGTGGCGGCTGCGCGAGCAATGACCAGGCCACCAGCCCGATCTGATTGGGCTGCAGCACGGCAAGTTTGGCGCTGATTGAGGGGTCGAGTTTCATAGGCGGCTCCTGAGCGAAGTCCGACACGCCTCCTGGCGTGCCGGGACGGTTCATCTGCTTGGAGTGCCTTGCCGGCGAGTAATTCCCTCGCTTCGTCGGCTCAGGTGCGCGGCAGGGTCACACCACGCTGGCCCTGGTACTTGCCGCCGCGGTCCTTATAGGACACTTCGCACTCTTCGTCGGACTCCAGGAACAGCATCTGCGCCACGCCTTCGTTGGCGTAGATCTTGGCCGGCAGGGTGGTGGTGTTGGAGAACTCCAGGGTCACGTGGCCTTCCCACTCCGGCTCGAGCGGGGTGACGTTGACGATGATGCCGCAACGGGCATAGGTGCTCTTGCCCAGGCAGATGGTCAGCACGTTGCGCGGGATGCGGAAGTACTCGACGGTGCGCGCCAGGGCGAAGGAGTTGGGCGGGATGATGCACACGTCGCTCTTGACGTCGACGAAGCTGCCGGCGTCGAAGTTTTTCGGATCGACGGTGGCCGAATTGATGTTGGTGAACACCTTGAACTCGTCGGCGCAGCGCACGTCGTAGCCGTAGCTGGAGACGCCGAAGGAGATCAGCCGGTTGTCGCTTTCGCCGCGTACCTGACGCTCGACGAAGGGCTCGATCATGCCGTGTTCCTGCGCCATGCGGCGAATCCACTTGTCCGATTTGATGCTCATGGCGGGTGTCCTGAAATAGCGTGGTGAAGAAATTCTGTGGGGCATCTTACCGGGCCCGGCGCCGGGTTCAAAGTTCCGTGCGGTGTTGGCGGCAAGATCCGCGTCATACGGGGCCTGCGCGGGGTATCGCGGCGCCGCCAGTCTTGAATTGCACGAAAGCTGAACAAGACCATTGGCACGTTCTGGAAAAAGGGTTATGGTGACGCCACTGTGCTGCACGTGTCACTGAGAATCTCTACCTGATGCAAGATCTCGATCAACCCATCTTCATGAATTTTCTGCCTCTTTGCACTCAGTCTCGGCCAGGGCGTTTCCTGAGCCGTAATTAACTTTGTCCAAGGAGACAGACCATGTCCAATCGCCAAACCGGTACCGTTAAGTGGTTCAACGATGAAAAAGGCTTCGGCTTCATCACCCCACAATCCGGTGACGACCTGTTCGTACACTTCAAAGCCATTCAAGCTGACGGCTTCAAAAGCCTGAAAGAAGGCCAGCAGGTCTCTTTCGTCGCTACCCGCGGTCAGAAAGGCATGCAAGCTGAAGAAGTACAAGTTATCTAACTTGCGCTTCACTGCTTGAAAAAAGCCCTGCCCTCACCGGCGGGGCTTTTTTTTGCCTTGCCGGTGGGCCTGCCCGTAGGAGCCGGCGTTGCCGGCGAAGGCAACACCGCAGTACCTGCCTGGTGATGCAGTGGGCCCTTCGCCGACAACGCCGGCTCCTACACAGGCGAGGGTATCGACTCAGTCTTCGCTGATGGTGATATTGGGCATCGCCGGCGCCGCCGCTTCCTGCAGCACGATGCGCGCCCCCACCTGCCGTGCCAGTTCCTGGTACACCATGGCAATCTGGCTTTCAGGCTCGGCAATCGCGGTCGGCTTGCCGCTGTCGGCCTGCTCGCGAATCAGCATCGACAGGGGCAGCGAAGCCAGCAGCTCCACACCGTACTGCGCCGCCAGCTTCTCGCCACCACCTTCACCGAACAGGTGCTCGGCATGCCCGCAGTTCGAGCAGATATGCACGGCCATGTTCTCGACCACGCCCAGCACCGGGATATTCACCTTGCGGAACATCTCCACACCCTTTTTCGCGTCCAGCAGCGCAAGGTCCTGCGGCGTGGTCACGATCACCGAACCAGCCACCGGCACCTTCTGCGCCAGGGTCAGCTGGATGTCGCCGGTGCCCGGCGGCATGTCGATCACCAGGTAGTCGAGGTTGTCCCAGGCGGTCTGGGTCACCAGTTGCAGCAACGCACCGGAGACCATCGGGCCACGCCATACCATCGGCGTGTTGTCGTCGGTAAGAAACGCCATCGACATGACTTCCACGCCATGCGCACGCAACGGCACGAACCACTTCTGGTCGCGGATCTGCGGCCGGGTCCCTTCGGCGATACCGAACATCACGCCCTGGCTGGGGCCATAGATGTCGGCATCCAGGATACCCACCCGCGCCCCTTCACGGGCCAGGGCCAGGGCCAGGTTGGCGGCGGTGGTGGACTTGCCCACACCGCCCTTGCCCGAGGCAACGGCCACGATGTTCTTGACGTTGGCCAGGCCCGGAATCTGCGCCTGGGCCTTGTGCGCGGCGATCACACAGGTGATCTCGACCTGTGCCGAGGCCACGCCCTCGATCCCCTCGACGGCAGTCTGCAGCACCTGGGCCCAGCCGTTCTTGAACAGGCCGGCGGCATAGCCCAGCTCCAGGGCCACGCTGACCCGGTCGCCCTGGATATCGATGCTGCGCACACACCCGGCGCTGACCGGGTCCTGGTTCAGGTAAGGGTCGGTGTATTGGCGAAGGACGGTTTCAACCGCTGCGCGAGTGACGGCGCTCATGGAGACTCCCGATAAAAGACTGAATGAAACAGGTCGCTATGCTAACCCGTGAAACAACGGCAGATACGTCCATGGGGTGAAATATATTTCCCATCGTTTTATAGTGGCCGATCACCGTTCATACCCTGTAGCCGAAAGTAGCCGAGCCCCCATGTCCGAGCCACGCCAGATTCTCGTCACCAGCGCCCTGCCCTATGCCAACGGGTCGATCCACCTTGGCCACATGCTCGAGTACGTTCAGACAGACATGTGGGTGCGCTTCCAGAAGTACCGCGGCAACCAGTGCACCTACGTGTGCGCCGACGACGCGCACGGTTCGGCGATCATGCTGCGCGCCGAGAAAGAAGGCATTACCCCCGAGCAACTGATCGCGAACGTGCAGGCCGAGCACTGCGGCGACTTTGCCGACTTTCTGGTGGAGTTCGACAACTACCATTCGACCCACGCCGACGAAAACCGCGAGCTGTCGAGCCAGATCTACCTGAAACTGCGTGACGCCGGGCATATCGCCACGCGCTCGGTCACCCAGTATTTCGACCCCGACAAGCAGATGTTCCTGGCCGACCGCTTCATCAAGGGCACCTGCCCCAAATGCGCGGCCGACGACCAGTATGGCGACAACTGCGAAAAATGCGGCGCCACCTACGCACCGACCGAACTGAAGAACCCCAAGTCGGCGATCTCCGGCGCCACCCCGGTGCTCAGGGACTCCCAGCACTTCTTCTTCAAGCTGCCCGACTTCCAGGCCATGCTGCAGCAGTGGACCCGCAGCGGCACACTGCAGGACGCCGTGGCCAACAAGTTGGCCGAATGGCTGGATTCCGGCCTGCAGGAATGGGACATCTCCCGTGATGCGCCGTACTTCGGCTTCGAGATCCCGGGCGAGCCGGGCAAGTACTTCTATGTGTGGCTGGACGCGCCGATCGGCTACATGGCCAGCTTCAAGAACCTGTGCGACCGCACGCCGGAACTGGACTTCGACGCCTACTGGAAAAAAGACTCCAGCGCCGAGCTGTACCACTTCATCGGCAAGGACATCGTCAACTTCCACGCGCTGTTCTGGCCGGCCATGCTCGAAGGCGCCGGCTACCGCAAGCCGACCGCAATCAACGTGCACGGCTACCTGACGGTCAACGGCCAGAAGATGTCCAAGTCCCGTGGCACCTTCATCAAGGCGCGCACCTACCTCGACCACCTGTCGCCGGAATACCTGCGCTACTACTACGCGGCCAAGCTGGGCCGTGGCGTGGATGACCTGGACCTGAACCTGGAAGACTTCGTGCAGAAGGTCAACTCGGACCTGATCGGCAAGGTGGTCAACATCGCCAGCCGCTGCGCAGGGTTCATCCACAAGGGTAACGGCGGCGTGATGGTGGCCGGCGACGCCGCACCGGAGCTGACCGAGGCCTTCCTGGCTGCGGCACCGGGTATCGCCGACGCCTACGAAGGCCGCGACTTCGCCCGTGCGATGCGCGAAATCATGGGCCTGGCCGACCGCGCCAACGCCTGGATCGCCGACAAGGCCCCGTGGTCGCTGGCCAAGCAGGAAGGCAAGCAGGACGAAGTGCAGGCCGTGTGCGCCCAGGGCATCAACCTGTTCCGCCAGCTGGTGATCTTCCTCAAGCCGGTGCTGCCGCAACTGGCCAGCGATGCCGAGGCGTTCCTGAACGTCGCGCCGCTGACCTGGAACGACCACCAGAGCCGTCTCGAGAACCACCAGCTGAACCCGTTCAAGGCATTGATGACCCGCATCGACCCGGTCAAGGTGCAAGCCATGGTCGACGCTTCCAAGCAGGACCTGGCCGCCAGCCAGACCAGCGTGGTCACCGGCAACGGCGAGCTGACCAAGGACCCGCTGTCGGCCGAGATCGACTTCGACACCTTTGCCGCCGTCGACCTGCGGGTAGCGCTGATTCTCAAGGCCGAAGCCGTGGAAGGGGCCGACAAGCTGCTGCGACTGACCCTGGACATCGGTGACGAGCAGCGCAACGTGTTCTCCGGCATCAAGTCCGCCTACCCCGACCCGAGCAAGCTGGAAGGTCGTCTGACCATGATGATCGCCAACCTCAAGCCACGCAAAATGCGCTTTGGCGTAAGCGAGGGGATGGTCATGGCCGCAGGCCCTGGCGGCGAGGAGATCTACCTGCTCAGCCCTGACAGCGGCGCCAAGCCGGGTCAGCGCATCAAGTAAGTGCCACGCCCCGACCCTGACCGGCCGGGGCGTTCTCATTGCACCGTGATTGCCGGATAATGGCGCACAGCCTCTTGCCTGTGGCGCGCCCATGACCGAACTGCTCCTTACCCTTATCAGCGCTGCGCTGGTCAACAACCTCGTGTTGCACCAGGCCCTCGCGCTCGACCCGCTGCTGCAGCCCGTCGAGCCGGCGTCACGTCGCCGGGTGCACGCACTGGGGTTGGCGACGCTGGTGCTGATGGTGCTGGCGGTCGTACCGGGGCAGTTGCTTTACCGCTACGGGTTGCGCCCGCTGCAACTGGAGTACCTGCGCCTGTTCGTGTTCCTGCCGCTGTGCGTTCTGCTGGCAGCGCCGGTGCTGAACCGGTTGCAACGCCAACTGCCACACTGGCCGTTCACCGGCCTCAAACCCTTGCTGCTGGGCAATGCCGCCGTCCTGGGCCTTGCCCTGCAAGCCAGCGATGCCACGCTCGACCCGTTCGCCACCCTGGCCCTGAGCCTGGGCGGCGGCCTGGGCTTCTGGCTGGCGCTGTGCCTGTTCGACGACCTGCGCCAACGCAGCGACGCGGCCCCCGTGGCCTTGCGCGGCCTGCCCATCGAGCTGATCGGCGCAGGGATCATGGCCCTGGCCTTTCTCGGTTTCAACGGACTGTTCACCTCATGAGCCTGATTCAACGCATCGACGCCCTGCTGCCCCAGACCCAATGCGGCAAGTGCGGTCATGCCGGCTGCCAGCCTTACGCCCAGGGGCTGGCGGCGGGCGAGGCCATCAACAAGTGCCCACCCGGCGGCAGCGAGACCATTGCCGCACTGGCCGCACTGCTGCAGGTGCCGGTGATTGCCCTGGATACCGACCGCGGCAGTGCGCCCGCCCAGGTCGCCTTCATTCGCGAGGCCGAATGCATCGGTTGCACCAAATGCATCCAGGCCTGCCCGGTGGACGCCATCGTCGGCGCCGCCAAGCTGATGCACACGGTCATCAGCGCCGAATGCACCGGCTGCGACCTGTGCGTGGCGCCTTGCCCGGTCGACTGCATCGACCTGCTGCCACTGCCTGCCGACAGCCCCATCGTGCCGATCGTCGGCGGCCTTGCTCACACCCGGCCACAGCAGCTCGCCCGCGCCGCCCGGCGCAGCCATGCACGCCACCGCTTCGAGCAGCGTGCCCAGCGCCTGCAACGCGAAGAGGCGCGCAAGCAGGCCGAACGCATCGCGCGCAGCCAGCGGCCCGCCCCGAACGCGGCGGCTGCGGTGCCGGCCGACGACCCGATCAAGGCCGCGATTGCGCGGGTGCAGGCGCAAAAGGCTGCAGCCGCCGATGCGGCGCTGAAAAAGGCCAAGATTGCCGCGGCCATGAGTCGCGCCCAGCTGACCAAGGCGCGCACAGCCTTTGGCGACTCGCCAAGCCCGGCGCAGCAAGCGCAACTGGCTGACCTGCAGCAAGCGCAGCAACAGACCCAGGCTCACCTGGAATCACTGCTGGCGGTAAGCGATGCTGCCCGCGCCTGACCCGGGCGAACGCCTGCGCGCCAGCCTGCGCCTGGTGCTGCTGGCGTGCCTGCCCGGCTTGCTGGCACTGACCTGGCTGCACGGTTGGGGCACCCTGCTCAACCTGCTGCTGACCACCACCGCGGCGCTGGCGACCGAAGCGGTGCTGCTGCGCGCCCAGCGCCGCCCGGTGCGTGCTGCACTGGGCGATGGCAGCGCCCTGGTCAGCGCCACGCTGCTGGCCATCGCCCTGCCCGCCTACCTCGCCTGGTGGGTGCCGGTGATTGCCAGCGCAAGCGCCCTGGCCCTGGGCAAGCATGTGTACGGCGGGCTTGGCAAGAATCCGTTCAACCCGGCCATGCTCGGCTATGCCGTGGCCCTGGTCAGCTTTCCGGCCCAGATGACCCAGTGGCCCGGGCCGCAACCGCTGGACCTGGGCACCAGCCTCGAAGCGGTGTTCGGCTTGGCCGTCCGACCCGACGCCTGGGCCCAGGCGACGGTGCTGGATGTGGTGCGCCACAACCAGAGCCTGACCATCGACGAACTGTCCGGCCAGCACCCGGCCTTCGGCCGATTCGCCGGCGCAGGCAGCGAGTGGGTCGCCCTGGCCTTCCTGGCCGGTGGCCTGTTGTTGCTGCAGCGCAAGGTGTTCAGCTGGCATGCCCCGGTGGCCATGCTGGGCAGCCTGTTCATCATGAGCCTGCTGGGCTGGAACGGCTCGGGCTCCGACTCCAATGGCTCGCCGCTGTTTCACCTGCTGGCCGGCTCCAGCCTGTTCGTCGCGTTCTTCATCGTCACCGAACCGGTCAGCGGCCCCAGGGCGGCCAGCGCACGCCTGCTGTTCGGCGCCGGGGTGGGCGTGCTGGTCTATCTGATCCGTACCTGGGGTAGCTACCCCGACGGCAGTGCGTTCGCCGTGCTGCTGATGAACCTGTGCGTGCCGGCGCTCGAACGCTGGGCCGCGCGGCGCCAAGGGCAGCCGGCATGACCCCCCGGGCGCGTGCAGTGCTGCTGGTGGCGGCCGTGGCGTGCCTGGCCATCGGCTGCGCCATTGGCTGGGCGCAGTTGAACGCCGCGCGTATCAGCCAGGCTGAACTGCAGCTCAAGGCCAGGAGCCTGCTGAGCGTGCTGCCGGCAGAGCGCTACGACAACCAGCCGCTGCAACGCCCCCTCGCACTGCCCGCACCGACCCTGGCCCATAGCACCCTGCTGGCCGGCTACCGCGCGACCCTGCTCGGCCAGCCCAGCGCCGTGGTGCTGCACAGCCGGGTTCAGGGCTATGGGGGGCCACTGGACCTGCTGATCGCCATCGACAGCCACGGCCGCCTGCTGGCCACCCGGGTGCTGCAGCACCAGGAAACGCCAGGGCTTGGCGGCAAGTTGAGTGAACCGGGCAACACCTGGCTACGCGGGTTCGAGGGCCGCACGCTGGCGGACACCCCCGATCCGGCCTGGGCCCTCAAGCGCGATGCCGGCCAGTTCGACCAGCTGGCCGGCGCCAGCGTGACCTCCCGCGCAGTGATCCAGGCGGTGCACGATGCCCTGCGCTACTTCGACGAACACTCCCTCTATCTGCTGGGTACCGGTGAACATGAATAGCCGCAGCCTGCTCATCCTCAGCCTGGCCCCGATGCTGGGCGCCAGCCAGACCCTGGCCCAGGCCGCAGCGGTGGCGTTGTTCAGCCTGTTGAGCCTGTGCCTGCACCGGTTGTGCATGACGCCCTTGCGCCCGCTGCTGCAAGGGCTGCAGACCACGCTGGTCAGCGTGCTGCTGGCGGCGATGCTGGTGACCTGCCTGGAGCTGAGCCTGCGCGCCTGGGCCCTGGAGGTTCACGCGCAACTGGGCATCTACCCGGCGCTGATCGCACTGCAATGCGTGCTGCTGGAACAGTGCTTCGAGCGCCATCGCGGCGTCGCGCAAGGCCTGCTGGTGGTCATCGGCTTGTGTACAGTGCACCTGCTGCTGGGCCTGTGCCGCGAACTGCTGGGCTCTGCCGGGCTGCGCCTGGCCCAACTGACCCCGGGCGCACTGATCCTGCTGGGCCTGCTACTGGCCATTTTCAACCGGGTGCGGCGCAAGCCGGCCCCCTCTAGCCGTCAAGGAAGCCTCTGAGCCCATGAATGCTGCCAAACGCCTGGAAATCTTTCGCAGGCTGCACGAAGACAACCCGGACCCGAAGACCGAGCTGGCCTACACCACCCCCTTCGAACTGCTGATCGCGGTCATCCTCTCGGCGCAATCCACCGACGTGGGGGTCAACAAGGCCACTGCACGCCTGTACCCGGTGGCCAACACGCCCCAGGCCATCTACGACCTGGGCGTTGAAGGGTTGTCCAGCTACATCAAGACCATCGGCCTGTACAACAGCAAGGCCAAGAACGTCATCGAAACCTGTCGCCTGCTGATCGAGCGCCACGGCGGCGAAGTGCCGCAAACCCGCGAAGCCCTCGAAGCGTTGCCCGGGGTGGGCAGAAAGACGGCCAACGTGGTGCTCAACACCGCATTTCGCCAGCCGACCATGGCGGTGGACACGCATATCTTCCGGGTCAGCAACCGCACCCGTATCGCCCCCGGCAAGACGGTGCTGGAGGTGGAAAAGGCATTGATGAAGTTTGTGCCCAAGGACTATCTGCTGGATGCGCACCACTGGCTGATACTGCATGGGCGCTATGTATGCCAGGCGCGCAAGCCACGCTGTGGAAGCTGCCGTATCGAGGACCTTTGCGAGTACCCGCAAAAAACCTCCGACGATTGAACAAATAGTTGAATCGGTTGCGCACGATTGAAAAAATCTTTTTTACCGGCTCTGAAAATATCGCTATAAGGTGCGCCAATAGCCCTCTTGGCATGGAGTGACTTATGAGCACCGATAACGAAGAGCTGGATATCGACGTCGAGCCGGACACGGCAGACGAACAGGAAACGGAAAGCCCGCCCGAAACGGCGAAGACCAACCTCAGCAAGCGTCGCACCATCGACAACATGCTGGAAGAACGCCGCCTGCAAAAGCAGTTGGCCGATTACGACTTCGATCTTTGACGGCCCACTTCAGGTCGCGGGCGGGCCGTCTCTAGCGCATGCAGGGGCCAGGCAGTCGCCCTGGCAAGGTCTGGTTCACACCAGGCCGTTACGCTGGGCCAGTTCGATAAGGTCCACCAGGGAGCGCGCATTGAGCTTGAGCAACAGGCGCGTCTTGTAGGTACTCACCGTCTTGTTGCTCAGAAACATGCCGTCGGCAATCTCCTTGTTGGTCTTGCCGCGTGCCAGTTGCTGCAGCACCATCATCTCCCGCCCCGACAGACGTTCGACCATATCCGCTTCGCTGGAACCGCCAAGGTTCGAGCGCACCGAGTGCAGGGCCTGGTTGGGGAAGTAGCTGTAACCGGAGAGGACCGCCTTGATGGCGCTGAGCAGCTCGGTAAGGTCCTGCTGCTTGCAGACATAACCCGCGGCGCCCGCCTGCATGCACCGCATCGAAAAATGCCCAGGTGCCTGTGAGGTCAGCACCAGTACCTTTATGTTCACGTCATTGGAGGTCAACCTTGCAATGACCTCCAGCCCATCGAGCTTGGGCATGCCGATATCCAGTATCACGATATCGGGCAGGTGTTTCTTGACCAGCTGCAGCGCGTCCACTCCGTTGTCGGTCTCTGCGACAACTTCATAGCCATGCCGCTCCATCAGCATGCGTACAGCCAGGCGAATGACCGGATGATCATCCACGATCAGCACTTTATTCATGGGCAAAATCCAATTTTCGCTGTTCGATTTTTTGAGCCCGCACAATAGCCTAGTCAACCGGCATAGTGCATTGCAGCTTCCTTGACAGTTGCACGACAAGACCAGACCTACCTAAATAGAAGATTATTCCTACAAAACTTCCTGATAGCAGGCGTTAAGCAGAAACAATCATTGCGTCGTTCGAGGCGTGCATGCAGTGCGAACAAACACTAACACCGCACTCTCGCCACGTTCCATATGACAACGCTCGCCCGCACGCAGGAAATATCCGTGATATTTGACTAACCCGGGTATCAATCCTGTCACGGCGTTTTATCGCGTCGAAGTTGCACCGAAGTATTTCCTGAGGACGATCCATAACCCCCTGAACACCGAAGTACCCAGGCCGCATAGTGGTTCCAAAAACAATGCGAACCCTGACCCTTGCGCCCACGAAACAGCGCTCACGCCGAGCAGCAGGCACGTACATGAGCAACGTCGAACCGAAAAGCCCACTGACGATCATTGCTATTTTCGCGGGTATCATCGAAGCCTCTGCGTTGGCCTCACTGCCCTTTCTTGGCGAAGACAGCCAGGGTATCTACACGTGGTTTCTGGTGGGCTTTCCACCCTTTCTGACAATCCTGTTTTTCCTGACGCTCAACTTCAATAGCAAGACGCTGTATTGCCCGGAGTACAACGAGGACACGCCTGAAGTTCCGGATGAACCCAAAGACTGGCCAACTTCAGAACAACGTGAAAGTCACCTGCCGCCTGCCCGTTCTGCCTTTGCACAATTGACAACACAAGCCCCATCCCTGGGTTGCGACGCCATGGCACCCGCTATCTCGACCATCGTCATTTCCGGTGCACACAGCACATCGCTGATCGAATACCTTGTCACTCAGGCCATCACGCAACAGCCCAGGCTGGGCACGCTGGTCATCCACAACCTTGAAACCGGCACGCAGACCACACTGACCACCCATGCCCTGGGCGCCGAGCCACCGCAATGAAGGCATAAAAAAACCCGGCCTCAGGCCGGGTTCCTTTCGTTCAAGCGCCCCTCACACCAGTGAGCGGCCCTTGTTCGCGGCAATGCGCAGGCGCAGTGCGTTGAGCTTGATGAAGCCCGCCGCGTCGGCCTGGTTGTAGGCGCCGCCGTCTTCTTCGAAGGTGGCGATGTTGGCATCGAACAGCGAATCGTCAGACTTGCGACCGGTGACGATCACGTTGCCCTTGTACAGCTTCAGGCGAACCACACCGTTCACGTTCAACTGCGAAGCATCGATCATCTGTTGCAGCATCAGACGCTCAGGGCTCCACCAGTAGCCGGTGTAGATCAGGCTGGCGTACTTGGCCATCAGCTCATCCTTGAGGTGAGCCACTTCGCGGTCCAGGGTGATGGACTCGATCGCACGGTGCGCGCGCAGCATGATGGTGCCGCCCGGGGTTTCGTAGCAGCCACGGGACTTCATGCCCACATAGCGGTTCTCGACGATGTCCAGGCGACCGATGCCGTTCTCGCCGCCGATGCGGTTCAGGGTGGCCAGGACGGTGGCCGGAGTCATCTCGACGCCGTCCAGCGCCACGACGTCGCCGTTGCGGTAGGTCAGTTCCAGGTAGGTCGGAACGTCAGGGGCGTTTTCTGGCGACTTAGTCCAGCGCCACATGTCTTCTTCGTGCTCGGTCCAGGTATCCTCCAGCACGCCGCCCTCGTAGGAGATGTGCAGCAGGTTGGCGTCCATCGAGTACGGCGACTTCTTCTTGCCGTGACGCTCGATCGGGATACCGTGCTTCTCGGCGTAGTCCATCAGCTTCTCGCGCGAGAGCAGGTCCCACTCGCGCCATGGGGCGATGACCTTGACGCCTGGCTTGAGCGCGTAGGCACCCAGCTCGAAACGCACCTGGTCGTTGCCCTTGCCGGTGGCGCCATGGGAAATGGCGTCGGCGCCGGTTTCGTTGGCGATCTCGATCAGACGCTTGGCGATCAGCGGACGTGCGATGGAAGTACCCAGCAGGTACTCGCCTTCGTAGACGGTGTTGGCGCGGAACATCGGGAACACGAAATCGCGGACGAATTCTTCTCGCAGGTCATCGATGTAGATCTCTTTGACACCCATGGCCTGAGCCTTGGCGCGGGCCGGTTCGACCTCCTCGCCCTGCCCCAGATCGGCGGTGAACGTCACCACTTCACAGTTGTAGGTATCTTGCAGCCACTTGAGAATCACCGAAGTATCAAGGCCGCCGGAATACGCCAGTACGACCTTTTTTACGTCCGCCATGCCATCACTCCACGGGTTGTACGGAAAGCCGGTGATTCTACCGGCCTTACCGCAGAATTTACAGTGGGGCGACAGCTTGTGACGACAAAGCGACAGAAATTGTCGTCGGCGCGACCGGCGGTCGCACCGTCGAATCAGGCGGCGGGTTTGCCTGCCTGGGCGGCCGGCGTCTGCGTGGGTGCCGGCGCAGGCGGGGTCGCTGCCGGTTCGGCAGGCTTGTGCGGGGCAACCTCTGCGGGCTTCTCGACCGGGGTGACGCGGTCGAGCTGGATGTTCACCCGGCGGTTGCGTGCCCGATTGGCGGCATTGGTATTGGCCGCCAGCGGATAGCGCTCGCCATGAAAGCGCACGGTGATCTGCTCTTCGGGGATGCCATGGGCCTTGAGGTAGTCCTGCACCGCCAGGGCGCGGCGACGCGAGAGGTCACGGTTGGTCAGGCGGTTGCCGCTGTTGTCGGAGTGGCCATCGAGCTCGATGTGGTTGACCGTGGGGTCGGCCTTGAGGAAGTCGATGATCACGTCCAGGCGGGCACGTGCATCGGCATCCAGATCGATACCGCCGCCCGGAAAGCCCACGCGTGCCTGGCGCACCTGGTCATAGTTCATCGGCAGCAGCTTGGCCGCACAGGCCTGGTAGTCACCGTAGGCACGGTTGAACTTCACCGGCAGCACGCTCACTTCCATGCTGCGCCCGGCTTCGCCGGTGTAGTTGCGCACCACGGTGCTGCGCCCGTCCAGCAGGCCATTGATGAGCCGGCTGGCCTGGCCCTGGGAGCTGTTGAACAGCACGCCGCTGCGCGCCATGCGCACCGCGCCCAGGTTGATGTCGCCACGCCCGGGCTGCCACGGTGCGGCGGCGGCCAGCAGGGTCGCGGAGCCGGCGCCCAGCACATTGCTGGTGGAGCGCAGCTGGAAGGTGGCCTGCTCGCCCGCACGGCGCACGAACTCGCCGCTGCCGAAATCGGCGATCGGCTGGATCAGCCGGCATTCGAACTGATCGCCCTCGACCTTCCACTCGACGTTCTCCACGCGAGTCTGGAAGGTGAGTGCCACGGCCGGCAGGCTGGCAAACATACTGAGCAGGGCTAGGTAACGCTGGCGCACGGGCGGCTCCACAAATTTCTTACGGCATACCTGCAAGCTATCGGACGCCCTGCGCAAAACTTGATAGCGAGTGCTCGGATCGGGCTTTTCCGGTAGCATTCACCGGGAGTTCGAACCGCCTGGAATCCCCAATGTCCGACCGCCTGACCCTCCTGCGTCCCGACGACTGGCACATCCATCTTCGCGATGGCGCTGTATTGCCCCATACCGTCGGCGACGTGGCGCGCACCTTTGCCCGCGCCATCATCATGCCCAACCTGGTACCGCCGGTACGCAACACTGCCGAAGCCGACGCCTATCGCCAGCGCATCCTGGCCGCCCGCCCTGCCGGCAGCCGCTTCGAACCGCTGATGGTGCTGTACCTCACCGACCGCACCCAGCCCGAGGACATTCGCGCGGCCAAGGCCAGCGGATTCGTGCATGCCGCCAAGATGTACCCGGCCGGCGCGACCACCAACTCGGACTCCGGCGTGACCAGCGTCGACAAGATTTTCCCGGTGCTCGAAGCCATGGCCGAGGTGGGCATGCCGCTTCTGGTGCATGGCGAAGTGACCCGCCCCGAAATCGACGTGTTCGATCGCGAGAAGCTGTTCATCGACGAGCATCTGCGCCGTGTGGTCGAGCGCTTCCCCACGCTCAAAGTGGTGTTCGAGCACATCACCACTGCCGAAGCCGTGCAGTTCGTCAACGAGGCCCCGGCCAACGTCGGCGCAACCATCACCGCCCAGCACCTGCTGTACAACCGCAACCACATGCTGGTGGGCGGTATTCGCCCGCACTTCTACTGCCTGCCGATCCTCAAGCGCAACACCCACCAGGTGGCTCTGCTCGACGCAGCCACCAGCGGCAGCAGCAAGTTCTTCCTCGGCACCGATTCGGCGCCCCACGCCCAGCATGCCAAGGAAGCCGCCTGCGGCTGTGCCGGCTGCTACACCGCGTTCGCCGCCATCGAGCTGTACGCCGAGGCGTTCGAACAGCGCAACGCGCTGGACAAGCTGGAAGGTTTCGCCAGCCTTCATGGCCCGGCGTTCTACGGCCTGCCGGCGAACACCGACCACATTACCCTGGTCCGCGAAAGCTGGACCGCCCCAGGCAGCCTGCCGTTCGGCGAGCAGACTGTCATCCCGCTGCGCGCCGGTGAGCAACTGCGCTGGCGCCTGCTGGAGGAGACTGTGTGAGCGACGATTACGAAGACGACCAGGAAGGTCAAGGCGGCGGTTCGCGCCATCCGATGGCAGAGCGCTTTCGCGGCTACCTGCCGGTGGTGGTGGATGTTGAAACCGGTGGTTTCAACTGCGCCACCGATGCACTGCTGGAAATAGCCGCAGTCACCATCGGCATGGACGAAAAGGGCTTTCTGTTCCCGGAGCACACCTATTTCTTCCGCGTCGAACCCTTCGAGGGCGCCAATATCGAACAGGCGGCCCTGGACTTCACCGGCATCAAGCTCGATCACCCGCTGCGCATGGCGGTCAGCGAAGAGTCGGCGCTGACCGACATCTTCCGCGGCGTGCGCAAGGCCCTCAAGGCCAATGGCTGCAAGCGCGCGATCCTGGTGGGGCACAACAGCAGTTTCGACCTGGGCTTCCTCAACGCGGCCGTGGCGCGCCACGACATGAAGCGCAACCCCTTCCACCCGTTCTCCAGCTTCGACACCGCCACCCTGGCTGGCCTGGCCTATGGTCAGACCGTGCTGGCGCGGGCCTGCCAGAGTGCCGACATCGACTTTGACGGGCGGGAGGCACACTCGGCGCGCTACGACACCGAGAAGACGGCCGAGCTGTTCTGCGGCATCGTCAATCGCTGGAAGGAAATGGGCGGCTGGCAGGACTTTCGCGACTGACCGCTTCGCCGGCCGGCGCCTGCAGACGCTACGCGACGCAGGAGCCAGCCTTGCTGGCGAACAGGCATAAAAAAACCGGCCACCAGGGCCGGTTTTTTCATGCGTGGCGCTTACAGCTTGCCAGCATTCTCGCTCAGGTAGGCAGCAACGCCTTCTGGCGAAGCGGTCATGCCCTTGTCGCCTTTTTTCCAGTTGGCAGGGCAGACTTCGCCGTGCTCTTCGTGGAATTGCAGCGCGTCGACCAGACGGATCAGCTCTTCCATGTTGCGGCCCAGCGGCAGGTCGTTGACGATCTGCGAACGGACAACACCCTTGTCATCGATCAGGAACGCGCCACGGAAGGCCACGCCGCCTTCGGACTCGACGTCGTAGGCCTGGGCGATTTCGTGCTTGAGGTCGGCAGCCATGATGTATTTGACCGGGCCGATACCGCCGGCGTTGATCGGGGTGTTGCGCCAGGCGTTGTGGGTGAAGTGCGAGTCGATCGAAACGGCGATCACTTCAACGTTGCGCGCCTTGAAGTCGTCCATGCGGTGATCCAGGGCGATCAGCTCGGACGGGCAGACGAAGGTGAAGTCCAGTGGGTAGAAGAACACCAGGCCGTACTTGCCCTTGATAGCCGAAGCCAGGTTGAAGCTGTCGACGATCTCGCCGTTGCCCAGTACTGCAGGTACGGTGAAGTCCGGGGCGTTTTTGCCTACGAGCACGCTCATTCGATATCTCCTGATGGTATTGAATGGTTTGCGCAGCCGACCCGCAGGTCAGCTGGCATGACACAAGAACTGCCCATCATACACCGACCGACGCCGTGCGCCGAGCGAATGCCAGCCCGCTGCCAGACTGACCGCCGGTCGCTCTGGAACGGGCCTCTGCACAAGGTACTTTGACAAGCATTCTCATTAGCATTAAGCTCCCCGACATCAAGCCTTTACCAGCGATGGTCTCCCTTATGTATGTGTGTCTTTGTGTTGGTGTTACCGACGGACAGATCCGCGATGCGATTTACGAAGGATGCTGCAGCTACAAGGAAGTCCGTGCCGCCACCAACGTGGGCACCCAGTGCGGCAAATGTGCCTGCCTGGCCAAGGAAGTGGTACGTGAAACCCTGACCAAACTGCAGGTCAGCCAGGCCGCCCTGCCTTATCCGGTAGAATTTACCGCAGCCTGAAAACAGCGAATTTGAAGAACCGGACCTCGTGTCCGGTTTTTTTATGCCTGCAATTCAAGTAGTTAGGCTTAAAACGCGGAACACAAACATTCTTATTCCGATTAATTTTCATTTATTATTCAATAACTTAGGTTTGACACTGGAAGTTGTCGGGCTCAGACTCGTGCCTATCGACACACTTACGCAGGGCAGGACCCCATCATGAAAGGCGACGTTAGCGTCATCCAGCATCTCAACAAGATCCTCGGAAACGAGCTGGTCGCAATCAACCAATACTTCCTGCATGCGCGCATGTACGAAGACTGGGGTCTGGAAAAGCTCGGCAAGCACGAATACAAAGAATCCATCGACGAGATGAAACACGCTGACAAACTGATCAAGCGCATTCTGTTTCTAGAAGGTATTCCCAACGTCCAGGACCTGGGCAAGCTGCTGATTGGCGAACACACCAAGGAAATGCTCGAGTGCGACCTGCGCCTGGAGCAGAAAGGCCTGATCGACCTGAAGGCGGCGATTGCGCATTGCGAGACCGTGGGCGACTTCGGCAGCCGCGAACTGCTCGAAGACATCCTCGAGGCCGAGGAAGAGCATATCGACTGGCTGGAAACCCAGTTGAGCCTGATCGACAAGGTCAGCCTGGAAAACTACCTGCAGTCGCAGATGGGCGAGTAGTCACGCCCAACCGGCTGCAATCAAAGCCCCGCCTGCGCGGGGCTTTTTTTCGCCTGGGGTAACCGGCCTTGCCGGCCACCGGGCCCAGGCAGGCACAAAAAAGCCCCGCAGATGCGGGGCTCTTCAGTGCAAAACCGGATTCAGGCCTTGGCCGCCTCGGCCTTGGCAGCGGCGTCCTTGATCAGGGTCTGCAGTTCGCCGTTGGCAAACATCTCGGCCATGATATCGCTGCCGCCGACCAGCTCACCGCCCACCCACAGTTGCGGGAAGGTCGGCCAGTTGGCGTACTTGGGCAGGTTGGCGCGGATTTCCGGGTTCTGCAGGATATCCACGTACGCGAACTTCTCGCCACAACCCATCACGGCTTGCGCCGCCTTGGCCGAAAAGCCGCACTGCGGGGCATTCGGCGAGCCTTTCATGTAAAGCAGAATGGTGTTGTTGGCAATCTGCTCTTTGATTGTTTCGATAATATCCATGAAGCACCTCGCGGCTGAACTTTCCGACCTGGTTGTCGGCACGGTGACGCATTGTATCGGAAAGCCGAGCGTGACGCTCGGCCTTGCCGATATCAGGCCGCAACCACCTCTACCACCACGCCGTTGAGCGCCGCATTGCCCGATACCGCGTCGCGCTGACGCTCGTCGGTCAGATCGTTGGCACTGGCCCCTGCTTGCGCCTGAGCGATGCCCAGGCGCATGCCTGGCCGCCCGTGGCCGAAGCCGTGTGGCAGGCTGACCACGCCGGGCATCATATCGGTGCTGGCGAGCACCTCCACCTCGATGCTGCCCACGCGCGAGCTGACACGCACCCGCTGGCCGTCCTGCAACTGCCGGCCGGCCAGGTCGTCGGGGTGCATCAGCAGCTGGTGGCGCGGCTTGCCCTTCACCAGGCGATGGTAGTTGTGCATCCAGGAGTTGTTGCTGCGCACATGCCGACGCCCGATCAGCACCAGTTGCGTGGCGTGGGGCAAAGCTTGCGCGGCGAAGCGCTGAAGGTCGGCCAGGATCACCGCGGGCGCGGCCTCGACACACTGGCTGGCAGTTTTCAGCCGCGCACCGAGGTTGGGCTGCAACGGCCCCAGGTCGATACCGTGGGGATAGCGCTCGAGGGTGTGCAGCGACAGGTCGAACGCGCTGCCCTGGCCATGGGGCCCGCCGCGCAAGCCCAGGTCGATCATCTGCGCGGGTGTCAGGGTCGGTTTGAGCGGCTTGTCTGCCAGTGCCGCGAAGGCCTTGGCCAGGCCGACGAAAATCTCCCAGTCGTGCAGCGCGCCTTCGGGCTTGGGCAGGATCGCCCGGTTGAAGCGGCTGACGTTGCGCACCGCCAGCAGGTTGAAGGTGGTGTCGTAGTGATCGTTCTCCAGCGCCGAGGTGGACGGCAGGATCAGGTCGGCATGGCGCGTGGTCTCGTTGATGTACAGGTCGATGCTGAGCATGAACTCCAGCCCTTGCAGCGCCCGCTCCAGCTGCCGTCCATTGGGCGTGGAGAGCACCGGGTTGCCGGCCACGGTGACGAGTGCACGCACCTGCCCTTCGCCCTCGCACAGCATCTCTTCGGCCAGTGCCGCCACCGGCAGCTCGCCTGCGTACTCGGGCAGGCCCGACACCCGGCTCTGCCAGGCGTTGAAATGCCCGCCGCTGGTACTGGCCACCAGGTCCACTGCCGGCTGGGTGCACAAGGCGCCGCCGACCCGATCCAGATTGCCACTGACCAGGTTGATCATCTGCACCAGCCAATGGCACAGGGTGCCGAAAGCCTGGGTCGAGATACCCATGCGCCCATAGCACACGGCCTTGTCGGCGGCGGCGAAGTCGCGGGCCAACTGGCGGATCTGCCCGGCCTCGATACCACAGCGCGGGCCCATGGCTTCGGCTGTGAACGGCGCGATTGCCTCGCGCACCGCGTCCAGCCCGGCCACCGGCAGGTGCGTGGTACGGCTCAGGCCTTCCTCGAACAGGGTGTTGAGCAGCCCGCACAGCAGCGCCGCATCAGCGCCTGGGCGCACGAACAGGTGTTGGTCGGCCATGGCCGCGGTCTCGCTGCGCCGCGGGTCGACCACCACCAGCTTGCCGCCCCGTGCCTGCAGGGCCTTGAGGCGCTTTTCGACATCGGGCACGGTCATGATGCTGCCGTTGGAAGCCAAGGGGTTGCCGCCCAGAATCAGCATGAAGTCGGTATGGTCGATGTCCGCAATCGGTAACAGCAGGCCATGGCCGTACATCAGGTAGCTGGTCAGGTGCTGCGGCAACTGGTCGACCGAGGTCGCGGAAAAGCAGTTGCGCGTCTTGAGCAGGCCCAGGAAATAGTTGCTGTGGGTCATCAGGCCGTAGTTGTGCACGCTGGGGTTGCCCTGGTACACCGCCACCGCATTCTGACCATGGCGCTGCTGCAGGGCCCAGAGCTTCCGGGCGGCCAGCGCGAACGCCTCGTCCCAGCCGATGGCCTGCCATTGCTCGCCGATGCGGCGCATGGGAGTACGCAGGCGGTCCGGATCGTTCTGGATGTCCTGCAACGCAACGGCCTTGGGACAGATATGGCCACGGCTGAAGGTGTCCAGCGCATCGCCCTTGATCGACGTGATGCGCGGCGCCTGCCCAGGCTCATGGGCCACTTCCAGGGTCAGGCCGCAGATGGCTTCGCACAGATGACAGGCACGGTGATGCACGCTTTTGCTCATGGCCGCCTCTTGTTGTAGGTCTGATTAGCGACCTCGACTATGGCCCTGCCCCGCCCCCCTCGCCAGTGACGTTCGTGGCGTGAATCGCCCGGCATCAGGCAAGGCGATGGTCGCGGCGCGCTGGCACCTGTACCGCGCATGCGTTGCAAAGGCCTCGGCGGGCAGTGTACAAAGCCTGTCCGGCCCAATAAAAAGCGTCACCCAACGGCTTGAACACATTCGGCAACGTCGAGTTCGCAGCCCCCACTTGGTAAGACGCGACATTTAATTATAGTATTGCGCCTTTCCCTATTTCGTCGCCCCGTGCGGCTTTCGCCGCAGGTCACTTCCGTTGTTTTCGAAAACCGGCTTTTGATGATCTGCGGTCTGTTGCAAAAAGGTAGTCAATGATGAGCGCTAGGCACTTTCTCTCCCTGATGGATTTCACCGCCGAAGAACTGGTCAGTGTGATCCGCCGAGGGATCGAGCTGAAGGACCTGCGTAACCGCGGCGTACTCTTCGAACCCCTGAAAAACCGCGTGCTGGGCATGATTTTCGAAAAATCGTCCACGCGTACCCGGCTGTCGTTCGAAGCCGGCATGATCCAGCTCGGTGGCCAGGCCATCTTCCTGTCGCCACGCGACACCCAGCTGGGCCGTGGCGAGCCGATCGGTGACTGCGCCATCGTCATGTCGCGCATGCTCGACGCGGTGATGATCCGTACGTTTGCCCACAGCACGCTCACCGAGTTCGCCGCCAATTCGCGGGTACCGGTGATCAACGGCCTGTCCGACGACCTGCACCCGTGCCAGTTGCTGGCCGACATGCAGACCTTCCTCGAACACCGCGGCTCGATCCAGGGCAAGACCGTGGCCTGGGTGGGCGATGGCAACAACATGTGCAACAGCTATATAGAAGCGGCCATCCAGTTCGACTTCCAGCTGCGCATCGCCTGCCCCGAGGGCTATGAGCCCAACCCGGCGTTCGTGGCCCAGGCCGGCGAGCGCGTGCAGATCGTGCGCGATCCCAAGGACGCCGTTCGCGGTGCACACCTGGTGAGCACCGATGTCTGGACTTCCATGGGCCAGGAGGAGGAAACTGCACGGCGCCTGGCGCTGTTTGCGCCTTACCAGGTCAACCGCGAACTGCTCGACCTGGCGGCTGCGGATGCCCTGTTCATGCACTGCCTGCCCGCCCACCGTGGCGAGGAAATCAGCCTGGACCTGCTCGACGACCCCCGTTCGGTCGCCTGGGACCAGGCCGAAAACCGCTTGCATGCACAGAAGGCGCTTCTCGAATATCTTGTCGAACCGGCCTATCACCACGCATGAGTAAACCTCTACTGCTTAACCTGCGCGACCTCGCCTGCGGCTATGGCGAGCAGCGCATCGTCCAGAACCTCAACCTGCACCTCAACGCCGGCGACATCGGTTGCCTGCTGGGTTCCTCGGGGTGCGGCAAGACCACCACGCTGCGCGCCATCGCCGGTTTCGAGCCGGTGCACGAGGGCGAGATCAGCCTGGCGGGCGAAGTCATCTCCAAGGCCGGCTTCACCCTGGCCCCGGAGAAGCGCCGCATCGGCATGGTGTTTCAGGACTACGCGCTGTTCCCGCACCTGACCGTGGCCGAGAACATCGCGTTCGGCATCGGCAAGCACCCGCGCCAGCGCCAGGTGGTCGATGAAATGCTCGAGCTGGTGAAGCTGGACAAGCTTGGCGGGCGCTACCCGCACGAGCTGTCCGGCGGCCAGCAACAGCGTGTGGCCCTGGCCCGTGCCCTGGCACCCGAGCCGCAACTGCTGCTGCTGGACGAGCCGTTCTCCAACCTCGACGTGGAACTGCGCCGACGCCTCAGTCATGAGGTGCGTGACATCCTCAAGAGTCGCGGCACCAGCGCGATCCTGGTCACCCATGACCAGGAAGAGGCCTTTGCCGTCAGCGACCATGTGGGCGTGTTCAAGGAAGGCCGCCTGGAGCAGTGGGACACCCCGTACAACCTCTACCACGAACCGTTCACGCCGTTCGTGGCCAGCTTTATCGGCCAGGGCTATTTCATCCGTGGCCAGCTGACCAGCCCCGAATCGGTGCAGACCGAACTGGGCGAGCTGCGCGGCAATCGGGCCTACACCCTGCCCCAAGGCAGCGCGGTGGATGTGCTGCTGCGCCCGGACGACATCGTGCATGCGCCCCACAGTGCCTTGAAGGCAAGCATCGTCGGCAAGAGCTTCCTCGGTGCGTCCACCCTGTACCGCCTGCAACTGGGTACCGGCAGCCAGCTCGAAGCGATCTTCCCGAGCCATATCGACCATCAGGTCGGCGGCGAGGTGGGCATAGAAGTGGCGGCGGACCACCTGGTGCTGTTCCCGGTGGCCGGCACGGTGCCGGCACAACTGCCGGTGGCGGAGAACGGCGTGCGACGCTACAGCGCGGCGCTCTGATAACGCTTCGCCAGCAAGGCTGGCTCCTACAGGAAATTGCCTGGCCTACTGTAGGAGCCTGCCTTGCTGGCGAAAAGGGCCGCTAGAGGAACAACGTCCCGCTCGCCACCCGCGTCGCATACCCGCCAATCTTCACCCGCGCCCCTTCCAGCCGGCAGAACAGCTCCCCGCCACGCGCGGAACACTGCACCGCGTGCAGCTCATCCTTACCCAGGCGCTGCGCCCAGTAAGGGATCAGCGAGCAGTGCGTGGAGCCGGTCACCGGGTCTTCAGGGATACCGATCCCCGGCGCAAAATAGCGCGACACAAAATCATGCTCGCGCCCTGGCGCCGTGACAATCACGCCCAGCCCCGGCAACGGCACCAGCGCCGCCATGTCAGGGCGACAATCCCGCACCGCCTGTTCGCTTTCGAGCACCACGAACAGTTCATTGGTCTGCCACACCTCGACCACCGGGCACCCCAGCGCCTGCGCCACCGGCGGCAGCTCGGCCAGCGGCTGCGGGTCGTAGCGCGGGAAGTCCAGCACCAGGCGCCCCGCCTCGCGGCTCACGGTCAGCGGCCCCGAACGGCTGTCGAACGCCAGGCGCTCGGCATCTTCCCCATACACCTCGAACAGCACATGCGCGCTGGCCAGGGTCGCATGCCCGCACAGCGGCACTTCGGTGGAGGGCGTGAACCAGCGGATGCGCCAGCGCTGCGCCTCGCGCACGACGAATGCGGTTTCGGCCAGGTTGTGCTCGGCCGCAATCTTTTGCATCAGTTCATCGGGCAGCCATTGCTCCAGGCGATACACCATCGCCGGGTTGCCGCTGAAGGGTTGGGAACTGAAAGCATCGACCTGGTGAAATTCAAGCTGCATGGGTTGGCTCCTGCATGGGAAGGCAGCGAGCATGCCTGCCCGGGCGCTCGCGCTTCCATATACAGAATGGCCGGATTTGGAGGATACAGATGCTACTCGCGGCCGATCGCCGCAAAGCTGCCCCGGGTGTGCTCGGCCAGCACCGCCGCCGCCAGTTCCACCTCCAGCCCGCGCCGCCCGGCGCTGACATGAATGGTTTCGAACTGCTGCGCCGAAGCATCGATGAAGGTGCGCAGGCGCTTCTTCTGCCCCAGTGGGCTGATCCCGCCCACCAGGTACCCGGTGGAACGCTGTGCGGCCATCGGGTCGGCCATTTCGCACTTCTTTGCGCCCGCCGCATGGGCCAGGGCCTTGAGGTCCAGGCTGCCCACCACCGGCACCACCGCCACCAGCAACTCGCCCTTCTCGGTGCTGGCCAGCAGCGTCTTGAACACCCGCGCTGGCTCCAGGTTGAGCTTCTCGGCGGCTTCCAGGCCGTAGGAAGCCGCCTTGGGGTCGTGTTCATAACTGTGGATGCGGTGTTCGGCGCGGGCTTTCTTGAGCAAATCCAGGGCGGGGGTCATGCAGGGCTCCAGGCAGGGTGATCGGTCTCCAGTCGCTGGCTACTTTAGGGCAAAACGCCGGAGCCAACCATTACCCGCCCGGTTGCCACCGACACCACCTGAGCCACCGGCAGTCAGAATATGAATGGCAGTTCACTTTCGACCTTTGACATCAGCGTTTCTTGTCTATATTTTTTCGATTCTGAATATCGAACTGCCCCAATACCGTGCAGTTCTGCCGTCAACCCGACCAGAATGGGGATTCTGCTCGGGTTTTTGTCGAGCGCACACGCGCCTCACAACAACAAGAACCGAGGTCACGAATGACGACTGCTCTACGACAACCAACGCTGTCTGCCCAATGCATGGCCGAATTCCTCGGCACCGCATTGCTCATCTTTTTCGGTACCGGCTGCGTCGCGGCACTCAAGGTCGCGGGCGCCAGCTTCGGCCTGTGGGAAATCAGCATCATCTGGGGCGTGGGGGTCAGCATGGCGATCTACTTCACCGCCGGGGTGTCGGGTGCACACCTGAACCCGGCCGTGAGCATCGCCCTGAGCCTGTTCAGCGGCTTCGAAAAGCGCAAGCTGCCGTTCTACATCGTCGCCCAGGTGGCCGGTGCCTTCTGCGGCGCGGCGCTGGTATACACCCTGTACAGCAACCTGTTCTTCGATTACGAACAGACCCACGCCATGGTGCGCGGCAGCACCGCCAGCCTGGAGCTGGCCTCGGTGTTCTCCACCTATCCGCACCCGTTGCTGTCCACCGGCCAGGCATTTCTGGTGGAGGCCGTGATCACGGCCATCCTGATGGCGGTGATCATGGCCCTTGCCGACGACAGCAACGGCCTGCCCCGGGGCGCACTGGCACCACTGCTGATCGGCCTGCTGATCGCGGTGATCGGCAGTGCCATGGGCCCGCTGACCGGCTTTGCGATGAACCCGGCGCGCGACTTCGGCCCCAAGCTCATGACCTTCCTGGCCGGCTGGGGCAACGTGGCCTTTACTGGCGCACGTGACATTCCCTATTTCCTGGTTCCCATCATTGCGCCGATCATAGGTGCAAGCGTGGGTGCCGCCCTGTATCGCGGCGTGATCGCGCGCAACCTGCCCACGGCAGACGGCGCGAACGCCCAGACCGACGACAACGCTCGGGGCAAGACCCAGGCCTCCTGATGCCGAACCGGCGAGCCAGGCTCGCCCTGCCCCGACTTCCACCTTTTCGAGTGCAAGGCCCACACCATGACCGACACCCCGAACAAGCACTACATCATTGCCCTGGACCAGGGCACGACCAGTTCACGCGCGATCATCTTCGACCGTGACGCCAACGTGGTCGGCACCTCGCAGCGCGAGTTCGCCCAGCATTACCCCCAGGCCGGCTGGGTCGAGCATGACCCGATGGAGATCTTCGCCACCCAGAGCGCGACCATGGTCGAAGCACTGGCCCAGGCGGGCCTGAGCCACGACCAGGTGGCAGCCATCGGCATCACCAACCAGCGCGAGACCACCGTGGTGTGGGACCGCGAAACCGGTCGCCCGGTGTACAACGCCATCGTCTGGCAGTGCCGACGCAGCACCGAGATCTGCGAGCAGCTCAAGCGTGACGGCCACGCGGACTACATCCGCGAAACCACCGGCCTGGTCACCGACCCGTACTTCTCGGGCACCAAGCTCAAGTGGATCCTGGACAACGTCGACGGCGTGCGTGAACGCGCCGAACGCGGCGAGCTGCTGTTCGGCACCGTGGATACCTGGCTGATCTGGAAGTTCTCCGGCGGCAAGGTGCATGTCACCGACTACACCAACGCCTCGCGCACCCTGATGTTCAACATCCACACCCTGGAATGGGACGAGAAGATGCTGCAGGTGCTGGGCATCCCGAAGCAGATGCTGCCCCAGGTACGCTCGTCGTCAGAGGTGTACGGCCACACCAAGAGCGGCATCGCCATTGCCGGCATCGCCGGCGACCAGCAGGCTGCGCTGTTCGGCCAGATGTGCGTGGAGCCGGGCCAGGCCAAGAACACCTATGGCACCGGCTGCTTCCTGCTGATGAACACCGGCGACAAGGCCGTGCAGTCGTCCCATGGCCTGCTGACCACTATTGCCTGCGGCCCGCGCGGCGAAGTGGCCTATGCCCTGGAAGGCGCGGTGTTCAACGGCGGTTCGACCGTGCAGTGGCTGCGTGACGAACTGAAGATCGTCAACGACGCCCACGACACCGAGTACTTCGCCAGCAAGGTCAAGGACAGCAACGGCGTGTACCTGGTGCCGGCATTCACCGGCCTGGGTGCGCCGTACTGGGACCCGTACGCGCGTGGCGCCCTGTTCGGCCTGACCCGCGGGGTCAAGGTCGACCACATCATCCGCGCCGCGCTGGAGTCGATCGCCTATCAGACCCGCGACGTGCTCGACGCCATGCAGCAGGATTGCGGCGAGCGCCTGAGCGCACTGCGGGTGGACGGTGGCGCGGTGGCCAACAACTTCCTGATGCAGTTCCAGGCCGACATTCTCGGCACCTGCGTGGAACGCCCGCAGATGCGCGAAACCACTGCGCTCGGCGCCGCCTACCTGGCCGGCCTGGCATGTGGCTTCTGGAGCGGGCTGGACGAGCTGCGCGGCAAGGCCATCATCGAGCGCGAGTTCACCCCGCAGTTGGAGGAGGCGCAGAAAGAGAAGCTGTACGCCGGCTGGCTGAAGGCGGTGGACCGTACCCGCGACTGGGAACCGCACGAGGAATAAAACCTGCGCAGGCTTCTTCGCCAGCAAGGCTGACTCCTACACTGTAGGCGCCAGCCTTGCTGGCGAGGCGCCCACAGGATCGTTTCAGCCAGCCCCGCGCTGGCCCCCGCCCCCATCCTGCGGCATCATGCAGATTTGCCCGGCAGCCCAAAAGGACCGCCCATGAATCTGCCCCCTCGCCAACAACAAATCCTCGAGCTGGTCCGCGAACGCGGCTATGTCAGTATCGAGGAAATGGCGCAGCTGTTCGTTGTAACCCCGCAAACCATCCGCCGTGACATCAACCAGCTGGCCGAAGTGAACCTGCTGCGCCGCTATCACGGTGGCGCGGCCTATGACTCGAGCATCGAGAACACCGCCTACGCCATGCGTGCCGACCAGATGCGCGACGAAAAGCAGCGTATCGCCGAAGCCATCGCCGCGCAGATCCCCGATCACGCCTCGCTGTTCATCAACATCGGCACCACCACCGAGTCCATCGCCCGCGCCCTGCTCAACCACAACCACCTGAAGATCATCACCAATAACCTGCATGTGGCCTCCATCCTCAGCGCCAAGGACGATTTCGAAGTACTGCTGGCCGGCGGCAACGTGCGCCGCGATGGCGGTGTGGTCGGCCAGGCCAGCGTCGACTTCATCAACCAGTTCAAGGTCGACTTCGCCCTGGTCGGCATCAGCGGCATCGATGAAGACGGCAGCCTGCTCGACTTCGATTACCAGGAAGTGCGCGTGTCCCAGGCCATCATCGCCAATGCGCGCCAGGTGATCCTCGCCGCCGACTCCAGCAAGTTCGGGCGCAACGCCATGGTGCGCCTGGGCTCGATCAGCCTGATCGACTGCCTGGTGACCGACCAGCCTCCCGTCGCCGCCCTCGCCCAGTTGCTCAACCAGCACAAGATCCGCCTGGACGTGGTGTAGCGCCATCGCGGCCCTCGCAACGGGGGCCGCTCGAATGTTCATAATTTTTCATTTATTTGTCATCCGATCAGTATTTTCTATTGAAAGCGACTGGCGGGCGCCATTTTGTTGCGCTACCATTTTCGCAAACGAACATTAATGTTCATATTCGATAGAAACCAGAGGCCGCCTCGTGTCCCAGTCCAGCTCGCCATCGCCCGCCCTTGCCGAAATCTACGACGTTGCCGTGATCGGTGGCGGCATCAACGGCGTCGGTATCGCCACCGATGCAGCCGGGCGCGGCCTGTCGGTACTGCTCTGCGAAAAGGACGACCTGGCCAGCCATACGTCCTCGGCCAGCAGCAAGCTGATCCACGGTGGCCTGCGCTATCTGGAGCACTACGAGTTCCGCCTGGTGCGCGAAGCGCTGGCAGAACGCGAAGTGCTGCTGGCCAAGGCGCCGCATATCGTCAAGCCGATGCGCTTCGTGCTGCCGCACCAGCCGCACCTGCGTCCGGCCTGGATGATCCGCGCCGGCCTGTTCCTGTATGACCATCTGGGCAAGCGCAAGCAGCTGGGCGCCTCGCGCAGCCTGCGCTTCGGCCCGGGCAACCCGCTCAAGCCGGCCATCACCCGCGGTTTCGAATACGCCGACTGCGCAGTGGACGACGCCCGCCTGGTGGTGCTCAACGCCATGGCCGCGCGTGAGCTGGGTGCGCACATCCTCACCCGTACCCGCTGCGTCAGCGCACGGCGCGTGGGCAAGCTGTGGAACGTGCAGCTCGAACGCGCCGACGGCAGCCAGCAGACCATCCAGGCCCGCGCCCTGGTGAACGCGGCCGGCCCGTGGGTGGCCAGGTTCATCAAGGACGACCTCAAGCTGGAGGCGCCCTACGGCATTCGCCTGATTCAGGGCAGCCACCTGATCGTGCCCCGGCTGTACGAGGGCGAGCATGCCTACATCCTGCAGAACGAAGACCAGCGCATCGTGTTCGCCATCCCGTACCTGGAGCGCTTCACCCTGATCGGCACCACCGACCGCGAGTACAGCGGCGACCCGGCCCAGGTGAGCATCACCGAGGCCGAGACCGACTACCTGCTCAAGGTTGTGAACGCGCACTTCAACCACCAGCTGGGCCGCGCCGACATCCTCAGCACCTATTCCGGTGTGCGCCCGTTGTGCAACGACGAGTCGGACAACCCCTCGGCGGTCACCCGCGACTACACCCTGGCCCTGTCGGCGTCTGCCGGCGAGGCGCCGCTGCTGTCGGTGTTCGGCGGCAAGCTGACCACCTACCGCAAGCTGGCCGAATCGGCCATGGCCGAGCTGGCGCCGTACTTCACCCAGATGACCGGTAGCTGGACCGCCACCTCCAGCCTGCCGGGCGGTGAACAGATGACCACGCCGCAGGCGCTGTGCGACGAGATTCTCGCGCGCTTCGGCTGGCTGCCAGCGGATATCGCCAAGCGCTGGGCGCTGACCTACGGCACCCGCGTATGGCGCCTGCTCGAGGGCGTCCAGGGCCCGGACGACCTGGGCGATGCGATTGGTGGCGGGTTGTTCACCCGCGAGGTGGATTACCTGTGCAGCGAGGAATGGGCGGTCAGCGCCGACGATATCCTGCTGCGGCGCACCAAGCTGGGGCTTTTCACCAGCCCGGCCGAACAACAGGCTCTGCGGGTTTACCTGCAACGGGTAGAACTGAGCCGCGGGCGTATTCAGGCGGCATGACACCGCCAAATCGCATCGCGGGTCAAGCCCGCTCCCACAAGGTCACCAAACCTGTGGGAGCGGGCTTGACCCGCGATGAGGCCACCAAAGCACTATCTGTTCGGTTTCCCGAACGAGCCATTGACCCTTAATCGGAAACCCGGACATCCCTCCCCCGCCATACCCCGGCAAAAAATGCCCGCCGCCGCTATTTGCATGGGGTTATGATCAAAATCAGAGTTTGGCATGAGTCATGCTCTACACTCAGTACCCGAATGCGCAACCGCTTCATTGCTGTGTTCGCTGAACGAAAGAGCCCGCCAACGGCTCAATAAGAAAAACAACGTCGAGGAAAATTTGATGCGTATCGTTCCCCATCTGTTGGGCGCCGCCATGGCGACCGCTTTGATCAGCACGCCGGCCCTTGCCGCCGAACTGACCGGCACCCTGAAGAAAATCAACGACTCGGGCACCATTACCCTGGGGCACCGCGACGCTTCCATCCCGTTCTCCTACATCGCCGACGCTTCGGGCAAACCCGTCGGTTACTCCCACGACATCCAGCTGGCTATCGTCGAGGCCCTGAAAAAGGACCTGAACAAGCCGGACCTGAAGGTCAAATACAACCTGGTCACCTCGCAGACCCGCATCCCGCTGGTGCAGAACGGCACCGTTGACGTCGAGTGCGGTTCCACCACCAACAACCTCGAGCGCCAGCAACAGGTCGACTTCTCGGTCGGCATCTTCGAGATCGGTACCCGCCTGCTGTCCAAAAAGGATTCCTCCTACAAGGACTTCCCGGACCTGGCCGGTAAGAACGTGGTGACCACCGCCGGTACCACATCCGAGCGCATCCTCAAGTCGATGAACGCCGACAAGCAGATGAAGATGAACGTCATCTCCGCCAAGGACCACGGCGAGTCGTTCCAGATGCTCGAGTCCGGCCGCGCCGTCGCCTTCATGATGGACGACGCCCTGCTCGCCGGCGAAATGGCCAAGGCCAAGAAGCCGACCGACTGGGCCGTGACCGGTACCCCGCAGTCCTATGAAATCTACGGCTGCATGGTGCGCAAGGGCGATGCCCCGTTCAAGAAAGCGGTCGATGACGCCATCGTCGCCCTGTACAAGTCGGGTGAGATCAACAAGATCTACGACAAGTGGTTCAACCAGCCAATCCCGCCTAAAGGCCTGAACCTGATGTTCCCCATGAGCGACGAGCTCAAGGCGCTGATCGCCAATCCTACCGACAAAGCTGCAGACGAAAAGAAGTCCTGACCCCCAGCTAGTTAGTGTCTAACCTTTCATCCGAGGGCGCCCAGCGCCCCCGGATGCTCGAAGGTGCCCGTGAAACAACCGATCTGAGGGGAGACCCCGATGAATTACAACTGGGACTGGGGCGTTTTTTTCAAGTCCACCGGCGTTGGCAGCGAGACCTACCTGGACTGGTATATCACCGGCCTGGGCTGGACCATCCTGATCGCCGTTGCCGCCTGGATCATTGCGCTGCTGCTGGGCTCGGTGCTCGGCGTCATGCGTACCGTACCGAACCGTCTGGTGTCGGGTATCGCCACGTGCTACGTGGAACTGTTTCGCAATGTGCCGCTGCTGGTGCAGCTGTTCATCTGGTACTTCCTGGTACCCGACCTGCTGCCCGAAGGCCTGCAGGAGTGGTACAAGCAGGACCTCAACCCGACCACCTCGGCGCTGATCAGCGTGGTCATCTGCCTGGGGCTGTTCACCGCTGCACGGGTGTGCGAGCAGGTGCGCACCGGCATCCAGGCGCTGCCCCGTGGCCAGGAAGCCGCTGCCCGCGCCATGGGCTTCAGCCTGCCGCAGATCTACAACAACGTGCTGCTGCCGCAAGCCTACCGGATCATCATTCCGCCGCTTACCTCCGAATTCCTGAACGTGTTCAAGAACTCCTCGGTGGCGTCGCTGATCGGCCTGATGGAACTGCTGGCACAGACCAAGCAGACCGCCGAGTTCTCGGCCAACCTGTTCGAGGCCTTCACCCTGGCCACGCTGATCTACTTCACCCTGAACATGGGGCTGATGCTGCTGATGCGCCTGGTCGAGAAGAAAGTCGCGGTGCCGGGCCTGATCTCCGTGGGGGGTAAATAATGGACATGGATTTCAGTGGAATCGTGCCAGCCCTGCCGGGCCTGTGGAACGGCATGAAGATGACCCTGCAACTGATGCTCATGGGCATCATTGGCGGCATCGCGCTGGGTACCGTGCTGGCACTGATGCGGTTGTCGTCGAGCAAGCTGCTTTCACGCCTGGCCGGCGCCTACGTGAACTACTTTCGCTCCATCCCGCTGCTGCTGGTGATCACCTGGTTCTACCTGGCGGTACCGTTCGTGCTGCGCTGGATCACCGGCGAAGACACCCCGGTGGGTGCGTTCACCTCCTGCGTCGTGGCATTCATGATGTTCGAGGCGGCGTACTTCTGCGAAATCGTGCGGGCCGGCGTGCAGTCGATCTCCAAGGGCCAGATGGCGGCTGCCCAGGCACTGGGCATGAACTACGCGCAGACCATGCGCCTGATCATCCTGCCCCAGGCATTTCGCAAGATGACCCCGCTGCTGCTGCAGCAGAGCATCATCCTGTTCCAGGACACCTCGCTGGTCTACACCGTGGGCCTGGTGGACTTCCTCAACTCGGCACGGGCCAGTGGCGACATCATCGGGCGCTCCAACGAGTTCCTGCTGTTTGCCGGCGCCGTGTACTTTGTCATCAGCTTCTCCGCTTCCTTCCTGGTCAAGCGTCTGCAGAAAAGGATAACCGTATGATTTCCATCAAGAACGTCAACAAGTGGTACGGCGATTTCCAGGTTCTGACCGACTGCAGCACCGAGGTCAAGAAAGGCGAAGTGGTGGTGGTGTGCGGGCCGTCTGGCTCGGGCAAGTCCACCCTGATCAAGTGCGTCAACGCGCTGGAACCGTTCCAGAAGGGCGACATCGTGGTCGACGGCACCTCGATCGCCGACCCCAAGACCAACCTGCCCAAGCTGCGCTCGCGGGTCGGCATGGTGTTCCAGCACTTCGAACTGTTCCCGCACCTGACCATCACCGAGAACCTGACCATCGCGCAGATCAAGGTGCTGGGCCGCAGCAAGGAAGAAGCCACCAAGAAGGGCCTGCAACTGCTTGAGCGCGTCGGCCTGTCGGCCCATGCGCACAAGCACCCCGGCCAGCTCTCCGGCGGCCAGCAGCAGCGCGTGGCCATCGCCCGCGCCCTGGCCATGGATCCGATCGTGATGCTGTTCGACGAACCCACCTCGGCCCTGGACCCGGAAATGGTCAGCGAGGTACTCGACGTGATGGTGCAACTGGCCCACGAAGGCATGACCATGATGTGCGTGACCCACGAAATGGGCTTTGCGCGCAAGGTGGCCAACCGGGTGATCTTCATGGACAAGGGCAACATCATCGAAGACTGCACCAAGGAAGAGTTCTTCGGTGACCAGAGCGTGCGCGACGAGCGTACCCAGCACTTCCTCAGCAAGATCCTGCAGCACTGATACCGCCCGGTGCCCCTGCCCGGCCCACGCCGGGCAGAGGGCGCTGGTCGTGACAAGGCCACTGTGATGAAATGCGATCCCACGCTCTTTCGCCCAGCCAAGCCTGACCTTGCCGTGAAACCTCGCCTGATCCGCCACCTGTTCCTGCCCCCACTGGTCCTGCTGCTGATGATCGGCCTGGGTGTGATCGGCTACCTGATCAGCGAGCACAACGGCATCCGCACCCTGAGCGAGACCGGCGAGCGTCAGCTTGAACTGCATGCCCGCGCGGTCGAGAGCGAGATCAGCAAGTACACCTACCTGCCCAGCCTGCTGGAACTCGAAGACAGCGTCTCCAGCCTGCTGAACTCCACCGATGGCGACCAGCGCCAGGCGGTCAACGAATACCTCGAAGGGCTCAACCGGCGCAGCCGCAGCCGCGCCATCTATGTGCTCGACACCACCGGCCGGGTGCAGGCCACCAGCAACTGGCGCGACGTCGACAGCTACCTGGGCGAAGACCTCTCGTTCCGTGCCTATTTCCAGAATGCCGTGCGCGGCCAGCCCGGGCGCTTCTACGGCATCGGCAGCACCACCGGCGAACCTGGCTACTACCTGGCCCATGGCCTGGAAGAACACGGCAAGATCATCGGCGTGGCGGTGATCAAGGTGCGCCTGGAAGCCCTCGAAGAGCGTTGGCAGCGAGCCCGCCTGGAAGCCTTCGTCAGCGACGAGAACGGCATCATCATCCTCTCCAGCGACCCGGCGCGGCGGCTGAAGTCGGTGCGCCCGCTGACCCCGGAAATCAAGGAGCGCCTGGCACGCAGCCTGCAGTACTACTGGTTCCCGCTCAACGAACTGCAGCCGCTGGCGCGCGAGAAGCTCGCCGACGGGGTCGAGAAGCTGACCTTTCCGGCCAATGCCGAACTGGGCGACAGCAACCGCAAGGTCACCTACCTGGCCCAGACCCGGCGCCTGAGCGACACGCCCTGGCACTTCACCCTGCTGACCCCGCTGCAGGACCTGCGCCACGAATCGATGATCCAGGGCGTGCTGGTGGCCGTGGCCTTCGCCCTGCTGGCGATCCTGCTGATAGCCTGGAACGAGCGGCGCAAGGTGATCGCCACCCGCCTGGCCGCCCGCGAGGCGCTGGAAGAAGCCAACAACCAGCTCGAACGCAAGATTGCCGAGCGCACCGCCGACCTGCGTGCCAGCAACGAACGCCTCAAGGGCCAGATCCGCGAACGCCGGCACGCCGAGCAGACCCTGCGCCATGCCCAGGACGAACTGGTGCAGGCCGGCAAGCTGGCGGCCATCGGGCAGATGTCGACCAGCATCGCCCATGAGCTGAACCAGCCGCTGGCGGCGCTGCGCACCCTGTCGGGCAACACCGTGCGCTTTCTGCAGCGCGGTGCGCTGGAAACCGCCAGCGCCAACCTGCTGACCATGAACGAACTGATCGACCGCATGGGCCGTATCACCGCCAGCCTGCGCTCGTTCGCCCGGCGCGGCGACGACCGTGGCCAGGCCTCGCTGGAAAAGGCCGTGACCGCCGCCCTGCAACTGCTCAATGCGCGCATCGAGGGCTGCCACCTGAAACTGCACCTCGAGTACGCCGACCAGCAACTGACCATCGACCAGACCCGCCTGGAGCAGATCCTGGTCAACCTGATCGGCAACGCCCTGGATGCCATGGCCGCGGTGCCGCTGCCGCAACTCTGGCTCGAAGGCGAGCTGGTGGGCGACAAGTACCGCCTGCGCGTGCGCGACAACGGCCATGGCATCGACGATGAAGCGCGCAAGCACCTGTTCGAACCGTTTTTCACCACCAAACCGGGCGAGCACGGCCTGGGCCTGGGCCTGACCCTGTCGGCCAGCCTCGCCGCTGCAGCCGGCGGTACCCTGAACGTCGAACACCCCGCCAGCGGCGGTACCGCGTTCGTGCTCAGCCTGCCGCTGGTCGATGCCCCCACTGAACCTGCCGAGTCCCTATGACCCCATCGCCCCTTACCGTCCTGATCGTCGAAGACGATCCGCATGTGTTGCTCGGGTGCCAGCAGGCGCTGGCCCTGGAAGATATCGCCTGCGAAGGCGTCGGCAGTGCCGAACAGGCACTGGAGCGCATCGGCGATGATTTCGCCGGCATCGTGGTCAGCGATATCCGCCTGCCGGGCATCGATGGCCTGGAACTGCTCAGCCGCCTCAAGGCCCGCGACAAGAGCCTGCCGGTGGTGCTGATCACCGGCCACGGCGACATCGACATGGCCGTGGGCGCCATGCGCAACGGCGCCTACGACTTCATGGAAAAGCCCTTCTCGCCGGAGCGCCTGGTGGATGTGGTGCGCCGGGCGCTGGAACAGCGCGGCCTGGCCCGCGAAGTGTTCTCGCTGCGCCGCCAGCTGGCCGAGCGCAGCACCCTGGAGGGGCGCATCATCGGCCGCTCGCCGGCCATGCAGAACCTGCGCGAGCTGATCGCCAACGTCGCCGATACCTCGGCCAACGTGCTGATCGAGGGCGAGACCGGCACCGGCAAGGAGCTGGTCGCGCGCTGCCTGCACGACTTCAGCCGGCGCCAGAGCCAGCCCTTCGTGGCGTTGAACTGCGGCGGCCTGCCGGAGAACCTGTTCGAGACCGAAATCTTCGGCCACGAGGCCAACGCCTTCACGGGTGCCGGCAAGCGCCGCATCGGCAAGATCGAGCACGCCAACGGCGGCACGCTGTTTCTCGACGAAGTCGAGAGCATGCCGCTCAACCTGCAGATCAAGCTGCTGCGCGTGTTGCAGGAGCGCACCCTGGAACGCCTGGGTTCGAACCAGAGCATTGCGGTGGATTGCCGGGTGATCGCCGCCACCAAATCGGACCTGGATGCCCTCGGCCAGACCGGCCAGTTTCGCAGCGACCTGTACTACCGCCTCAACGTGGTGACCCTGGAACTGCCGCCGCTGCGCGAGCGCCGCGAAGACATCCTGCAACTGTTCGAGCACTTCCTGCAGCAGTCGGCCCTGCGCTTCGACCGCGAGGCACCGCCGCTGGACAGCCAGACCCTGTCGCGCCTGATGGCCCATGACTGGCCGGGCAACGTGCGCGAGCTGCGCAACGTGGCCGAGCGCCACGCCCTGGGCCTGCCGGCGTTCAAGAAGGCCGGCGCCAATGTGGCGCAGAGCCTGGGCTTTGCCGAGGCGGTCGAGGCCTTCGAGCGCAACCTGCTCAGCGACGCCCTGCAGCGCACCGGCGGCAACCTCAGCCAGGCCAGCCAGGAGCTGGGCATGGCCAAGACCACCCTGTTCGACAAAGTCAAAAAATACGGCCTGGCCTGAGCGAGCGTTTCGATGGACATGATTCTCAAGGCCTGCCTGGGCGCCGTGGTGGTGCTGATCATCGCGGCCCTGGCCAAGACCCGCAATTACTACGTGGCCGGGCTGGTGCCGCTGTTTCCCACCTTTGCCCTGATTGCCCACTACATCATCGGCAAGGGCCGCTCGCTGGAGGACCTGAAGGCCACCATCGTGTTCGGCATGTGGTCGATCATCCCCTACTTCGTGTACCTGGCCGCGCTGTACGTGCTGGTCGACCGCCTGCGCCTGGAGCTGTCACTGGCGCTGGCGGCAGTGGCCTGGCTGATCGCCGCCACCGTGCTGGTCAGCGTATGGGTGCGCCTGCACTAGCGTTGGGCCAGATGGCCCAGCTCTTCGCGGTGCGCCTTCAGGTAAGGCAGTACCGCCGCCAGCAGCGGGGCCTTGAACGGCTCCTGGAAGCGGTGCGCCAGGCCCGGTATCAGGCGTAGCTGGCTGCCCTGGATGTGCGCGGCCAGGTGCACGCCGTGCATCACCGGCAACAGCGGGTCGGCCGTGCCGTGCACCACCAGGGCCGGTACCCGCAGGTTGTCGAGCAGCTCGACACGGCTGGGCTCGGCAAGTATGGCCATGACCTGGCGCTGCACGCCTTCGGGGTTGAAGGCCCGGTCGTAGGCAGTGGCGGCCTGCTGCAACAGGGCCTGGCGATCATCCTGCACCTGCGGGCTGCCCAGCGCGGCCAGCAAGTCGGCCTGCTGCTCCAGGGCCACCTGGCGATTCGGCGCACCGCGCCGGGCCAACTGCCGAACCAGCGCCGGCGCAGGCGCCGGCAGCCCCTGCGCCCCCGAACTGGACATGATCAGGGTCAGGCTCTCGACCCGCTCGGGCGCCATCGCCGCCAGGTGCTGGGCAATCATTCCACCCATGCTCACCCCCAGCACATGAAAGCGCTGCGCGTGCAGCGCATCCATCAGCGCCAGGCCATCAGCGGCCATGTCGCTCAGGCTGTAGGGCGCCGCCACCGGCAGGCCGAGCCGGTAGCGCAGCGCCTCGACCGTCAGGTTGGCCTGGGCGGGGGGCTGGTTCCAGCGCGACAGGCCGACGTCGCGGTTGTCGTAGCGGATCACCCTGAAGCCCTGCTGGCACAGCGCAAGTACCACCTCGTCGGGCCAGTGGATCAACTGGCCGCCCAGGCCCATGACCAGCAGCAGGGCCGGGTCGCTGTCACGCCCGATGCTCTGATAGGCCAGGCTGACCGGCCCCGCCTCGGCGTATCGGATAGCTGAAGTGATGTCGCAGCGAGGCGCCGCGAACGAAGAAAAGGCGCTGCACAGCGCCACCAGAAACAGGAATGCCCGCATGAAAGAAACACCAGAGTGCAGTTCGCCAGTAAAGCGCGAGTCTGATGAAGTTCATGCCGGCGCGCTGCCACAGATCGGTGACCGTTTGATGACAACTGCCGGGCGGTCGACAGCATCGTCAACATGAGACAAACTCAACGAATTGTCTCATCCATCAAATTCTGTTCATGGAGCACCCTGGTGCTGGAAATTCGCCACCTCAAGACCCTGCACGCCCTGCGCGAAGCCGACAGCCTGGTGGAGGCCGCCGAGCGCCTGCACCTGACCCAGTCGGCGTTGTCCCACCAGTTCAAGGAACTCGAAGAACGCCTGGGCATGCAGTTGTTCACCCGCAAGACCAAGCCGATCCGCTTCACCAGCGCCGGCCTGCGCCTGCTGCAACTGGCCGATGCCACCCTGCCGCTGCTGCGCGGCGCCGAACGGGACATTGCGCGCCTGGCCGGCGGCACCGCCGGGCGCCTGCACATGGCCATCGAGTGCCACAGCTGCTTCCAGTGGCTGATGCCCACCATCGACCAGTTCCGCGATGCCTGGCCAGAGGTGGAGCTGGACCTGGCCTCGGGCTTCGCCTTCGCCCCGCTGCCGGCCCTGGCCCGCGGCGACCTGGACCTGGTGGTGACCTCCGACCCGCTGGAACTGACCGGTATCACCTACGTGCCGCTGTTCACCTACGAGGCGATGCTGGCGGTGGCCAACCAGCACGTACTGGCCTCCAGGCCCTACGTGGTGCCGCAGGACCTGGCCACGGAAACCCTGATCACCTACCCGGTGGAACGCGACCGCCTGGACATCTTCACGCGCTTTCTGGAGCCGGCCGACATCGAGCCCGGGCAGGTGCGCACCGCCGAGCTGACGGTGATGATGATGCAGTTGGTGGCCAGCGGACGCGGGGTATGCGGCATGCCGCACTGGGCCCTGCACGAGTACAGCTCGCGCGGCTACGTGAAGGGCAAGCGCCTGGGTGAAAAGGGCCTGTTCGCCACGCTGTACGCCGCAGTGCGCAGCGACATGCTCGATGCACCGTATATGCGCGACTTTCTGCTGACCGCCAAGGACACCTCGTTCTCGACCCTGGATGGGGTCAGTGCAGTGCGCTGAAGGTTCAAGCGGCAAGCATCAAGCCAGTTTGCGTTGTTCCTGCACCAGGCGCAGCGCAAGGGCCGCCAGCACAAAGCCCATCACGTAGCGCTGCAACATCAGCCACAGCGGGTAGCGCGCGAACCAGGCCGACAGGCCGGCGGCGAACAGTGCGATCAGCAGGTTCACGGTGAAGCTCACGCCGATCTGGGTCAGGCCCAGGGTCAGGCTCTGCGCCAGCACCGAGCCGTGCTCGGGCGAAATGAACTGCGGCAGCACCGACAGGTAGAACACCGCCACCTTGGGGTTCAGCACGCTGGTCAGAAACCCCATCGTCACCAGCCGCGCCGGTGAATCAGGGGCCAGCTCACGGGGCTCGAACGGCGAGCGCGCACCCGGCTTGACCGCCTGCCAGGCCATCCACAGCAGGTAGCCGGCACCGGCCCAGCGCAGCAGGTCGTAACCCAGCGGCACGGCCATGAACAACGCGGTGAGGCCCACAGCTGCGGCCGTCATGTGCACCAGAAACCCGCCCACCACACCGATCAGCGACGTCACGCCGGCCATGCGGCCCTGGCAGATCGAGCGCGAGATCAGGTAGATCATGTTCGGCCCGGGGGTCAGTACCATCAGCAGCGCGGCGCCGCTGAACAGCAGCCATTCGTGCAGCGGGATCATTGCGCGGCCCGTTGCAGGTGCAGCGGCAGGATCAGGTCGCGGGTCAGCGGCGCCAGTTCGAGGTGATCCACCTGGTGGGCGTCGACCCAGCAGGCTTCCTCGATTTCCGCTGCGGGTTCAAGCGTCAGGTCGGTGTGCAACTGAAACAGCTCGGCCTGCACTTCGAAACCCGGCTCGTTGGCCGCCGGTGCGCTGAACTGGCCCAGGTACTGCGCCTGCTGCGGGTCGATGCGCAGGCCCAGCTCTTCGAACAGCTCGCGGGCCAGGGCATCGACGGGTTGCTCGTGGGGTTCGATCTTGCCGCCAGGCTGCATGAAGGCCAGGGTGCCGCGCTTGCGTACCAACAGGGTACGGCCCTGAGCATCGAGCAACAGGGCAGCGGCGATACGGATGGTTTTGCTCATGGTAGGCGGCTCGTGGCGGGGAAGGCGCGCTAGGATCACATGCTGGCGCAGGGCTTTCAATCTTGCTGAGCGCTTCGCCGGCAAAGCCGGCTCCCACAGGTTCGGCGCATTCCCTGTAGGAGCCGGCCTTGCCGGCGAAGCGGCCGCCGCAGCCTGACGAAAGCCCCTTGCAACCAGGGCGCAACGGCCGCATAAACAGCTGATGAACCTGCCCGCCCGCAATCACCCGGTACTCGACGGCTTCCACCCCGCCGTCCGTGCCTGGTTCCAGCACCGTTTCGCCACGGTGACCGCCGCCCAGGCCCAGGCGTGGCCGCTGATCCGCAGCGGACAATCGATGCTGGTGGCGGCCCCCACCGGCTCCGGCAAGACCCTCACCGCGTTCCTCGCGGTCCTCGACGAACTCTTCACCCAGGCCCTGCACGCCGGCGGCGAGCTGCCCGAACAGACGCTGGTGGTGTACGTCTCGCCGCTCAAGGCGCTGTCCAACGACATCCAGCTCAACCTGCAGGCCCCCCTGGCCGGTATCAGCGCCGAACTGGCCGCCCTCGGGCTGCCCACCCCTACCCTGCGCACCGCAGTGCGCAGCGGCGATACCCCGCAGAAGGAACGCGCGGCCATGCGCCGCCAGCCCCCGCATATCCTGGTGACCACCCCCGAGTCGCTGTACGTGCTGCTCGGCTCGACGTCCGGGCGCCAGGGCCTGGCCTCGGTGCACACGGTAATCGTCGACGAGATCCACGCCGTGGCCGGCAACAAGCGCGGCAGCCACCTGGCGTTGAGCCTGGAACGCCTGCAGGCGCTATGCCAGCGCCCGCTGCGGCGCATCGGCCTGTCGGCCACCCAGCGTCCGATCGAGCGGGTGGCGCAGTACCTGGTGGGCCATCAGCGCCCCTGCGCCCTGGTGGATATCGGCCATGCGCGCCAGCGCGACCTGGCCATCGAGGTACCGCGCGCGCCACTGGGCGCGGTGATGGCCAACGATGTGTGGGAGCTGGTCTACGATCGCCTCGCGCAACTGGCCCGCGAGCATCGCACCACCCTGGTGTTCGTCAACACCCGGCGCCTGGCCGAGCGCCTGGCGCGCCACCTGAGCGAGCGCCTGGGACGCGAGGCGGTGGCCGCGCACCATGGCAGCCTGGCCAAGGAATTTCGCCTCGACGCCGAGCAGCGTCTCAAGCGCGGCGAGCTGCAGGTGCTGGTGGCCACCGCCTCGCTGGAGCTGGGCATCGACATCGGCGAGGTCGACCTGGTGTGCCAGATCGGCTCGCCTGGCTCGATTGCCGCGCTGCTGCAGAGGGTTGGCCGCTCCGGCCACCAGGTGGACGGCACCCCCAAGGGTCGTGTGTTCGCCACCACCCGCGACGAGCTGATCGAGTGCGTGGCCCTGCTCGACTGCGTGCGCCGTGGCGAGCTGGACGAGCTGCATATCCCCAACGCACCGCTGGACGTGCTGGCCCAGCAGATCGTCGCCGAGGTCAGTTGCCAGCCCTGGGACGAACAGGCGCTGTTTGCGTGCCTCACCCGTGCGATGCCCTACGCCAATCTCGACCAGGTGCATTACCAGGCCCTGCTGCGCATGCTCGCCGAAGGCTACAGCGGGCGCCAGGGCGTGCGCGGCGCGTACCTGCACCGCGATGCGGTCAGTGCCCAGTTGCGTGGAAGGCGCGGCAGCCAGCTGGCCGCCCTGACCAGTGGCGGGGCGATACCGGACAACGCCGACTACCGCGTGCTGCTCGAACCCCAGGCCTTGAACATCGGCAGCGTGAACGAAGACTTCGCGGTGGAGAGCATCGCCGGCGACATCTTCCAGCTGGGCAACGCGTCGTACCGCATCCTGCGGGTGGAGGCCGGCAAGGTACGAGTAGAGGATGCCCACGGGCAACCGCCGACCATCCCCTTCTGGCTGGGCGAGGCGCCGGGGCGCAGCGACGAGCTGTCCTTCGCTGTGGCACGCCTGCAAGCCGAAATCGACCAGCGCCTGGATACCAGCGGCGGCCAGCTGCAACCGCTGCTGACCTGGCTGCACGCCACGCTCGGGCTGAACGCGGACAGCGCCGAGCAACTGCTCGACTACCTGGCCCGCACCCGCCAGGCCCTCGGCGCCCTGCCCTCGCAGGACACGCTGATCATGGAGCGCTTTTTCGATGAGTCCGGCGGTACCCAGCTGATCATCCACTCTCCCTTCGGCAGCCGCATCAACCGCGCCTGGGGGCTGGCACTGCGCAAACGCTTCTGTCGCACCTTCAATTTCGAGTTGCAGGCGGCAGCCAGCGAGGATGCGCTGATCCTGTCGCTGTCGGCCGGCCACAGTTTTGCCCTGGAAGAGGTGTGGCGCTACATTTCCAGCGCCAGTGCCGAGCACCTGCTGACCCAGGCCGTGCTCGATGCGCCGCTGTTCGGCGTGCGCTGGCGCTGGAACGCCGGGGTGTCGCTGGCACTGCCGCGCTATGCCGGCGGGCGCAAGGTCGCCCCGCAGATCCAGCGCATGAAAAGCGAAGACCTCACCGCTGCCGTGTTCCCCGACCAGCTGGCGTGCCTGGAAAACATCGTCGGCGAGCGCGAGATTCCCGACCACCCGCTGGTGGAGCAGACCCTCGACGACTGCCTGCACGAGGCGATGGATTGCGAGGGCTGGGTGAACCTGCTGCGGCGCATCGAAGACAAGCGCATCCGCCTGATCTGCCGCGACCTGCCGGCGCCTTCGCCCCTGGCGGCGGCGATCCTGAATGCACGTCCATACGCCTTTCTCGATGACGCACCGCTGGAAGAGCGGCGCACCCAGGCCGTGCTCAACCGGCGCTGGAGCGACCCGCAAAGTGCCGACGACCTGGGCGCACTGGATCCGCAGGCGATTGCCGCAGTGCGTGCCGAGGCCTGGCCGTTGCCAGGCGGCGCTGACGAAATGCACGAGGCACTGATGAGCCTGGCGGCCGTGTGCGATGCCGAGGTGCAGGCCAACCCGGGCTGGCTGGCATGGCTGCAGCAACTGGCCGCCGGCGCACGCGCCTGCCACCTGAAGTTGCCGCAGGGTGGCGGCCTGTGGCTGGCCCGCGAACGCCTGCCGTGGCTGCTGGCGCTGTACCCGCAAGCGGCGCCCACCCCATTGCCCGGGTTCGATCAGCCCATCGATGCCGACAGTGCTGCCGTAGAACTGCTGCGCGCGCGCCTGAGCGGCTTCGGCCCGCTGACCAGCAGCGAGATCGGCGCGCCGCTGTGCCTGAGCCCCTCACAGGTCGAGCAGGCAATGCTGCGCCTGGAAGCCGAGGGCTATGTGATGCGCGGGCACTTCAGCCCGGGCCACACCCCTGAACAATGGTGCGAACGCCACCTGCTGGCGCGCATCCACCGCTACACGCTCAAGCGCCTGCGCCGCGAAATCGAGCCGGTCAGCCTGCAGGATTTCATGCGCTTTCTGTTCGACTGGCAGCACCTTTCGCCCGGCACCCGGCTGGAGGGCCCGGCGGCGCTGGGCGAGGCGCTGACCCAACTGGAAGGCTTCGCCGCAGCGGCCTCGGCCTGGGAAAGCGACCTGCTGCCGAGCCGGCTGCGCGACTACAGCGGGCAGTGGCTGGACGATGCCTGCCGGGCCGGCAAGTTCGTGTGGGCTCGCCTGGCCCCTTCGGGCAAGGCTGCGGCCAGTACCCTGCGCAGCACCCCTGTCGTGCTGCTACCACGGGCGCGGCTGGGGTTGTGGCGAGCACTGGCCGCCACCGACGACGCCCCGGCACCGTCGCCCCGCGCGCAACGTGTACTGGCCGCGCTCAGCGAGCACGGCGCACTGTTTTTCGATGAACTGCGCGACGAGGCACGCCTGTTGCCCAGCGAGCTGGAGACAGCCCTGCAGGAACTGGTGGCGGCCGGGCAGATCAGTGCCGACAGCTTTGCCGGCCTGCGTGCACTGATCACCCCGGCCAGCAAGCGCCAGGCACGCAGCCATCGGCGTGGTCGCGGGGCATTCAGTGGCGGCATGGAGGACGCCGGGCGCTGGGCATTGCTGCGCCGCGCCGGCACGCCGGCCGAGGACGCCCTGGAACAGGTGGCCCTGACCTTGCTGCGCCGCTATGGCGTGGTGTGCTGGCGGCTGCTCGAACGCGAGGCCGACTGGCTGCCGAGCTGGCGGGACCTGCTGCGCACGTTGCACCGCCTGGAGGCGCGTGGCGAGATCCGTGGCGGTCGCTTCATCAGCGGGCTGGCCGGCGAACAGTTCGCCTTGCCCGAGGCCATCGGCGTATTGCGCGAAGTACGCAGGCGCCCGCTGGATGGCAGCCTGGTGGCGGTGAGTGCCAGCGACCCGCTGAACCTGGTGGGCACCTTGCTGCCCGGCAGCAAGGTGGCAGCGGTGAGCGGCAACCGGGTGGTGTACCGCGACGGCGTGGCGGTAGCGGCGCGGGTGGCGGGCAAGGCGCAGTACTGGGTGCAGGAGGATGCGGCGCTGCGTGAGCGGGTGGTGCGCGATGTCCATCACTGATCCCGAAGCTTTGCGGTGTGTGCAGGAGCCGGCATTGCCGGCGAAGGCCGCAACGCTGTCTTGATGGGTTCACTGGCATCCAATCCCCCATTCGATATAAGGTCTTGGATTGCCTGCAAAAGGAACCCGCATGAGCCTCTCCCTCCTCAGCCGTTATGCCTTCTTCGCCGCGTGTGTCGTGTTCACCCTCGCCAGCCTGCCGTTCCTGCACCACGACTGGCTGTGGCCCTTCACCCTGGTCACCGGCCTGCTCAGCCTGCTGGGCCTGTTCGACCTGCTGCAGAGCCGCCATGCGGTGCGGCGCAACTACCCGATCCTGGGCAATATCCGCTACCTGGTGGAGGGCATCCGCCCGGAAATCCGCCAGTACCTGCTCGAATCCGACAGCGATGCGCTGCCCTTCTCCCGCGCCCAGCGCTCGCTGGTGTACTCGCGGGCCAAGAACGAAACCGCCGACAAGCCGTTCGGCACCCTGATCGACGTCTACCAGTCGGGCTTCGAGTTCATCGGCCACTCCATGCGCCCGGCACCGCTCAGCGACCCCGAGAGCTTTCGGGTGATCGTCGGCGGCCCGCAGTGCACCCAGCCCTATTCGGCCTCGGTGTTCAACATCTCGGCCATGAGCTTCGGCTCGCTCAGCGCCAACGCCATTCGCGCCCTCAACCAGGGCGCCAAGCTCGGCAACTTCGCACATGACACCGGCGAGGGCAGCATCAGCCCCTACCACCGCGAACATGGCGGCGACCTGACCTGGGAACTGGGCAGCGGCTACTTCGGCTGCCGCACCTCGGACGGTCGCTTCGACCCCGAGCGCTTCGCGCAGCAGGCCAGCAGCCCGCAGGTGCGCATGATCGAAATCAAGATGAGCCAGGGCGCCAAGCCCGGCCACGGCGGCATCCTGCCCAAGCACAAGGTGACCCAGGAAATCGCCGACACCCGCGGCATCATGATGGGCGAAGACTGCATCTCGCCGTCGCGCCACAGCGCGTTCTCCACCCCCATCGAGCTGATGCAGTTCATTGCCCAGCTGCGCGAGCTGTCCGGCGGCAAGCCGGTCGGCTTCAAGTTCTGCCTGGGCCACCCGTGGGAGTTCATGGGCATTGCCAAGGCCATGCTCGAGACCGGCATCCTGCCCGACTTCATCGTGGTCGACGGCAAGGAAGGCGGCACCGGCGCCGCGCCGGTGGAGTTCACCGACCACATCGGCGTGCCGCTGCGCGAAGGGCTGCTGTTCGTGCACAACACCCTGGTGGGGCTGAACCTGCGCGACAAGATCAAGCTGGGCGCCAGCGGCAAGATCGTCAGTGCGTTCGATATCGCCAGCGTGCTGGCCATCGGTGCCGACTGGGCCAACTCGGCGCGCGGCTTCATGTTCGCCATCGGCTGCATCCAGTCGCAAAGCTGCCATACCAACAAGTGCCCGACCGGCGTGGCCACCCAGGACGGCCTGCGCCAGCGGGCGCTGGTGGTGCCGGACAAGGCGCAGCGGGTGTTCAGCTTCCACCGCAACACGCTCAAGGCGCTGGCCGAGATGCTGGCCGCCGCCGGGCTGGATCACCCCTCGCAGCTGGAGGCCAAGCACCTGGTGCGGCGCATGTCGGCCACCGAGATCAAGCTGTTCTCGCAGCTGCACGTGTTCCTCAAGCCGGGTGAACTGCTTACCGGCGAGGTGAACGGCGAGTTCTACTCGCGGATGTGGCAGATGGCGCGGGCAGACAGTTTCGAGCCCAACGCCGAAGCGGCGTAACGGCGTCGCCGACTCCTCACCTGCAGGAGCCGGCATTGCCGGCGAAGGGGCAGTACAGCCACACAAAAACCCCGGCCTGGGCCGGGGTTGTGTACATCAGGATGCGCTGGATGCCGCCACTGCTTCACTGTCGCCCTTGGGCGCCAGCTTGAACACGTGGTACAGCACCGTCAGCATTACCAGGAACGCCGGGCCGATGAACAGCGCCACGCGGGTTTCCTCGAAGTAGGCCATCAGGCCGACCACCAGGATCAGGAACGCCAGGGCCAGGTAGGAACTCAGCGGCCACAGCCACATGCGGTACTTGAGCGCGGCCCGTTCGGCCTGGCTCAGCCCGGCGCGAAAGCGCAGTTGCGCCAGCAGGATCATCACCCAGGTCCAGATCGCGCCGAAGGTGGCGATCGAGGTCACCCACACGAAGACCTTTTCAGGTACCAGGTAGTTGGCCAGCACGCCCAGCAGCAGCGCGCCGATCGACAGCAGCAGTGCATTGCGCGGCACGCCGTTGCGCGAGGTGCGCGCAAAGCTGGCCGGGGCCTGGCCGTTCTGCGCCAGGCTGTAGAGCATGCGCCCGGTACTGAAGATACCGCCGTTGCACGACGACAGCGCCGCGGTGATCACCACGAAGTTGATGATGCCGGCTGCGGTCTTGATGCCCAGGCGCTCGAAGGTCATCACGAACGGGCTGCCCTGGCTGCCGATCTCGTTCCACGGGTACAGCGACAGGATCACGAACAGCGCGCCGACGTAGAACAGCAGGATGCGCCAGAACACCGAGCCGATGGCCTGCGGGATGGTCTTTTGCGGGTTGCGCGCTTCACCGGCGGTAAGGCCGATCATCTCCACGCCCAGGTAGGCGAACATCACCATCTGCAGCGACATCAGCACGCCGGTCACGCCGTTGGGCATGAAGCCGCCGTGACTCCACAGGTTGGAGATGCCCAGCGCCACACCGTCGTTGCCGAAGCCGAAGGCGATCACGCCGATGCCGCCCAGCACCATGGCGATGATGGTCACGATCTTGATCAGGGCGAACCAGAACTCGAACTCGCCGAAGGCCTTCACCGCCACCAGGTTGATCGCGCCCATGCTGCCCAGCGCCGCCAGCGCCCAGATCCAGCGCGGTACGTCCGGGAACCAGATGCCCATGTAGATGGCCACCGCGGTGATCTCGGCGACACAGGTCACCAGCCACAGGAACCAGTAGTTCCAGCCGGTCAGAAAGCCCGCCAGCGGGCCCAGGTAGTCTTGTGCGTAGCGGCTGAAGGACCCGGCCACCGGGTTGTGCACGGCCATCTCGCCCAGCGCGCGCATGATCACCAGGATCGCCAGGCCGCCGATGATGTAGGACAGCATGATCGCCGGCCCGGCCATTTCGATGGCCTTGGCCGAACCGAGGAACAGCCCGACACCGATACAGGCGCCCAGCGCCATCAGGCGAATGTGACGTTCGCCGAGTTCCCGCTTGAGTGGGCCGCCCTGGGCGGTCTCACCATGAGAAGGGTGGTTGCCGACTGGCATAGGAATACAACCTCATTTTGTTATTGGATATAACCCTTCGTGCAGGCTGTACAGCGCCGATAGGCTGCTGTTTCGCCGCGCCGGGCTCACCTTGTGGGCAAGCACGTCGACCGGGGCGCGGAGCACCGGCCGAGCGAAAGGGGCGAGCAGTATAGGAAGGCCGCTACAGGGCTTTTCACTATATAAACCCCGATATTTGGCGAGAACTCTCGGCAATTACCGCTTATTCGGAGTGGCATTTCCCGCGCTTGGTCGTGCGGGTGTCAACCGGGCGGCTAACATAGCACCAAAACGGGGCAACACAACCTTGCACCAAAGGCGCATGTTCGCGCCGTGATTGGCGAACCTGCCGCTGGCAACCCACAAATTTTTCATCAATTGCGACCAGCGTCTAAGCTTCAGGCAAGCGAGACGAACATACGCAGCCGGGCTGAACACTATGGGCGCACAGTGGCAAACGGAACCAGACAAGACGCAGGCTGCCGCAGAACAACCGGATACTCCCGCATTGCCCAAACGTCCCCGCCGGCGCTATGGCTGGTGGCTGTTCGGCCTGCTGGTGCTGGGGGCCCTGGTACTGCTGGGCCTGGCGATCGCCCGTGAAATGCACACCTCGCGCCTGCAGGCGCGCGAGTTCAGCCAGTTCGCCGCCACCCTGAGCTATTCGATGCACAAGGGCCCCAGCGATGCCGTCATCTACCCGGGCGAAGGCCCGTTCGACAAGCGCCTGGGCTACAGCGCGCTGGGCGAGTTTCTGCCGCGGCTGTTCAAGCGCGATTACGTGATCGTCGAGCAGGCGCGTTTTTCGCCGGCGCTGATGAACTATGTGCAGCACGGGTTCTTCGTGCCCTATGCCGAGAAGATCCAGGCCGGCCTGTCGATCACCGACTGCAAGGGCGACGCGCTGTACCAGTTCCATTACCCGCAGCACCTTTACCCGGATTTCGCCTCGATCCCGCCGGTGATCGTGCACAGCCTGCTGTTCATCGAGAACCGCGACCTGCTCGACCCCGCCGATCCGCGCAGCAACCCGGCGGTGGACTGGCCGCGCTTCGCCATGGCCGCCTACAGTCAGGTCGCCAAGCACCTGGCCCTGCCCGGCCAGTCGGCCGGCGGCAGCACGCTGGCCACGCAGCTGGAAAAATACCGCCACTCCCCCGATGGCCTCACGGTGTCGGGCAGCGAGAAACTGCGCCAGATGATTTCGGCCAGCGTGCGCGCCTACCAGGACGGGCCGCAGACCCTGGGCGCACGCCAGCGCATCGTGCGCGACTACCTCAACAGCGTGCCGCTGTCGGCGGTGCCCGGCCACGGCGAAGTGCACGGCATGGCCGAGGGCCTGCGGGTGTGGTACGGCGCCGACTTTGCCGAGGTCAACAAGACCCTGGCCAGTACCGACAGCGACCCGGCCAGCCTGGCCGCACGTGGCCTGGCGCTGCGCCAGGTGCTGTCGCTGATGATCGCCCAGCGTCGCCCGTCGCACTTTCTGTCCAAGGGTCGCAACGAACTGGCCACCCTCACCGACAGCCACGTGCGCCTGCTGGCCGCCAACAACATCATCGACCGCCCGCTGGCCGATGCCGCGCTGGCAAGCAAGGTGGTGTTTCGCGACTGGGTGGCGCAGCCGACCATCGTGCCCATCGTCACCAACAAGGGCATCAGCGTGGCCCGCAGCCGCTTGTCGTCGGCGCTGGGGCGCCCGCTGTACGACCTGGACCGCCTCGACCTGTCGGCCACCAGCACGCTGCAGGCCGACCTGCAGGGGCAGGTCAGCGAGTACCTCAAGAGCCTCGCCGACCCGGCCTTTGCGGCGCAGATGGGGCTGATTGGCGAACGCCTGCTGACCCCCACCAGCACCACCCAGGTGCGCTACAGCTTCACACTGCTGGAACGCACCGCCGACGGCTCGCGGGTACGGGTACAGACCGACAGCACCGACCAGCCGTTCGACATCAACGAGGGCAGCAAGCTTGAGCTGGGCTCCACCGCCAAGTTGCGGGTGCTGACCCAGTACCTGGAAATCATCGCCGAGCTACACGACAAGTACGTCGACATGACCCCGGCCCAATTGAGCAAGGTGGAGGTGGCCGACACCGACTTCATCAGCCGCTGGGCCCTGGATTACCTGGCCCGCAACAAGGACCGCAACATCACCGCGATGCTCGACGCGGCGCTGGAGCGCAAGTATTCGGCCAGCCCCGGCGAAGCCTTTTTCACCGGCGGCGGCATGCATGTGTTCAACAACTTTCGCCGCGAGGACAACGGCCGCATGCCGACCCTCAAGGATGCCCTGCGCGAGTCGATCAACCTGCCCTTCATTCGCCTGATGCGCGACCTGGTGCGCTACAGCACCTATTCGGCACCGGGCAACAGCGGCAAGTTGCTCAAGGACGATGCCGAGCCGCGGCGCCAGGAGTACCTTGCCCGCTTCGCCGACCGCGAGGGCACCGACTTCATGCGCCGGTTCTGGAAGAAGTACCAGCGCAAGACCTCCCAGGAACGCCTGGACACCTTTCTCGACAGCCTGCGGGTCACGCCGATCCGCCTGGCCGCCGTGCACCGCTACCTGTTCCCCGAGGCCGACCAGGCCACCTTCAACGCCTTCGTGCGCGCGCACATGAAGGCCGAGCCAGGGGCGGCCAAGCGGCCACCGCTGAAAAAGGACCAACTGACCGACCAGCGTCTGGAAGGCCTGTATGCCGCCTACGGCCCGGGCACCTACGACCTGCCCGACCAGGGCTACATCGCCCGGGTGCACCCGCTGGACCTGTGGCTGCTGGGCTACCTGCTGAAGAACCCCACCGCAAGCTTCCAGGACGCGGTGCTGGCCAGCCATTTCGAACGCCAGGAAGTCTACAGCTGGCTGTTCAAGAGCCGGCACAAGGGCGCCCGTGACAGCCGTATCCGTACCATGGTCGAGATCGAGGCGTTCCTCGACATTCACCAGCGCTGGAAGCGCGTTGGCTACCCGTTCGATCACCTGGTGCCATCGCTGGCCACCGCCATCGGCAGCTCGGGCGACCGCCCGGCGGCGCTGGCCGAGCTGGTGGGCATCATCCAGAACGACGGCGTGCGCCTGCCGGTGCTGCGTATCGACACCCTGCACTTCGCCGCCGACACGCCCTATGAACTGCGCCTGGCCGGTGACCCGGACCGGGGCCAGCGGGTGCTGTCGGTGGAAGTGGCGCGGGCCCTGCGCGGGGCCATGTCGCAGGTGGTGGACGCCGGTACGGCACGACGGGTGTCGGGGAGCTTCAAGCTGCCCGATGGCACCCTGCTGACCATGGGCGGCAAGACCGGCACCGGGGACAACCGCATCGAGAGCTTCGGTGCTGGCGGGCGGCTGATCGGTTCGCGTTCGTTGAACCGCACCGCGACGTTCGTGTTCTTTCTGGGCGACAACCATTTCGGCACCTTGACGGCGTTCGTGCCGGGGCGCGCGGCCGAGGCATTCAAGTTCACCTCGGCGTTGCCGGTGCAGGTGCTCAAGGGCATGGCGCCGATACTGCTGCCATACCTGCAGCCGGGGGGCAACACGTTGTGCACGCCGCCGCTGGTGGCAACGCAAGACCTTTCGAAGCCCTGACGCCATTCGCCCGCCTGCAGCAACCACACGCTTGCGTGCAGGAGCCGGCCTTGCCGGTGAAACAGATCACTGCCAAATGCGAAAAATAATCATCTCCATGTCTTGCGTTAAGATATATCTTGAGTAATATCTTTAGATACATCGCAACGCAGACAGGAGACAGTCCATGCGTGACCATCACCCACCCCACCGCGACAGCGGCGAGCGCCATGACGGCTTCGAGCGCCGGCACGGCCGTGAACGCGGCGACCGTGGCCCCCGCGTGTTCGCCCCCGGCGATCTCAAGTTGCTGCTGCTGGCCATGCTTTCGGAAAAGCCCGGCCACGGCTACGACCTGATCCGCCAGATCGAGGCCGAGTTCGACGGCGGCTACAGCCCCAGCCCCGGCGTGATCTACCCGACCCTGACCTTCCTCGAAGAGAGCGAGCTGATCAGCGGCGAAGTCCACGGCAGCAAGAAGCTCTACAGCGTCACCGACGCCGGGCGCCAATCGCTGGTCGACCAGGCCATCGCTCTGGACGGCGTGCGCACGCGCATCGAGGTGAGCAAGCGCTCGATGCGCGTGCACGACCGTCCGCCGGAAATCCACGAAGCCGTCCACAACCTGCGCCATGCCCTGCAGATCCACGCCGGGCGCTGGAACCCCGCAGAGATCGAGCGGGTACGCACCCTGCTCAACGACACCGCAAAAGCCATCGTTGCCGGCCCGGCAACCCCCACCCAGGAGACTTCCGAATGACGGACAGCCCCAACCTTTCGATCCATCGCGTCAACCACGAGATCAAGCGCCGCCGCCTCGAGGTACTGCGCGTGACCGAGCTGACCCCGCGCATGCGCCGCATCACCCTCGGCGGCGCCGAGCTGCAGGGCTTTCTCAGCGTCGGCAGCGACGACCACGTCAAACTCATGTTCGCCTGCTCCCCCGAAGAACAGGTGGCCCTGGACAACCCCGGCGCCACCGACGTGCGACCGACCATGCGCGAGTACACCCCGCGGCGCATCGACCTGGCCGCCGGCGAGCTGGACCTGGACTTCGTGCTGCACGGCGACGGCCCCGCCTCCACCTGGGCGGCCCAGGCCGAACCCGGCCATTACCTGCATATCGCCGGGCCACGCGCCTCGCTGGTGGTGCCGGACATCTTCGACAGCTACCTGCTGGTGGGCGATGAAACCGCCATCCCGGCCATCGGCCGCCGGCTCGAAGAGTTGCCAGCCGGACGCAAGGTGCTGGCGGTGATCGAAATCGAGGACGACCAGGAACGCCAGCCACTGCCCAGCGCGGCGCAGGTCGAGGTGATCTGGGTACGGCGCCACCAGCAGGACGTGCTGCAGGTGTTGCGCGACCTGAGCCTGCCGTCGGGCACGCTGTATGCCTGGGTTGCCCTGGAAAAGGCGCTGACGCGCAAGGCCAAGAGCCTGCTGCTGGAAGAGAAAGGCGTGAACGAGACGTACCTCAAGGCGGCCGCCTACTGGCGACTGGACCCCAACGACGAGGAATAAGCGTCGACCTTCAGGGTTGCGCCTGGGCCCGTGCCAGGCGCCTGCCCTGCCAGCGGTCGAGGACGATCAGCAGCACGCCGACCAGAATGAAGCCCCCCAGCATGGCCAGCGCATTGAGCAGCACCTGCGCATAGCCCAGGCTCGCCACATCGACGAACGGGTACGGATAGAAACCGATACCGTGACCGCGCGCCAGCACATACGCAAAGTACCCCAGCGGGTACACCAGCCAGCCCAGCAGGTGGGTGAAACGCAACTGCCCCTTGGGCACGCACCACCACCAGTACAGCGCATAGGCCGCCGGCATCACGTCGTGCAGCAGCTCATCGGCCAGCCACTGCCAGCCCTGCGGTTGCCACAGGTGACGCAGCAACAGGCTGTAGGCCAGCGCCACGAACACGATGCTCACCGCCACCCCGGAACTCACCCAGGGCGACAGCCACCAGCGCCGCGCCGCCGATTCACGGCCAAAGGCCGCCTGGGTCAGCACCGTGGCCACCAGGGTATTGCTCAACACCGTGAAATAACCGAACAGATTCACCAGCCCGCCCAGCAGGCTGGCCTGATCCTGCCAGCGCGCCAGCAGCACCAGATACAGCTGGATGGTCAACGCCGCCCAGCCAAGGCCCGCCAGCAGGCCGATGCCCATGCGACGGTCAGCCACCGGCATCGGCTCAGCGACCGCGTTGCAGCTTCAGGTACAGGCGCTCGACCTTTTCCCGCGCCCAGGGCGTCTTGCGCAGGAAGGTCAGGCTCGACTTGATGCTCGGGTCACTCTTGAAGCAGCGGATATCGATGCGCTGCGCCAGCCCTTCCCATTGGTAGTGCGCCACCAGCGCGGTGAGGATCTGTTCCAGTGTCACGCCATGCAGCGGGTTGTTGTCAGCGGCAGTCATGCCTGTGCTCCAGCCAAACGAAGGTGCGCACCTTAGCCCAGGTGCGGCGGCGCGTCAGCACCTGGTGCGGCCTTTCTCGATCAAGGGCACCTGAGGTGATTCTAGTGACCACGAAGGCTCTGGACAGCACCTTGGCATTTATTGTTTTACGGTAATGTTATATTGTAACCAAAACGATAACTGCCAAGGACCCCACCATGCGTCACCTGCCGCTCCACCTCTCCCCCCTTGCCGCCGCACTGTGGCTGGCCTCGCTGCCCAGCCACGCGGTTGAACTGCAACCCCAGGTCATCACCGCCAACCCGTTGGGCACCCCGCTGGCAGCCCCCAGCAGCGTGCTCGAAGGCGACACATTGACCCTGCAGCAAAAGGGCAGCCTGGGCGAAACCCTGAACACCCAGCCCGGCGTCGCCTCCACCTGGTTCGGCCCGGGCGCCAGCCGCCCGGTGATCCGCGGCCTGGACGGCGACCGGATCCGTATCCTGCGCAACGGCGTGGGTGCACTGGATGCCTCTTCGCTGTCGTACGACCACGCCGTGCCACTGGACCCGGTGAACGTCGAGCGCGTCGAGATCGTGCGCGGCCCGGCCGCCCTGCTCTACGGTGGCAATGCCATCGGCGGGGTGGTCAACACCTTCGACAACCGCATCCCCGACGCGCCGGTGCAAGGCATTCATGGTGCCGGCGAGCTGCGCTACGGGGGCGCCGACACCACCCGCAGCAGTGCGGGCAAGCTGGAAGCCGGCGATGGCCGCTTCGCCCTGCACCTGGACGCCAACAGCCGCCAGTTCAACGATTTGCGCATCCCCGGCTACGCCCGCAGTTCGAAGGTGCGCGATGCCGACGAACCCGGCGGCAAGCATCGCCTGGAAAACAGCGACGGGCGCCAGGACGGTGGTGCCGTCGGCGGTTCGTACAACTGGGAACACGGTTACGCGGGCCTGTCCTACAGCCGCTACGATGCCAACTACGGTTCGGTGGCCGAGCCCGGCGTGCGTCTGGCCATGGAACAGGACCACTACGCCTTTGCCTCCGAACTGCGCGACCTCGACGGCCCGTTCAGCTCGCTCAAGTTCGACGCCGGCTACACCGACTACAAGCATCAGGAGCTGGAAGGCGGCGAGGTGCATACCACCTTCAAGAACAAGGGCTACGAGGCCCGCGTCGAGGCTCGGCACCAGCCGCTGGGGCCGGTGGAAGGCGTGATCGGCGCCCAGGTCACCCGCAACGAGTTCTCGGCGTTGGGCGAAGAAGCCTTCGTGCCGCAGACCGATACCGACAGCCTGGCGCTGTTCGTGCTCGAACAGTGGAAGGCCACCGACCGCCTCGACCTGAGCCTGGGCGCACGCCTGGAGCACACCCGGGTCGACCCCGACAGCCAGGGCAGCGAACGTTTCGCCCAGGCCGACAGCGCCAGCAGCTTCACCGCCGCCAGCCTGTCCTCGGGTGCGGTGTACCAGTTGACCCCGGTGTGGTCGCTGGCCGCCAGCCTGGGCTACACCGAACGTGCACCGACCTTCTACGAGCTGTATGCCAATGGCGCTCACGTCGCCACCGGCACCTACGAGGTGGGCGACCCGGGGCTTTCGAAGGAGAAGGCGATCTCCAGCGACCTGGCCCTGCGCTTCGACAACGGCACGCACAAGGGCAGCGTGGGCGTGTTCTACAGCCATTTCCGCAACTACATCGGCCTGCTGGCCAGCGGCAACCTGCGCGAAGGGCATGATCACGATCACGGGGATGACGATCACGATCACGACCATGATCACGAGCATGGCGACGTGCCCGAATACCTCTATCACGGCGTGCGCGCCCGCTTCTACGGCATCGAAGCCCAGGACCGCTGGCAACTGCTGGAAAACGCCTACGGCAGCTTCGCCCTGGAACTGTCTGGCGACTACACCCGCGCCAAGAACCTGGATACCGGCGAAGACCTGCCACGCATTGCCCCGCTGCGCCTGAACAGCGGCCTGACCTGGAACCTTGAACGCTGGCAGGCACGGGTCGACGTGCAGCATGCCAGCAGCCAGCATCGCAAGCCGGCCAATGAAACCAGCACCGACGGCTACACCACCCTGGGGGCCAGCGTGGGCTATCGCTTCGAGATCGGCCAGAGTGAATGGCTGGCCTTCGTGCGCGGCGAAAACCTCACCGACCAGACCGTACGCTATGCCAGTTCGATCCTGCGCGACATCGCCCCAGCGCCGGGTCGCAGCGTCCAGGTAGGCCTGCGAACCACCTTCTGAACCCACACCGTTGCCGGATTGTTACCCATCCGGCAACGGTCACTCTTGCTGATCCGGCTTTTTTTCCGGCACGTTCGCCTATATCCTCCCCGCCTCAAGCTGAACCGCTTCACCTATTCCTGATACTGCCTTGCCCTCGACGATGCCTGCATCTCGGGCAATTTGCCGTTCTTCCAACAATCAAAAGACAGCGCTATCTCATGCATCAGTTCCATCATCTGCCCCCCGCCGCCGCGACCTTGCTGGTAGGCCTGGCCGCCAGCACCCTGGCCTGCAGCCTGCAGGCCGCCCCCCTCTTGGACGGCGACTCGCCCTGGATGCTCGGCGACTGGGGCGGCACACGCTCGGCGCTGGCCGAGCGCGGCTACGACTTCACCCTGGGCTACACCGGGGAGATGGGCAGCAACCTGCACGGTGGCCACGACCACAGCAACACAGCCCGCTACAGCGACCAGTTCAGCCTGGGCAGCCACCTGGACCTGCAGAAGATCCTCGGCTGGCAGGGCGCCGAATTCCAGTTGACCGTGACCGAGCGCCACGGCAACAACATCAGCAACGATCGCATCAACGATCCGCGGGTGGGCGGCTTCACCTCGGCCCAGGAAGTCTGGGGCCGTGGCCAGACCTGGCGGCTGACCCAGATGTGGTTCAAGCAGACGTACCTGGACGGCGACCTCGACGTGAAGGTCGGGCGCTTCGGCCAGGGCGAGGACTTCAACAGCTTCCCCTGCGACTTCCAGAACCTGGCCTTCTGCGGCTCGCAGGTGGGCAACTGGGCCGGCAGCATCTGGTACAACTGGCCGGTGAGCCAGTGGGCCCTGCGCGTCAAGTACCACCTTACGCCGGAACTCTACGCCCAGGTCGGTGCCTACGAACAGAACCCCTCCAACCTCGAGCGCCAGAACGGCTTCAAGCTCAGCGGCAGCGGCACCCAGGGCGCGGTACTGCCGGTGGAACTGGTGTGGACGCCGGCCATCGACGGCCTCAAAGGGGAATATCGCGCCGGTTACTACTACAGTAGTGCCAAGGCACAAGATGTTTACAAGGACGGCAACGGCCAACCGGCAGCCCTCAGTGGCCAGGACTATCGCAGCAGCTCGAGCAAGCACGGGTTCTGGCTGGGGGCACAGCAGCAGGTGACGTCGTTGGCCAGCGATCACTCACGTGGCCTGAGCGTTTTTGCCAATGCCACGCTGCACGACAAGAAGACCAATGCCATCGACAACTATGTTCAGGCAGGTGTGGTTTACAAAGGGCTGTTCGACGCCCGCGCCAAGGACGACATCGGCTTCGCCCTCGCTCGCGTGCACGTCAACCCGGCCTATCGCAGGAACGCCGAGGCCCGCAACCGCGCCAATGCCCTCTTCGACTACGACAACCCCGCCTTCCTGCCCGTCCAGGACACCGAGTACAGCGCCGAGCTGTATTACGGCATCCACCTGGCCCAGTGGCTGACCGTGCGCCCGAACCTGCAGTACATCCGCCACCCGGGCGGGGTCGGGCACGTGGACGACGCGCTGATCGGCGGCCTCAAGATCCAGAGCAGCTTCTGAACGGGCCCTGCGGCTCGAACCTTTTCACCTTGATGGAGAACACACGATGAGCACTGATGGTGCCTTGAGTAGAACCCGCTGGCTGCCGAGACTGCTCGGCGTGCTGCTGTTGCTGATGGGGCTGGCGCTGCTGGCCGGCGGTATCAAGCTGAGCCAGCTCGGCGGCTCGCTGTATTACCTGATCGCTGGTATCGGCTTTGCCCTGTCGGGCGTGCTGCTGCTGGCACTGCGCCGCACCGCGCTGGGCCTGTACGGCCTGGTGCTGCTGGGTAGCACCCTGTGGGCATTGTGGGAGGTCGGCCTGGACTGGTGGCAACTGGTACCGCGCCTGTCGCTGTGGTTCGCCCTGGGCGTGGTGTTGCTGCTGCCGTGGGCACGCCGCCCGCTGCTGGGCCAGCCCGGCAAGCTCAACACCGGGCTGCTGAGCCTGGCGGTGGTGCTGTCGGGCGCCACCGCAGTGGCGAGCCAGTTCACCTTCCCGGGTGAAATCAAGGGCGAGCTGGGCCGCGACAGCACCGAGCTGAGCAGCACCGCGCCGGCCATGCCCGATGGCGACTGGCAGGCCTACGGGCGCACCGAATTCGGTGACCGCTACTCGCCGCTGCGCCAGATCACCCCGAACAACGTGCACAAGCTCGAAGAGGCCTGGCGCATTCGCACCGGCGACCTGCCGACCAGCGATGACCCGGTCGAGCTGACCAACGAGAACACCCCGCTCAAGGTCAATGGCAAGCTGTATGCCTGCACCGCGCACAGCAAGGTGCTGGCCCTGGACCCGGATACCGGTGCCGAGATCTGGCGCTTCGACCCGCAGATCAAGAGCCCGGTGGGCTTCAAGGGCTTTGCCCACATGACCTGCCGTGGCGTGTCGTACTACGACGAAAACAACTACGTGAACATGGACGGCGCCCCTGCGCCGAAAATCTCCGAAGCCGGCCAGGCCGTGGTGCGCAGCTGCCCGCGTCGCCTGTACCTGCCCACCGCCGATGCGCGCCTGATCGCGATCAACGCCGACACCGGCAAGGTCTGCGAAGGCTTCGGCAACCAGGGCGTGGTCGACCTGACCCAGGGCATCGGCCCGTTCACCGCCGGTGGCTACTACTCCACCTCGCCTGCCGCGATCACTCGCGAGCTGGTGATCATCGGTGGCCACGTCACCGACAACGAGTCCACCAACGAGCCCTCGGGCGTGATCCGTGCCTACGACGTGCATGACGGTCGTCTGGTCTGGAACTGGGACAGCGACAACCCGGACGAGACCGCGCCGCTGGCACCGGGCAAGACCTACAGCCGCAACTCGGCCAACATGTGGTCGCTGGCCAGCGTCGACGAGAAGCTGGGCATGGTGTACCTGCCACTGGGCAACCAGACCCCTGACCAGTGGGGCGCCGACCGCACCCCAGGTGCCGAGAAGTTCAGTGCCGGCATCGTCGCCCTGGACCTGGCCACCGGCAAGGTACGCTGGAACTACCAGTTCACCCACCACGACCTGTGGGACATGGACGTCGGCAGCCAGCCGACCCTGCTCGACCTGAAGACCGCCGACGGCGTCAAACCTGCACTGATCGCCCCGACCAAGCAGGGCAGCCTGTACGTGCTCGACCGTCGTGACGGCAGTGCCATCGTGCCGATCCGCGAGATCCCGGCGCCCCAGGGCGCGGTCAAGGGCGACCACACCGCACCGACCCAGGCCCGCTCGGACCTGAACCTGCTGGGCCCGGACCTGACCGAGGCGGCCATGTGGGGCGCCAGCCCGTTCGATCAGATGCTGTGCCGTATCCAGTTCCGCGAACTGCGCTACGAGGGCCAGTACACCCCGCCGTCGGAGCAGGGCAGCCTGATCTACCCGGGCAACGTGGGCGTGTTCAACTGGGGCGGCGTGTCGGTCGACCCCGTGCGTCAGCTGCTGTTCACCAGCCCCAACTACATGGCCTTCGTGTCGAAGATGGTGCCGCGTGCCGAAGTGGCCGAGGGCAGCAAGCGCGAAAGCGAGACCAGCGGCGTGCAGCCCAACACCGGCGCACCTTACGCGGTGATCATGCACCCGTTCATGTCGCCCCTGGGCGTACCGTGCCAGGCCCCGGCCTGGGGCTATGTGGCCGGTATCGACCTGACCACCAACAAGGTGGTGTGGAAGCACAAGAACGGCACCAGCCGCGACAGCTCGCCGATTCCGATCGGCCTGCCGGTGGGTGTACCGAGCATGGGCGGCTCGATGGTGACGGCCGGCGGCCTGGGCTTTTTGAGCGGCACCCTGGACCAGTACCTGCGTGCGTATGACGTGAACACCGGCAAGGAGCTGTGGAAATCGCGCCTGCCGGCTGGCGGCCAGGCCACGCCGATGACCTACACCGGCAAGGATGGCCAGCAGTACGTGCTGGTGATGGCTGGCGGGCACGGTTCGCTGGGCACCAAGATGGGCGATTACGTGATCGCCTACAAACTGGCGCAGTGATCGACCGCTGAACCTGGGCTGCCGTGCAGCCCTTCGCCGGCAAGGCCGGCGCCTGCAGGACCATGTGACAGCATGGCCCTGCAGGCGCCGGCCTTGTCGCTGAAGGGGCCGCCCGGCACTGCACATACCTGTCCGCCCATTGAAACCTCCCCCCTCCCGCCCCATCTAAGCACCATAGTCATTCACGCAGGTGCCCCATGAGCGACCAGCAGGATCTCCCCGAACATCCCGACCAAGACGCTGAAGTCGAGCATCTCGACGCCTCCGACCACACCGGTCGCACCCTCGCCATCCCCGGCCAGCAACTGCCGGACAAGGTCTACGTGATCCCGATCCACAACCGCCCGTTCTTCCCCGCGCAGGTACTGCCGGTGATCGTCAACGAAGAACCCTGGGCCGAGACCCTGGACCTGGTGGCCAAGACCCCGCATCACAACCTGGCGCTGTTCTTCATGGACACCCCGCCCGAAGACCATCGCCACTTCGATACCTCGGCCCTGCCGCTGTACGGCACCCTGGTCAAGGTGCACCACGCCAGCCGCGAGAACGGCAAGCTGCAGTTCGTCGCCCAGGGCCTGACCCGCGTGCGGATCCGCACCTGGCTCAAGCACCACCGCCCGCCCTACCTGGTGGAAGTCGAATACCCGCACCAGCCCAGCCAGCCGACCGACGAGGTCAAGGCCTACGGCATGGCCCTGATCAACGCGATCAAGGAGCTGCTGCCGCTCAATCCGCTGTACAGCGAAGAGCTGAAAAACTACCTCAACCGCTTCAGCCCCAACGACCCTTCGCCGCTCACCGACTTTGCCGCCGCCCTGACCTCCGCCACCGGCAACCAGCTGCAGGAAGTGCTCGACTGCGTGCCCATGCTCAAGCGCATGGAAAAGGTGCTGCCGATGCTGCGCAAGGAAGTCGAGGTGGCACGCCTGCAGAACGAGATCTCTGCCGAGGTGAACCGCCAGATCGGCGAGCACCAGCGCGAGTTCTTCCTCAAGGAACAGCTCAAGGTCATCCAGCAGGAGCTGGGCCTGACCAAGGACGACCGCAGCGCCGACCTGGAGCAGTTCCAGCAGCGCCTGGCAGGCAAGACCCTGCCCGCTGCGGCGCAAAAGCGCATCGACGAAGAAATGGGCAAGCTGTCGATCCTGGAGACCGGCTCGCCCGAGTACGCCGTCACCCGCAACTACCTGGAATGGGCCACCGCCCTGCCCTGGGGCGTGTACGGCAAGGACAAGCTCGACCTCAGGCATGCACGCAAGGTGCTCGACCAGCACCACGCCGGCCTGGATGACATCAAGGACCGCATCATCGAGTTCCTTGCCGTGGGCGCCTACAAGGGCGAGATCAGCGGTTCGATCGTGCTGCTGGTAGGCCCGCCGGGCGTGGGCAAGACCAGCATCGGCAAGTCCATCGCCGAGTCACTGGGGCGGCCGTTCTACCGCTTCAGCGTCGGCGGCATGCGCGACGAAGCCGAGATCAAGGGCCACCGGCGCACCTACATCGGTGCCCAGCCAGGCAAGCTGGTGCAGGCGCTCAAGGACGTCGAGGTGATGAACCCGGTGATCATGCTCGACGAGATCGACAAGATGGGCCAGAGCTACCAGGGCGACCCGGCCTCGGCCCTGCTCGAAACCCTGGACCCGGAACAGAACGTCGACTTCCTCGACCATTACCTGGACCTGCGCCTGGACCTGTCCAAGGTGCTGTTCGTGTGCACCGCCAACACCCTCGATGCCATCCCCGGGCCGCTGCTCGACCGCATGGAGGTGATCCGCCTGTCCGGTTATATCACCGAGGAAAAGGTCGCCATCGCCAAGCGTCACCTGTGGCCCAAGCAACTGGCCAAGGCCGGCGTGGCCAAGGCCAGCCTGGGTATCAGCGACAGCGCATTGCGCACGGTTATCGAAGGCTATGCCCGTGAAGCCGGGGTGCGCCAGCTGGAAAAACAACTGGGCAAGCTGGTGCGCAAGGCCGTGGTGCAGTTGATCGACACACCCGATGCAGTGATAAAGATCGGCCCCAAGGACCTCGAAGCTTCACTCGGCATGCCGGTGTTTCGCAGCGAGCAGGTGCTGTCGGGCAAGGGCGTGATCACCGGCCTGGCCTGGACCAGCATGGGCGGCGCCACGCTGCCGATCGAGGCGACCCGCATTCACACCCTCAACCGCGGCTTCAAGCTCACCGGCCAGCTGGGCGAGGTGATGAAGGAATCCGCCGAGATCGCCTACAGCTACGTCAGCGCCAACCTCAAGCAGTACGGTGGTGAGGTGGGCTACTTCAACGAGTCGTTCATTCACCTGCACGTGCCCGAAGGGGCCACGCCCAAGGACGGCCCGAGTGCCGGGGTGACCATGGCCAGCGCCCTGCTGTCCCTGGCACGCGACCAGGCACCGAAGAAAGGCGTGGCCATGACCGGCGAGCTGACCCTGACCGGGCAGGTACTGCCGATTGGCGGGGTACGCGAGAAGGTGATTGCGGCGCGCCGGCAGAAGATCCACGAGCTGATCCTGCCGGAGGCCAACCGCGGCGACTTCGAAGAACTGCCCGGCTACCTGAAGGCCGGCCTGCAGGTGCATTTCGCCAGGCGCTTCAGCGACGTGGCCAAGGTGCTGTTCTGAAACAGCGGTAACAGAAACAGCGCGGGCTGCAGGCAGCCCGCGCGGGCACCCGGCAGCGAAGCGTGAGAATCTTCCCAAGGCAGCACACTTTCCCTATTATCGGCTGCCCGGACCCTCCCCGAGCCAGGAGTCATGATGACCGCATCCCGTGTGTTACTGAGTTCGAGCCTGATACTCCTGGCCAGCTGTGCCAGCCAGCCCACACCTCCACAGCCGCTGCTGGTGGAAAAACAGAGCCAGTGCCCGGTCACGCTCGATGTCGGCCAGGCCATCACCCTGGCGTTGCCCAGCAACCCCAGTACCGGTTATCGCTGGCTGCTGCAGAATCCGGCCAACGGCGTACTTGCGGCGCTGGGCCCCGAGGTCTACAGCAACCCCGAAGACACCGGCCTGGTGGGCAGTGCCGGCCGATCGCTGTGGCGCTTCAAGGCCAGCGCCAGCGGCAGCGGCCACCTGCTGCTGGTGTATCAGCAACCCTGGGCACCGGAGGTCAAGCCGGCGATGAGCTTCGACTGCGACATCCAGGTACGCTGAGGCTGCGCCGCGGAGCATTTACTCGAGGCGTTTCTGAAGACGCCTGGCGCACTCTTCGATGAATGACCACTGCGCCAGGAAATTCTTGAAGTGAATGACGAATCTGGCCAGTTGCTGACTGTCCTGCATGCTGTGCAACTTGCCGATCGAGGCGTCCAGATAGGTCTCGATGAACTGCCAGGCGGTCTGCAGGTGCGACGCAGCAGTGGTGACGTCTTCCAGGCGTACCACCAGATTTCGCATGCGCTGCGCCAGTAGCCCCAGGTTCCCTTCCTTTGTGCCGGATGCCACCAGGCGCTCGATCTTGCGCCCCAGTGCCGGCCTCAATTCGAACCGGGCGTCATCACGAAACCTGTCGGTCTCCTTGCGTACTTCACCGACCTGGAACTGGAAGACGCCCGCCGAGTTCTTGAGGTTGGCCACCCACCGTGCCATCTCCAGCACAAGGGTTCGGTCTGGTGCATCCAGTTGCACGGGCACCTCGAACTGCACGCCTTGCCAAGCCTCCCTGCGCCCGCCCAACGCCTTGGTACGTTCACAGGCCAGCAGCGCACGCTCGCCTGACAGGCTGATGGAGCTTGCGCAGTTGATCAGCGCGATGGGCAACTGAATGCTTTTCTGCTTCAACCGCCCCCATGAGTCGGCGTGGAGATTGATGCGATGGAACAACACCTGCATCGGGTAGAAGTCGAGCTCGGGGTCCGGGTGACGGTAGTATCCCAACCACTGCAGAAAGGCCTCCCGTCGGGTCGGTATCGCCATCACATGGTCCATGTAGGCATCCAGCACGGCAACGTGTTCGCGGGTGAACGTCAGGTCGATCCGCCCCTCCTCCTCCAGATCCTGCACCAACTGCAGCGGAATCAGGGCTATCTGGGTATCCAGCTCATCCTGAGGCAGTGGATGCCTCAGTCTTTGAATAATGTTGTTCATTGTGGGTCATCACCAGAGCAATCCAGAAGCCGCAAGGCGCTGCTGGCCAGCACAGCCTGCAGCGCCTTGCGCCCTTCACTCAAAGGCCGGCAACATACTCGGCCTTGATCTTTTTCTTGTAGGCTTTCAACGCCTCGACCAGCTCGCTGACCGCTCTCAACGCCTGCACATCGTCGATGCTGCAGGCGATGAGCCGATCCCACACCGGTTTCAGTTGCACGGCGATGCGCCTGATGCCGGCCAGCCATTGCTCGCGTGACGTGATCAGCTCGGCATAAGCCTCAAGGTGCTGGCACTGGGCCTGGAGGCGCGTCTTGTCCCGTGCCATCGCGGTCAGTTGCAGTTGCAGTTCATCGTGCTGCTTCTGCATCCCTCGGCGCTGCTCGAGCATCGTTGCATAGCGCATGCCTTCCATTGCCGCACCGATGATTTCGCCAATTTTCTTCAGCGCGCCTTGCACTGCCTCGACCGACAGTCCGCCCGTGGCGATGACATCCGCCGCCGCCTTGAGCTGCTCGGTGGTCGGCAACAGGCCGCCGAAGGTGGATTCCACCTTGGCCGCCTCAAGTACCTTGATCGCCTCGTCAAGACTGGCCAGGGCCTCGCGCCGCACGGCCAGGTCGTCTTCGCAGGCCTTGCGATTGGCCGCCAGCCTGTCGAGCTCGCCCTGATAGCGAGCCTTGTCGGCACTGGAGTCATAGACCGGGATGGCCGTGATCTGAGCCGTGGCCGTGCGCAACTGCCCCAACTGATCGTTGAGCTTGACGGCAATCTCGCCGATGGCGTCCTGTGCCACCTCCAGATACTGCGCAATGTCCTCGGGATCATCGTTCGGGTCGATGTCCTTTTCGAGGCCGCCCAGGTCATTGCTCTTGATCGCGACGATGATGCGATCGGCATGGCGCATCAGTTGCTGGAGGTTGTCGTCAAGACAGCGTGCATTGCGCTCCACACGCTCGTGCAACAGTGGCAGGAAGGCATAGCGGCTGTCCTGGGCGGCCTTCAGGTAGGCGGCACCGGCACGCAGGACCCTGTCGAACTGCGGATCATCCCAGCCCAGCGGAAATTGAAGAATGTTGCTCATGGGTAGCTCCTTATTGGGCCCACAGCGTGTCGTCGAAGACCCGGCTCATGGTGATGGAGCAGGCTTCGATAAACGCCCACTGCGAGAGAAAGTTTCTGAAATGGATGATGAAAATGCCCAGCTGCCGGCTGTCGTTCATCTTTTCGAGCTTTTCGATGGACGCTTCGATGTAGGTGCCGATGGTCTGCCAGGCCGTCTGCAGGTGCGAGGAAGCGGTCACCACCTCCTGCAGGCGGGTGGCCAGTTCATCCATATGGGTCGTGAGTACCTGCAGGCGTCCCTCCAGGTTGACCGCCGCCGTCAGGCGCGCCCCCACAGCCTTGCGTTCCTTCTGCACCCGGTTGCGGGTCTTGCGCACCTTTTCGGCCTTGGAGCCGTAGATCGAGCCTGAGATGACCGCCCCCAGCGGGCCGGCCGCCAGCCCGGCCAGGGCCGCCTTGACGTACTCGTCGTACTGCTTGTTGAGGTTGTCGATTTCCTTGTCGAGCGCCGCCAGCTCATCGCGCAGAGCCTGGGTGGCACCGCTGGCCTGGTGACGCTCGATGGCGTCGGTCTTGAGGGCGACCTCGTTCATCAGCTCGAAACGCGCGGTGTCGCGAAAGGTTTCGGTGTGGCTGCGCACGCTGCTTACGCGCGCGTGAAAATGCTCGACTTCATCCTTGAGCACCTCCATGTAGTCCACCAGCGACGAGACGATCTCCCGGTCGCCGAAGCTCAACGCAACCGGCGCTGCGAACTGCACGGACTCCCACGTATCACGCCGCCCGCCAAGGGCCTTGGTCTTCTCGCATTCCTGCATCACCCCCTCGCCGGTGGTGTTGATGCCACGGGCACACACCCCCAGCTCGGCGGACAGCTTCTTGCACTCGTCGGACAGCGTGCCCCAGGCGCGGGCATGCTTGTGCAGGTTGAGAAAGGTCGTGCGCATGGCACTGACCGACAGTACCGGCTCCTTGATGTCGGTGTAGCCAAGCCAGGGCACCAGCGACGCGGTTTCGGTCGGCAGGCCGGTGACATACTTCACATACTGATTGAGCGTGACGATATGTTCGCGGGAAAGCGTCAGCCCTCCCTCGTTTTCGCCATCACGCTGGTTCATGCCTTCGATCAGGTTTCTGGGCAGCAGGGCCGCTTCCTTTTCCAGTTCACCGGTATCGTACGAGCGCGCGCCAGGTTCGAGTTTCATTTCACATTCCTTGTGAGTGAGCCAATAGGGTCAAGCCACTTCACTCTAAGGACCCGCCGGCAAGACAAATAGCCGGCAGGCTTTCCTCGAAGCCGGCATTGGAATGCAGCGGCCAGCCGCGCCGGTCAGTCGGCCATGCATCCTGTTGCAACATTGGCTAAAATGCCGGCCCTTTACCGCCGAACGCCTGGATTGCCCGTGAGCAAAGAGCCCGATCGCCTGTTCGCCACCCCGCTGGCGCAGGTCCCCGATTTCACCTTCAACGAAGATGTCGTGCGGGTTTTCCCCGACATGATCAAGCGCTCGGTGCCCGGCTACCCGACGATCGTCGAGAACATCGGCGTGCTGGCTGCCCAGTTCGCCCAGCCCGATACCCTGCTGTACGACCTGGGCAGCTCGCTCGGTGCGGTGACCCAGGCGATGCGCCGACATGTACGCAGCGAGGGCTGCAAGGTGCTGGCGGTAGACAACTCCCCGGCCATGGTCGAGCGCTGCCGCGAATACCTCAGCCACCAGGACGCGATGCACCAGGAGTTGCTGCCGGTGCAGGTGATCGAGGCCGACATCACCGCGCTGGACCTGCAGCCGGCGTCGGTGGTGGCGCTGAACTTCACCCTGCAGTTCATCGAGCCGCAGGCACGCCTGGCCCTGCTTGGCCGCATTCGCCAGTGCCTGGTGCCTGGCGGCGCACTGATCCTGTCGGAGAAGCTGCGCTTTGCCGACCCGCAGCAACAGGCCCTGCTTACCGATCTGCACGTGGCCTTCAAACGCGCCAACGGCTACAGCGAACTGGAAATTGCCCAGAAGCGCAGTGCCATCGAAAACGTGATGAAACCCGACAGCCTCGAGGAACACCGTCAGCGCCTGCTGGCAGCCGGTTTCTCGCAGGTGGTGCCGTGGTTCCAGTGCCTGAACTTCGCCTCGCTGATTGCCCTGCCATGATCGATCTGACTCCCCTGGTCCGCCGCATGGCGGGCACCCCATTGGCGCACTGGGCCCAAGGCCTGCAGGCGCAACTCGATGCCAAGCTGGAAAAGGGCCATGGCGACCTGGAGCGCTGGCAAAGCGCACTGGATGCGCTGCCGGCCCTGGAGCCCAGCCAGGTCGACCTGCTGCACGGCCTGCGCCTGGACAGCGACTGCGACGACGCCACCCGCGCACAGGTGCGCACCGCGCTGATGGGCCTGTCGCCCTGGCGCAAGGGCCCGTTCGACCTGTTCGGCGTGCACGTGGACACCGAATGGCGTTCGGACTGGAAGTGGTCACGGGTCGCGCCGCACCTGGACCTGCGCGGCAAACGCGTGCTGGATGTGGGCTGTGGCAACGGCTACTACCAATGGCGCATGCTCGGCGCCGGCGCCGACAGCGTGATCGGCGTGGACCCCAACTGGTTGTTCTTCTGCCAGTTCCAGGCCGTGCAGCGTTACCTGCCGGACCTTCCCGCCTGGCACTTGCCGTTCGCCCTGGAAGACCTGCCGGCCAACCTGGAAGGTTTCGACACGGTGTTCTCGATGGGGGTGTTCTACCACCGCCGCTCGCCGATCGAGCATTTGCTGGCGCTCAAGGACTGCCTGGTCAAGGGGGGCGAACTGGTGTTGGAAACCCTGGTGGTCGAGGGTGACGAGCATCAGGTGCTGGTGCCTGAAGACCGCTATGCGCAGATGCGCAATGTATGGTTCCTGCCCTCGGTGCCGGCACTGGAGCGCTGGTTGCGTCGCGCCGGCTTCAGCGATGTGCGCAGCGTGGATGTGAGCGTGACCAGCGTCGAGGAACAACGCAGCACCGACTGGATGCGCTACCAGTCGCTGAGCGACTTCCTCGACCCTACCGACCCGACCCGAACCGTCGAAGGCCTGCCGGCACCCAGGCGGGCGGTGCTGGTGGCGCGCAAGTAATCAGAAGGGGGCCCCTTCGCCTGCAGGAGCCGGCCTTGCCGGCGCAGAGGCCCTTGCGAACACGGCGTGCGTCAGTCCTTCACCACCTGCTGCTGCACCTGCTCCTTCTTCTGCGCTACCTCCTTCCTGCCCTCCCCATGCACCCGCTCCTGGCTCTTGCGAAACTCGGCCCAGAACGCCTTGGTGCGCTCGGCGCCGCCTTCGGCCATTGCCGCGCTGCTGCCCAGCAGCAACGCGGCGATCAGTGCGTACTTGCTCAGGTTCATCGACCTTCCCTCATGATTGGATTCGAACCGATCATAAGCAGCCCAAGCTAACGCCAAGGTGAGCCGCACATTACAGTGCTGCAAGATTGTGCTCCTCCTCCTTGCGGTGCGCCCAGTGGTACAGGGCCGGCAGCACCAGCAGGGTCAACGCGGTGGACGAGAGGATGCCGCCGATCACCACGGTGGCCAGTGGGCGCTGCACCTCGGCACCGGTGCCAGTGGCCAGGGCCATCGGAATGAACCCCAGCGACGCCACCAACGCGGTCATCAGCACCGGCCGCAGACGCGTCAGCGCACCTTCGTCGATGGCCACGCGCAGCGGCCGACCCTGCTCGCGCAAGCTGCGGATGAAGGCGATCATCACCAGCCCGTTGAGCACCGCCACCCCCGACAGGGCGATGAAGCCCACCCCCGCCGAAATCGACAATGGAATGTCGCGCAGCCACAGCGCCACCACCCCGCCGGTCAGCGCGAACGGGATGCCGGTGAACACCAGCAGGCCGTCCCTGACGCTGTTGAACATCATGAACAGCAACCCGAACACCAGCAGCAATGCCACCGGCACCACCACCTGCAGGCGCTTGGCCGCCGATTGCAGCTGCTCGAACTGACCGCCCCAACGCGTCCAGTAGCCAGGCGGCACTTCCACCTGCGTATCGATGCGCTCGCCGGCCTCGGCCACGAACGAACCAATATCGCGGCCACGCACGTTGGCGCTGACCACCACCAGGCGCTTGCCGTCTTCGCGGCTCACCTGGTTGGGCCCCTGCACCAGCGCCAGGCTGGCCACCTCGGCCAGGCTGATGAAGCCGATACCGCCGTCGCTGCCCGCACTGGCCGGTACCGGAATCAGCAGCTGCGACAAGCCTTCGATATCGGTACGCACGTCGTCCGAGAGGCGCACCACCATGTCGAAACGCCGGTCGCCCTCGTACAGCGTGCCGGCCTGGCGGCCGCCCACGGCCACGGCGATGGTGTCCTGCACATCGCCGACGTTGAGCCCGTAGCGTGCAGCCTTGTCGCGGTCGACCTCGATGGTCAGCACCGGCAGGCCCGAGGTCTGCTCGACCTTGACCTCCGATGCCCCCGGCACCGCCTGCAAGGTTGCGGCAATCTGTGCTGCCGTGCGGTTGAGCACCGTCATGTCGTCGCCGAAGACCTTGACCGCCACATCGCTGCGCACCCCGGAAATCAGTTCGTTGAAGCGCAGTTGAATCGGCTGCGACAGCTCGTAGTTGCTACCCGGCACCCGCGCCGCCGCGCGCTGGATATCGGCGATCAGTTGCTCGCGCGACTTGCCGGGGTCGGGCCACTGCGCCTGCGGCTTGAGCATCACGTAACTGTCGGAGATGTTCGGCGGCATCGGGTCGGCGGCGATCTCGGCGGTGCCGGTGCGCGCAAATACGCGCTGCACCTCCGGCACCTGGCTGACCACACTCTCCTCCAGGCGCTGCTGCAATTGCACCGACTGGCTCAGGCTGGTGCCCGGCACCCGCAGCGCCTGCAGGGCGAAATCGCCTTCGCTGAGGCTGGGCACGAACTCGCTGCCCATGCGCCCGGCCAGCACCGCGCACAGCAGCACCGACGCCCCGGCCAGGGTAAACGCCAGCCCACGGTGCCCCATCACCCAGCGCAATAGCGGCGCATAGCCGGCCTTGGCGCTGCGCATCAGCAGGTTTTCCTCTTCCTTGACCTTGCCGGTGACGAACAGCGCGATGGCCGCCGGCACGAAGGTCACCGAGAGCAGCATCGCTCCCAGCAGGGCGATCACCACGGTGAAGGCCATGGGGTGGAACATCTTGCCCTCCACCCCGCTCAGGGCAAAGATCGGCAGGTACACCACCATGATGATCAACTGGCCGAAGATCAGCGGGCGGCGCGCCTCGCGGGCGGCATTGAACACTTCGTGCAGGCGCTCGGAGCGGGTCAGCAGGCGGCCATGGTGCTGCTGGGCGTGGGCCAGGCGGCGGATCGCGTTCTCCACGATCACCACCGCGCCATCGACGATGATGCCGAAGTCCAACGCACCCAGGCTCATCAGGTTGGCACTGACCTTGTTGCCGAACATGCCGGTGAAGGTGAACAGCATCGACAGCGGAATCACCATGGCGGTGATCAGCGCGGCGCGGATGTTGCCCAGAAACAGGAACAGCACCGCGATCACCAGGATTGCACCTTCCACCAGGTTCTTCTTCACCGTGGCGATGGCCTTGTCGACCAGGTCGGTGCGGTCGTACACCGTGACCGCGCTGACACCCGCCGGCAGCGTGCGGTTGATCTGCGCCAGCTTGTCGGCCACTGCCCGCGACACGGTGCGGCTGTTCTCGCCGACCAGCATGAACACGGTGCCCAGCACCACCTCACGGCCATTTTCGGTAGCCGCGCCGCTGCGCAGTTCGCGGCCGATGCCCACCTGGGCGACATCGCGCACGCGAATCGAGGTGCCGTCGACAGTGGCCAGCACGATGTTGGCAATGTCGTCGATGCCTGCCAGTTGCCCCGGCGCACGAATCAGCAGTTGCTCGCCACGGCGCTCGATGTAGCCGGCACCGACGTTGGCGTTGTTGCGCTCCAGGGCCGTCAGCAGGTCGCCCAGGGTCAGCTTGTAGGCGGCCAGGCGCCTGAGGTCGGGGGCAATCTGGTACTCCTTGGCGTAGCCGCCGATGCTGTTGATCTCGGCCACACCGCGCACGTTGCGCAACTGCGGCTTGATGATCCAGTCCTGGATCTCGCGCAGGTCGGTGGGCGTGTACTCGCTGCCGTCGGCCTTGCGCGCATCCGGCGCGGCTTCCACGGTCCACAGGAAGATCTCGCCCAGGCCGGTGGAGATCGGCCCCATGGCCGCCTCGACGCCGTCGGGCAACTGCCCGCGCGCCTGTTGCAGGCGCTCGTTGACCAGTTGCCGGGCGAAGAACAGGTCGGTGCCCTCGTCGAAGATCACCGTCACCTGCGACAGCCCCGAGCGCGACAGCGAACGGGTCTGCTCCAGGCCCGGCAGGCCGGCCATGGCGGTCTCGATGGCGAAAGTGATGCGCTGCTCGGTTTCCAGCGGTGAAAAGCCCGCCGCCGAGGTGTTGATCTGCACCTGCACGTTGGTGATGTCGGGCACCGCATCGATCGGCAGCTTCTGGTAGCTGGCCAGCCCCAGCCCGGCCATCAGCAGCACCGCGAGCATCACGATCAGGCGCTGCTCGATGGCAAATTGAATGATCCGTTCGAACATGAGGAGTACTCGTGGGGGCTCAGTGGGAATGCTCGGCGCTGGCTTTGCCCAGCTCCGACTTGAGGATGAAGCTGCCCTGTGCCGCCACCTGCTGGCCGGCCTGCAGGCCCGCCTTGATCTGCACGAAGCCGTCGGCCACCACACCCGGGGTCACCGCCTGGGCGGTGAAGCCCTCTGCACTGCGCACGAACACGGTGGGCTGCTCTTCGAGGGTCTGCAGCGCGGCCTCCGGTACCGCCAGCGCCTCGTCCAGGCGTTCGGTAGGCACCCGCACCGCCACGAACAGGCCGGGGCGCCAGGCGCCGCGAGGGTTGTCCAGGGTGACCCGCACGGTGGCGGTGCGGGTCTGCTCGCCGAGCAGGCTGCCCACATGGCTGACCGTGCCGCTGGCCTGCTCGCCCAGTTCACTGGCCAGCACCGTCACCGGCATGCCGACGCGCAGCCTGGCCAGGTCACGCGGGGCCACGCCAAAGGTTGCCCATACCCGCGACAGGTCGGACAAGGTGAAGGCCGCACTGCTCTCGCTGACCACTTCGCCCGGCACCAGGTGCTTTTCCACCACCTGCCCGTCAAACGGTGCACGCAGCTCATAGCGGTTGCCGCCGGCCAGCACCACGCTGCCACTCAGCGCGCTGATCTTCTGCCGGGCATTGGTGGCGGCGATCTCGGCTTCCTGCAGGGCCTGGCGCGCCTGCAGGTAGTCCTGTTCGGCAGAGATGCCCTCCTGCCACAGGTCTTTCTCGCGGGCGAAGGTGCCGCGCGCCAGTTCCAGTCGCCGCTGGCTGGCCGCCAGCTCGCTGCGCTGCTCGGAGATCTGCGGGCTGGCGATCACCGCCAGCAGTTGCCCGGCCTTGACCTGCTGGCCGAGCACCACGGCCACCGATTCCACCACCCCGGCCGCACGCGGCACCAGGTGCGCGGTACGGTCCTCGTCGAAGCGGATCTCGCCCGGCAGGCCGAGGCTGCGGCTCAAGGTGCGCGGGGCCACGGTGGCCAGCTCGATACCGGCCACCTGGATCTGCTCGTCGCTCAGGGTCAGGTGGCCCTCCTGCTGTTCTTCGCCATGGCCTTCCTCGCCATGGGCGTCGTCGCCATGGCCCTTTTCCTCATCGCCATGGCCCGCCTCGGCATGCGCCGCGTGGGAGGCCTGCGGCGCATTCATCTGGTGACCCAGCACAACCCCCAGGCCAACGCCCAGGGTCAGGGTGACGGCCACCAGCGTGATGGTTTTGCTGTTCATGCACATTCCTCGGCAAATCGTCGGGGGTCAGCGGCTGGCGGTGGCCAGGTCGCCGAAAAGTCGTTCCAGGCGGACTCGCGCATCGCTGCCCTGGGCCTGCGCCGCCAGGTATTGGGTGCGCGCCGCCACCAGCGTGCGCTGGGCGTCGAGCACCTCGAGAAAGCTGAACTTGCCGCGCTCGAAACCCCGCGTGGCGGCGTCCACCGCCTGCTGCGCCGCCGGCAGTATCGAGCGGTCGAAGGCCTGTACCTCGCCCGCTGCCACCTGCCACTGCGCCAGCGCCTGCACCACTTCGCTGCGCACCCGCAGTTCGGCGCCGTTGCGCAGGTCGCGGGCCTGATCGGCACGCCGCGCCGCCGCCAGCACATTGCCCTGGTTGCGATCGAACAAGGGCAGCGGTATCGACACCCCGACCACATTGATGCGCTCGCGGTCGGCCTCGCTGTACTGGCTACCCAGGCTGACGGTGAGGTCGGGGATACGCTGGCTGCGAGCCAGCCCCAGGTCAGCCTCGCGCTGCTCGATCTGCAGGCGGGCCAGGCGCAGCTCGGCCGTGCGCTCGAGGCGGGCAAGCAGCGTGTCGCCCTCGGCTGGGGTCAGGGCGTCGGACGGCATGCCTGCCACCCGCTCGAACCCCGCCTGCGGCGCCCCCGTCACGCTGGCCAGTTGCTGATAGGCCACGGCCACGGCCTGCTGCGCACGGCCTCGTTCCAGGCGCATCTCGGACACCTGCACCTGCGCGCGGGTGGCTTCGATGGGGGAAGCGCTGCCAGCCCGCACCCGCCCCTGCACCACCTGCAGGCCACGCTCGGTCAGGCGCAGCGACTGCTCGGCCAGTTGCAGCCGTTCCTGAGCCTGCACGGCGGCATGAAACGCAGCCAGCACCTCGGCGCGCAAGGCATTGCCCTGGCGTTCCAGTTCCAGCGCCGCCAGGGCCTGCTCGCGCTGGGCCACCTCCACCCGCGCACCACGCTTGCCGCCCAGTTCCAGGCGCTGGCTGAGGCTGACGGTGGTGGTCTGCGAGCCGCGGCGGGTATCTTCCTGCTCCCAGCTCAACTCCGGGTTGGGCAGCAGGCCGGCCTGGTTGCGTTCGCCCAGGGCGATCTCGGTGCCCCAGCGCGCTGCGGCAAGCTCGGGGTTGTTGTCCTGCGCGGTGCGCAAGGCGGCATCAAGCGTCAGCACGCTCGCCTGCAGCGCTGTCGAAAGCCCCAGCAGCACCCCGGCCAGCGCCGCCAGCCGCGCCACGCGCTGTGGATGAAGCCTGTGCCTGCACGTCATGCGTGAATCCCCCGCGCCCATTTCGAAGCGGGCACTTTAGGGAGCGGGCTTTATCGTCAACATGACCCCAGGATTACAAATCTGTTATCCAGCGCCGCTCAGGACCGGCTTGGCTTACCATGCGCGACACGCCTTGACCCTGAAGTGACTCAAGGGTTGAGAATTGCCGTTTTGCACGCCGCGAGTACCCCATGCGCCTATTGATCATCGAAGACGAAGTCCGTACCGCCGAGTACCTGCAGCAGGGCCTGAGCGAGAACGGCTACATCGTCGACTGCGCCGCCACCGGCATTGACGGCCTGCACCTGGCCCGCCAGCACGCCTACGACCTGGTCATCCTCGACGTCAACCTGCCGCAGCTCGACGGCTGGAGCGTGCTGCAACGCCTGCGGGCGGAGTCCTCGACCCGTATCATGATGCTGACCGCCCACGGCCGGCTCTCGGATCGGGTCAAGGGCCTGGACCTGGGCGCCGACGATTACCTGCTCAAGCCGTTCGAGTTTCCCGAACTGCTGGCACGCATTCGCAGCCTGTTGCGGCGCAGCGAGCAGAACCTGGCGCCGGCCACGCTCAGGGTCGCCGACCTTGAGCTGGACCCCAGCCGCCACCGCGCCTACCGGCGCAACCAGCGTATCGACCTGACGGCCAAGGAGTTCGCCCTGCTGCACCTGCTGATGCGCCAGAGCGGCGAGGTGCTGTCGCGCACGCAGATCATCTCGCTGGTGTGGGACATGAACTTCGATTGCGACACCAACGTGGTGGAGGTGTCGATCCGGCGCCTGCGGGCCAAGATCGACGACCCCTTCGAGGACAAGCTGATCCACACCCTGCGCGGCGTGGGCTATGTGCTGGAAGCGCGCGAATGAAACCGGCACGACTGTCGTTGCGCCTGGGCCTGAGCGTCAGCCTGATGGGCGCGGCGCTGGTGCTGCTGCTGGCGAGCCTGGCGGTACTGGCGCTGGACCACGAACTGGACAACCGCGCCCGCAAGGTGCTGGCACGCAAGATGGAGCAGATCGAGCACAGCCTGGGGGTGGACCTGAAGGCCAGCGACCTGGGCTCGCGCGCCCACCCCCTGCTCGACCTGGTGATGGGCCACGACGATCTGAGCCTGAACATCATCGCCCAGACCGGACGCCACCCGGCCCTGTTGAGCCTGGGGCCTGCAGTGGAGGCCGAGCCGCTGCGGCGTATCGCGGCCGGGACAGCGCTGGGCTACAGCGAATGGCAGGACAGCGCCGAGGCCCGCCTGATGACCGCCGCGCGCCTGATGACCCTGCGTGACGGCACCCCGGTGCGGGTACTGCTGACGCTGAACCGGGCCGACGACCTCGGCCTGCTGCAGGCCTACCTGCGGTCGACGTTGCTGGCGTTGCCACTGCTGTTGCTGCTGATCGGCATTGCCGCCTGGAAGCTGGTGCAGCGTGGTCTGCTGCCGCTGCGCAGGTTCCGGCGGATTGCCGCCCAGGTGTCGGCGCAGGAGCTGAGCCACCGCCTGCCCGAGGACAAGCTGCCCCAGGAACTGAGTGCCCTGGCGCGCGGCATCAACGTGATGCTCGACCGGCTGGATGGCGGCGTGCAGCGTCTGTCGCAGTTTTCCGATGACCTGGCGCACGAACTGCGCACGCCGATCAGCAACCTGATGGGCAGGGCCCAGGTGACCTTGTCACGGGTGCGCTCGGCCGAGGATTACCGGGTGGCGCTGGAGGACAGCATCGAGGAGCTGACGCGCCTGAACCGGATCATCACCGACATGCTGTTCCTGGCCCAGGTGGACGCGCCGCGTCAGCAACTGGCGTTGAAGCCGGTGGCGCTGGCCGACGAGGCGCAACGGGTGGTGGAGCTGTTCGCGCTGAGCGCCGAATGCAAGGCGATCACCCTGAAGGTCAGCGGCTGGGGCACGGTGCAGGGCGACCGGCTGATGCTGCAGCGGGCGCTGTCGAACCTGTTGAGCAATGCAATTCGCCACAGCCCCGAGGGCCGCCTGGTGGAAATCGGCATCGAGCAGAGCGCACGGGGCGTGCAATGCTGGGTGCGCAACGAGGGGCCGGGGATCGAGGCGGTGCACTGGCCGCACCTGTTCGAGCGGTTCTACCGGGTGGGCTGCGGGCGCTCGCGGGTGGAGGGCGGCACGGGGCTGGGGCTGGCCATCGTGCAGTCGATCATGCAGGTGCATGGTGGGCAGGTGGAGGTGACCAGCGCGGCGCAGGGGCCTACGCGGTTCAGTCTGATATTTGGCTAGGCGGTTTCGCCGGCGAGGCCGGCTCCTACAGGAATCGCAGCGCCTGTAGGAGCCGGCCTTGCCGGCGAAGGTCACGACGCATTCAGCGGTTGCTGGCTGCCAGAATCAGCTGTTTCATCTCGCTGACCGCACCCTTGAAGCCCACGAACAACGCATGGGCCACCAGTGCATGGCCGATGTTCAGTTCGTTGATGCCCTTGATCGCCGCCACCGGCTCGACGTTGTGGTAGTGCAGGCCATGCCCGGCATTCACGATCAGCCCCTCGGCCAGGCCGAAGGCCACGCCATCGGCCACGCGCTGGAGTTCTTCGGCCACCTCGGCGGGGGTCTGCGCATCGGCGTAACGCCCGGTGTGCAGTTCGATCGCCGGCGCGCCGACGCGGCGCGAGGCCTCGATCTGGCGCTCGTCGGCATCGATGAACAACGACACCTCCGACCCCAGGCGCGACAGGCGCTCCACCGCCGCCTTGATCCGCGCCTCCTGCCCCGCCACGTCCAGGCCACCTTCGGTGGTCAGTTCCTGGCGTGTCTCGGGCACCAGGCAGATGTGCGCCGGGCGAATGCGCTCGGCAAACTGCATCATCTCTTCGGTGACGCCCATCTCGAAGTTCATGCGCGTCTGCAGCACCTCGCTCAGTACCAGCACGTCACGGTCCTGGATATGCCGACGGTCTTCGCGCAAGTGCACGGTGATGCCGTCGGCACCCGCCTCTTCGGCGTCCAGCGCGGCCTTGACCGGGTCCGGATATCGCGTGCCACGGGCCTGGCGCAGGGTCGCCACGTGGTCGATGTTCACGCCAAGGAGGATGCGGTTGCTGGTGGTCACGAAGAGACTCTCCTGAAAATTGAGCCTCACAGCATACGTCGTGATCAAGGCTTGCGAAACAGTTCCCGGCTGACCAGCGGGCGCCCACCCAGGTGCACCGCCAGCGCCTGGCGCATCAGGCGCTTGGCCGCGCCCAGCGCGCCCGGCATCGACCACTCGGCCTCGGCCATGGCCAGCAGGTGCGCACCACTGAACAAGCCCGGCTGCACCAGGTACACCCGCTCCAGGCCCGCGTCCACCTGCAGGCGGTACAGGCCGTCGGCCACCAGCGGATCGCCATTGATGTCGTGCTCAAGCGCAAAGCCATACCCCAGCTCGTCCAGCAGGCGCCATTCGAAGGCACGCAGCAACGGCTCCAGCGGGCGCCCCGCGCCCAGTGCCTGCAAGGTGGCAGCGTACTGCTCGAACATCACCGGGTGCGGGTCTTCGGCCTGAAGCAGGCGAATCAGCAGCTCATTGAGGTACAGCCCGCTGAACAGCGCGTCGCCGTTGAGCCAGACCGCCACGCCTGCGCTGTCCATGCGACCGACATTCTTGAGCTCGCCGCGCCCATGGAACTGCACCTCCAACGGCACAAACGGACGCGCAAGGCTGCCGGCCTTGCCGCGCGCACGACGCAGCACGGCGCGCAGGCGCCCCTGGGGGGTAAGGAAGTCGACCAGCGCACTGGTTTCACGGTACGCCCGGCTGTGCAGCACGAAGGCCGGTTGGCCGTCTGGCATGTCCATGATTCAGCGCTTCACGAAGAGGTGGGCCCGACACCGGCCGGTGTCGGGCCAGGGCAATCAGAGGTCGCCGTAGCCCAACGAACGCAGGGCGCGCTCGTCGTCGGACCAGCCACCCTTGACCTTGACCCACAGGTTCAGCATGACCTTGGCGTCGAACAGCAGCTCCATGTCCTTGCGCGCCTCGGTGCCGATGCGCTTGATGCGCTCGCCCTTGTCGCCAATGATGATCTTCTTCTGGCCGTCACGCTCGACCAGGATCAGTGCATGGATATGCAGCACGTTGCCCTGCTGCTTGAATTCCTCGATCTCGACGGTGATCTGGTACGGCAGCTCGGCGCCGAGCTGGCGCATGATCTTCTCGCGTACCAGTTCGGCAGCCAGGAAGCGGCTGCTGCGGTCGGTGATCTGGTCTTCGGGGAAGAAGTGCTCGTTTTCCGGCAGGTGCTTGGCAATCAGTGCTTCGAGGGCATCGAGGTTGTGCCCGTGCTGCGCCGAGACCGGCACGATCTCGGCGTCGGGCAGTTGCTCCTGCAGCCATTGCAGGTGCGGCATCAGCTCGGCCTTGTCCTCGATGCGGTCGGTCTTGTTGATGGCCAGGATCACCGGGCCCTGCACGTACTGCACGCGCTCGAGCACCAGTTGGTCCTCGTCGGTCCACTTGGTGCGATCGACCACGAAGATCACCACGTCGACGTCTTTCAACGCCGCCGAGGCGGTACGGTTCATGTAGCGGTTGAGCGCCTTCTCGTTGCCCTTGTGCATGCCGGGGGTATCGACGTACACCGCCTGCACATCACCTTCGGTCTTGATACCGAGCATGTTGTGGCGGGTGGTCTGCGGCTTGCGCGAGGTGATCGCGAGCTTCTGCCCGAGGATGTGGTTGAGCAGCGTCGACTTGCCCACGTTGGGGCGGCCGACGATGGCGACGTAGCCGCAACGGGTAGTGTTCTGTTCAGTCATTGCCATTCTCCACGCCCAGGGCGATCAGTGCTGCGGCGGCCGCGACCTGCTCGGCGATACGCCGGCTCACGCCCTGCCCTCGGCTTTTTTCAGTCAACAGGGTCACTTCGCATTCGACGAAAAACGTCCGGCAATGGGGTTCACCCTGGATATCCACCACTTCGTAGCGGGGCAGTTCGCAGGCCCGCGACTGCAGAAACTCCTGCAGGCGGGTTTTCGGGTCCTTGTTGGTGTCGACCAGGGTCAGGCTCTCGAACTCACCGGCCAGCCATGCCAGCACGCGATCGCGTGCGGTGTGCATGTCCGAGTCCAGGTAGATCGCACCGATCAGCGCCTCGAGGGCATCGGCCAGGATCGACTCGCGCCGGAACCCGCCGCTTTTCAGCTCGCCCGAGCCCAGGCGCAGGTACTCGCCCAGGTCGAAACCGCGGGCCAGCACGGCCAGGGTTTCACCCTTGACCAGGCGGGCGCGCAGGCGCGACAGCTGGCCTTCGCGGGCCTGGGGGAAGCGCTCGAACAGGGCCTCGCCGGCGACGAAGTTGAGGATCGCATCACCGAGGAACTCCAGCCGTTCGTTGTTGCGGCCGGCAAAGCTGCGATGCGTGAGGGCCAGCAGCATCAGCTCCTGGTTCTTGAAGGTGTAGCCGAGCTGGCGCTCGAGGCGGCTCAAGGAAACGCTCACAGTGTACCCACGCGCTGTTCGTGGTCGATTTTCAGCAGCGGCGCCAGGGCGCCGGGCTCACACAGTTCTGTCCGGCTCGAAGCCGACGGGGTTAACGCGTTGTTCAAATGCAAATCCTGAAAGACGGTTTTGTTCATGCCTGACGTCCGGCCGGGGCGCGTCTTGTGGACGCCCTTGTACAGCCTATGCCAGAAAAGCATTCGGCGCTGTCGAAGGACAGCGCCGTTAGGGTGTTACTTGATCAGGCCAACCCGCGAAAGGCTCGGGAAGTGGCTGAGCTTGGGCTCTGGCCAGCTCATCCAGATGGCGAAGGCCTTGCCGACGATGTTCTTGTCGGGAACCATGCCCAGCAGCTCCTTGGGAATGTTGGGGTCATCCCAGTAGCGACTGTCGTTGGAGTTGTCGCGGTTGTCGCCCATCATGAAGTAGTGCCCGGCAGGCACCACCCACTGCTGGTCCGGCGGCATGCGATAGCGGCTCATCTCCTTGCGGATCAGGTGCTCGGCCTCGCCCAGCTTCTCCTTGTACAGCTCGGCGCTGCCCAGGGTGCCCGGCTCGCTGCCGACCAGTTGCTCGGCAATCGGCTGGCCGTTGACGAACAGACGCTTGTCGCTGGTGTAGCGCACCTGGTCGCCCGGCAGGCCGACCACACGCTTGATGTAGTTGACGTTCGGGTCGCTCGGGTAGCGGAACACCATCACATCGCCACGCTGCGGGTCACCGACCTCGATGACCTTCTTGTCGATCACCGGCAGGCGGATGCCGTAGGAGAACTTGTTCACCAGGATGAAGTCGCCCACTTCCAGGGTCGGCTTCATCGACCCCGAAGGGATCTGGAACGGCTCGACCAGGAACGAGCGCAGCACCAGCACGATGAACAGCACCGGGAAGAACGACTTGCCGTACTCGACCAGCAACGGCTCCTTGTTCAACTGCTCGACCACCGCCATCTCGGGCTGGCTGACGCTGCCCTGATAGGTGTTGATCGCCGTGCGCCGGCGCGGGGCCAGGAACAGCAGATCGATCAGGGCCAGCAGTCCACACACGGCAACGGCGATGACTAGCAACAGCGGGAAATTTAGTGACATAGGACCTAGCTATCCAACCTGAGCACGGCGAGGAAGGCTTCCTGTGGAATTTCCACGTTGCCCACCTGTTTCATGCGTTTCTTACCGGCTTTCTGCTTTTCCAACAGCTTGCGCTTACGGCTAACGTCGCCACCGTAGCATTTGGCCAGTACGTTCTTTCTGAGCGCCTTGACAGTGGTACGCGCCACAATCTGCCCGCCAATGGCGGCCTGGATTGCCACATCGAACATCTGCCGCGGGATCAGTTCCTTCATCTTCTCGGTCAACGCGCGGCCTTTGTAGTGCGCATTGTCACGGTGCACGATCAATGCCAGGGCATCGACCTTGTCGCCGTTGATCAGTACATCGAGCTTGACCAGGTTGGCCGACTGATACCGGTCGAAATGGTAGTCCAGCGAAGCATAGCCGCGGCTGGTGGATTTGAGGCGGTCGAAGAAGTCCAGTACCACTTCGTTCATCGGCAGGTCGTAGCGCACCTGCACCTGGGAACCGAGGAACTGCATGTCGCGCTGTACGCCACGCTTCTCGATGCACAGGGTGATGACGTTGCCCAGGTGCTCCTGCGGCACGAGGATGGTGGCGGCCACGATCGGCTCGCGGAAGTCTTCCACCGACGACACGTCCGGCAGCTTGGACGGGTTGTCGACGTAGATGGTTTCACCGGTCTTGAGCTTGACCTCGAAGATCACGCTCGGCGCGGTGGTGATCAGGTCCAGGTCGTACTCGCGCTCCAGGCGCTCCTGGATGATCTCCATGTGCAGCATGCCGAGGAAGCCGCAACGGAAGCCGAAGCCCAGTGCGTCGGAGCTCTCAGGCAGGTACTGCAGCGACGAGTCGTTCAGGGTCAGCTTTTGCAGCGCGTCACGAAAATCTTCGAAATCTTCGGAACTGACCGGGAACAGGCCGGCATATACCTGGGGCTGGATACGTTTGAAGCCTGGCAGCACTTCCACGTCGGGCGTGGAGCTGAGGGTCAGGGTGTCACCGACCGGTGCACCGTGAATGTCCTTGATGCTGGCGATGATGAAACCCACTTCGCCGGCCTTGAGGTCGGCGGTGGCGGTGTGCTTGGGGTTGAACACGCCCACGCTGTCGACCAGGTGCACCTTGCCGGTGGACTTGACCAGAATCTTGTCGCCCTTCTTGACCCGGCCATGGCGCACGCGCACCAGGGACACGACGCCCAGGTAGTTGTCGAACCAGGAGTCGATGATCAGCGCCTGCAGCGGTGCATCGATGTCGCCGGTAGGGGCCGGAATGGTCTGCACCAGGCGCTCGAGCACCTCGTCCACGCCCATGCCGCTCTTGGCACTGCAGGCCACGGCGTCGGTGGCGTCGATGCCGATGATCTTCTCGATCTCGTCCTTGACACGGTCCGGATCGGCCTGGGGCAGGTCCATCTTGTTCAGTACCGGCATGACCTCCAGGCCCTGCTCGATGGCGGTGTAGCAGTTGGCGACCGACTGGGCCTCCACGCCCTGGCCGGCATCGACCACCAGCAGCGCGCCTTCGCAGGCGGCCAGCGAACGGCTGACTTCATAGGTGAAGTCGACGTGGCCGGGGGTGTCGATGAAGTTCAGCTGGTAGGTGATGCCGTCGTTCGCCTTGTAATACAGGGTAACGCTATGGGCTTTGATGGTGATCCCGCGCTCGCGCTCGAGGTCCATGGAGTCAAGTACCTGCGCTTCCATCTCGCGCGCGGTGAGGCCACCGCACATCTGGATGAAACGGTCGGCCAGGGTCGACTTGCCATGGTCAATGTGGGCGATGATGGAGAAATTGCGGATATGACTCAAATCACTCACGGGTCAACACTCAAAAAGGCTGCGGGGCGAACGCCCGCCGAAAAATAGCCGGGAATTGTACCTTATGAAGGGGCCAGCCGCCACGCCCGCCCCTCCAGTTTCATGGTGCCTGATATTTCTGTCAGTAGATGGCCGCTCGCGCAGACCCGAATATAGGGCACCAGACGGAGAAATGGCCATGGCACATGTTCAACCAGCAGTCCCCGGAAGCCCCGATACGAGCTTTGGTGACAACGGCGAGCGCTCCCTACCGCAAATTGCGGACACCGATCGTTTCATCACTGATGTGGCAATACACGATGACACAATCACCGTGTGTGGCCTGACCGGGGACCACGAGCAGTCCCGCTATACCTTGCTTCGCTTCGATGATAAAGGTGATCTGGACCCGACGTTCGGCAACAAAGGGATAGTGTTCGGAACATTCGACCCGGTGGCCGAATCGGGCGCGGAAGCCATCGTCGTCGATGCCAACGCGAAGATATGGATGCTGGGATGGGTGAACAGCGCCGGCAAGCCCCACAGACTGGTGGTGGCACGTTTCGACGCGCAGGGCGCGCTGGACACCAGCTATGCCTCCCCCCACGGTTACCTTGCCTTGGATCAGGACAACAGCCTTCATCTGAAGCTGCATTCCACGTCACTCCAGCTGCGGGCCGGACACCTGCTCGCCAGTGCTACGCTGGAGTCGGATTGGCTGGCTACCCATGCTTGCGTCTATCGACTGGATCTTGCCGGCAATGCCGGTTTCCCGAGCGGTCAGTTCATCGAGATCACGCACCCTTCCGGGACGGTGCAGATCGCCAATGTCATTGCGCAGGAAAGTACATTTCTCGTTGCCGGAACCTTGCGCAACGGGCCTGAGACCCGAGGCTTCATCGCACGCTTCAGAAACGACGGCACACCCGACCCGTCCTTTGGCGACCGATACGGTTTCAAGCTGTATGAATCCCCGCTGTCGCGCTGGCTGCGCTGGTTGCCGCGCTGGCTCCGCTGGCTTGCTCCGCGTCGAAACGCCAACATCCGCTTCAACACGCTGATTCAACGCCCCGATGGCCACCTGATCGTCGCGGGGAACCTGCCCGGCGAGCGCCCCGAAGACACCAACGCCATGACTTGGCAATTCGATGCCGAAGGTGTGAGGGACGCGACCTATAACCACGGCAACCCGACGGTGCTGACCTTCAACACGCACACCGAAGACGAATGGGAAGCCGCAGCGCTGCACCAGGACGGCAAGCTGGTAGTGTTTGGCCTGGGCGGTCAGCGCATCTACCGTGCCCGCTATACAGTCCATGGCCGACTGGATACTGCCTTTGGCAACCAAGGTATCGCCTTCCAGGACTACCCCAAGGACAGAAAGATGATCGCCGTCGCAATGACGCCCGCCGCCACACTGATTGGCTTGAACAGCCAGCACGCATGGGGTTTCTCCGGTCTTCTGGCACGCTTTCGCAATTGACTGCGCGCCCATGAAAAAGCCCGACGCATCGGCGTCGGGCTTTTTCTTACCGCGACCTTCTCGGTCAGGCCTTACTCGGCCAGCTTGAAGGTGATGAAACTGGCACGGCCCTGACGCAGCACGCGCATCGACACCGAACGGTTCTTCGGCAGTTCCTTGGCGATTTCGGTGAAGTTCTTCGCCGAAAGGATGGCCTGGTTGTTCAAGTGGCTGATGACGTCACCGGGACGCAGGCCGATCATCGCGGCCGGACCATCCTGCACTTCCTTGATGACCACGCCGCCCTTGAGCTCCAGAGTCTTTTTCTGCTCTGCGGTCAGGTCGGCTACCGATACGCCCAGGCGGTTGCTGCTGCGCTCGACGCCGCCATTGGCACCGGTGGTCACGTCCTGATCTTCATCGGGCAGTGCACCGATGGTCACGTCCAGGTTCTGGCGCTTGCCGTTGCGGATGATCTCCAGCTTGGCCTTGGCGCCATCTTTCAGGCCACCGACCAGGTGCGGCAGGTCAGCCGACATGACGATCGGCTGACCGTTCATGCTCAGGATCACGTCGCCCACCTGCAGGCCGCCCTTGGCTGCCGGACCATCTTCCAGCACCTGGGCCACCAGCGCGCCGGCCGGTTTGTCCAGGCCGAAGGATTCGGCCAGGTCCTTGTTGACCTCCTGGATCACCACGCCCAGCCAGCCACGGCTGACCTTGCCGTCCTTTTTCAGCTGGTTGGAAACATCCAGTGCAACATCGATCGGGATAGCGAACGACAGGCCCATGAAGCCGCCCGAGCGGGTGAAGATCTGCGAGTTGATGCCGACCACTTCGCCATTCATGTTGAACAGCGGGCCACCGGAGTTACCCGGGTTGATCGCAACGTCGGTCTGGATGAACGGCACGTAGGTGTCGTTGGGCAGGGTGCGGCCCTTGGCGCTGACGATACCCTTGGTCACCGAGTGATCGAAGCCGAACGGCGAACCGATGGCCAGTACCCACTCGCCCACCTTGAGTTTCTCGGAGTCGCCCAGCTTGACCGTGGGCAGGTTCTTGCCATCGACCTTCAGCAATGCCACGTCGGTACGCGGGTCGGTGCCGACCAGCTTGGCCTGCAGTTCGCTGCGGTCGGACAGGCGCACGATGATTTCATCGGCATCGGCCACCACGTGGTTGTTGGTGAGGATGTAGCCGTCGGCCGAAATGATGAAGCCCGAACCCAGCGACTGGGCCTCGCGCTGACGATCGCCACGGGGTGAGCGCGGGGCTTGCGGCATGTTGCGCTCGAAGAACTCGCGGAACATCGGCGGCAGGCCTTCGAGGTCTGGCATCTGACCCGCAGCATACTTGCGATCAGGCAGCTTCTGCTTGGTACTGATGTTGACCACCGCCGGCGAGGCCTGCTCGACCAGGGTGGTGAAATCAGGCAGGGCTTCGGCCTGGGCGTTGAGCACCTGCCCGAGCATGAGCACGGCGGCGAACAGCGACAGATAGGATTTCAAGCGAGGTATTGACATACGGCTCCCGTCACAACGAGCGTGGTTAAGCAGTAGGGACCAGCCAACGCACAAAGCCCGGCAACATCCTCGAAAGGCTGCGACCAGGCTCGGTGGATCGGCATTGTTGATGCTGCAACAGCAGTAAAGGCCAGCCCCCGAAAGAACTGACCTATAGATAAATCTGAAGAATTTTGCAAATTCGAAGGCTTACGAATCATGTCAACGCCTTGGCGGCCCATCGATCATCAACGCATTACCTGTGGCTCGTCATTGGCTGGCGTGGGCGTCTTGGGCACGCATCGACAAGGCGACCCGCTCGGCCGTACCGATGGGGATCTCCCCTACCACGGTGACCACCACATCACCCTTGGGCGTGGTCAGCCGGCGCGAAACCGCGACCGTCGGGCCAAGCTGGGTACGGGCGTCGATGCCCGAATTGCCTGCAACCGGCTCCAGAAACACCGAGAAGCGTGCCAGGCCATCATCGTACATCAGGCTGCTGACGATGCTCTTGTGCTCCGGATCCTTGCGTACCGCGCTGTTGACCAACTCGAAGCCGGGTGGCAACCAGTCGGAACGCCATCCCGATGCGGCCTCGGCAACCTGCTGAGTGGCCTGGGCCACCGGCTTGCAGTTGCTGCTGGGCTGCAGTTGGGCATCGTCCGGCGCCTTGTCGGTCTCCAACCGGGTGAACTGGAAGCGCTCCAGCAGTTGCTCCTTGTCGTTGAGCAGCAACGACTTGAGGGGCAAACCCGACTGTCGATCCAGGTGCAGCTCGAAGGCATAACGATGCTGATCGCGCGGCCTGAGGGTGATGATCTCGACCTCGCGACCGGCCACCCGGGAGCGCCCTGCCACACTCAGGTCGTACCAGTTCATCAGCTTCAAGGGGTCCAGTACACGGGGCGAAGACTGCGCCGCATTGCCCACTCCGCGGGCCAGGGCGCCGCTCACGCACTGGGTACGTCCATCTACCCGCACAACCTCAAGGGCTGGGCCATCGAGTTGCAACAAGCGTTCACGAACCTTGCCCTCCTGCACCCGATGCCAGATGTCATGGGTGGAAAAGCTGCCGTTACGCTCGTAGACGAAAGTACCCTGATAACTCTGCTGCTGCTCGGCCTTGGCCAGACGGTTGAGCCAGTCTGCGGCATCAGTGGAGGAGTTGGCGGCCAGGGCCGGCACCGACAGACATCCTCCGAGCAAGAGCGGTAGTAGAGTTGGCGCGCGCATGATCCTCCTTACTCAGCGATTTTCCAGGCTGGCCGCACGGGCATAAGGCAGAGCACTTTCAGTCCCTTCCACGGCGGCTTCCTGAGCATGCTGGCGCAGGTAGCCCGGCAGACGTTCGTCCTGCCAGCCGCTTTGACCTTGCAGCACGCCATTGGCCATCGGGCCGGTCGGCTGTTCGGCACTCTCGGTGTAGCCTGCCAGTACTGCCGGGCCTTGCACCTGAGGTACGGTCACGCCTTGCTGCACAGGCTGCTGGGCAGCCAGTTGGGCACCGCTGATGTCGTCCTGGTTGTACAGGCGCACACCTGCCAGTACTGCAACGGTCACCGAAGCTGCAACAGCCAGACGACCCAGGCTGCGCCATGGACCACGGGCAACCTTGACCGGCGTGGCTTCGTCAGCCAGTGCGGCACTGACCGCGGCGGCGATATCCAGTTTTGGCAGCAGCAGTTCCTTGTGCATCGCTGCTCGGGCAACCTGGTAACGCGACCAGGTGGCACGGGTTTCATTGTCGTCGACGGCATTCAATACCCGACGCAACTCCAGTTCGTCCGCTTCGTTATCCATCACCGCGGACAGCGATTCCTGCAAAGCTTCACGACTCATGGCGGTTCCTCTCTTGGCTGTCGCCGCTGTCTCAGGTTTCCTGCAACAACGGCTGCAGGGCTTTATCTATGGCCTCCCGAGCGCGGAAAATTCGAGAGCGCACGGTACCCACCGGACACTGCATGACGCTCGCAATGTCCTCGTAACTCAGACCATCGAATTCACGTAAAGTTAACGCCGTACGCAAATCTTCTGGCAGCTGCTGGATGGTTCGGTGGACGGTGCCCTCGATTTCATCTCGTAACAGCGCGCGCTCTGGTGACTCGAGATCCTTGAGGCCATGATCGCCATCGTAAAATTCCGCATCCTCGGAACTGACATCACTGTCTGGCGGCCGTCGACCGCGGGATACCAGATAGTTTTTCGCCGTGTTGATCGCAATGCGGTACAGCCAGGTATAAAACGCACTGTCGCCACGGAAATTGCCAAGCGCACGGTAAGCCTTGATGAACGCTTCCTGTGCCACATCCTGGGCTTCATGGGTGTCGTGCACAAAACGCACGATCAACCCGAGAATCTTGTGCTGATACTTCAGCACCAACAGATCAAACGCTCGCCTGTCGCCACGCTGCACGCGCTCGACAAGCTGCTGATCCTCTTCCTGGGTTAGCATGAACACTCCTCGGTGGACCTGGAGGAGTGCTGCAGCGGCCATCGTTCAGGCTTGCAACCATAGACTCGGGCTTTTCGCAAAAGTTCTCCCCTCCAAGCAAGTTTCCTGCGGCCCTTGAACGGCTCGCACGAAAAACGCAGCACGGTCACGGCCGGCTGCGTCAATATTCTGGTCTCGTGTACGCAGGCAGAGCCGATATCAGCCCCAGGCCTCCCGTCGCCGCCGCGTCCTGGCATGCAGGCAACCTTCTATGGATAGGCAGGGTTCCAGGAAAGTTCCCACATGCAAGCATCAGGTCGCACCGCACGTCATGGAAATCAGGCCCTCGAGGCTGTTATAAAGGCAACCCAGCCCGTTTCACGATAGTTTCACAATGCCATAAACACCTGACTATTGTGCCGATACCCCCGTCCTTATACTAGTGGTCGCCTCGCTCGGATATCCCTGACATGAGCCAACAATTCCAACATGACGTTCTGGTGATCGGCAGCGGTGCCGCCGGCCTGAGCCTGGCCCTGAACCTGCCGGCGCACCTGCGCATCGCCGTACTGAGCAAAGGCGAGCTGGCCAACGGCTCGACCTTCTGGGCACAGGGCGGTGTTGCCGCCGTGCTCGACGACACCGACACGGTACAGTCCCACGTGGAGGATACGCTCAATGCCGGCGGCGGGCTGTGTCATGAAGACGCGGTGCGCTATACGGTCGAGCACAGCCGCGAGGCGATCCAGTGGCTGATCGACCAGGGCGTGCCGTTTACCCGTGACGAACAGGCCGGCGTCGATGAACGCGGCTTCGAGTTCCACCTGACCCGCGAGGGCGGCCACAGCCACCGGCGCATCATCCACGCGGCCGACGCCACTGGCGCGGCGATTTTCACCACGTTGCTGGAGCAGGCCCGCCAGCGCCCGAACATCGAGCTTCTGGAACAGCGCGTGGCGGTCGACCTGATCACCGAACGGCGCCTGGGCCAGGCCGGCGAGCGCTGCCTGGGGGCCTATGTGCTCAACCGTGCCAGCGGCGAGGTCGACACCTTTGGCGCCCGCTTCACCGCGCTGGCCACCGGCGGGGCGGCCAAGGTCTACCTCTATACCAGCAACCCGGACGGCGCCTGCGGCGACGGGATCGCCATGGCCTGGCGCGCCGGCTGCCGGGTGGCGAACCTGGAGTTCAACCAGTTCCACCCCACCTGCCTGTACCACCCGCAGGCCAAGAGCTTCCTGATCACAGAAGCACTGCGCGGTGAAGGCGCCCTGCTCAAGCTGCCCAGCGGCGAGCGCTTCATGCCGCGCTTCGACCCGCGCGCCGAACTCGCCCCGCGCGACATCGTGGCCCGCGCCATCGACCATGAGATGAAGCGCCTGGGCGTCGACTGCGTGTACCTGGACATCAGCCACAAGCCTGCGGAGTTCGTCAAAAGCCACTTCCCGACCGTGTACGAACGCTGCCTCACCTTCGGTATCGACATCACCACCCAGCCGATCCCGGTGGTACCGGCGGCGCACTACACCTGTGGCGGCGTGATGGTCGACGACCACGGCCAGACCGACGTACCGGGGCTCTATGCCATTGGCGAAACCAGCTTCACCGGCCTGCACGGCGCCAATCGCATGGCCAGCAACTCGCTGCTCGAATGTTTCGTCTACGGCCGCTCGGCGGCAGCCGACATCCTCGCCAGGCTCGACAGCGTGGCCATGCCCCAGGCCCTGCCCTGCTGGGATGCCAGCCAGGTCACCGATTCGGACGAAGATGTGATCATTGCGCACAACTGGGACGAGCTGCGCCGGTTCATGTGGGACTACGTCGGCATCGTGCGCACCAGCAAGCGCCTGCAGCGCGCCCAGCACCGGGTACGTCTGCTGCTGGACGAAATCGACGAGTTCTACAGCAACTACAAGGTCAGCCGCGACCTGATCGAGCTGAGGAACCTTGCCCAGGTAGCGGAGCTGATGATCCGCTCGGCCATGCAGCGCAAGGAAAGCCGGGGCCTGCACTACACCCTGGACTACCCGGACATGCTGCCCGAAGCGCTGGACACTATTCTACGGCCGCCCACCTACGCCGACTGAACTTCAACCGCAAGCGCAGGCGCCGGTGCAGCACCGGTTCCAGCGCATCGGGGGCGATGCACTGGCTCTGGCTGAACAGCCGCCCCGGCCGGCGATAACGCAGCACTACCAGGGCGGGCAAGGCGAGGCTGTCGCGGCGCAGTTGCACCTGCTGCCAGCCCGTGGCCGCGCTGAACAGGTGCCAGCCAGAAGGATCACGGCGCAGGCCGGTGACGGCACGCGGGTGGGTAAGCAGGATATGCCGGGGCACGACCCAGGCTGCGTGTGCCAGGCAAAGCGCCAGGCCAAGCAGGGTCATGTATAGCGAAATGGCCAGCAGGCACAGCGCGATCAGCGCCAGCAACTGGCATGCGAGGTAGGCCGCCAGCAGGACCCGCGAGCCCTGCCAGCGACACTCGAAGCGGTCACTTGGGCTGGACACGGTCCAGGATCATGCGCACCATGCGCTGCAGCTCAGGGTCGTCGGACTCGCTGCGTTCCATGAACCAGCCGAACATGTCCTGGTCTTCACAGGTCAGCAGCCGGACATAGAGCGCGCGGTCGACGTCGTTCAAGGTGCTGTACACCTCCTGGGTAAACGGCACCAGCAGCACGTCCAGCTCCAGCATGCCGCGGCGGCTATGCCAGAAGAGCCGGTTGAGTTCAGATTGTTCGACGACCATGGAGCCCTCCTCAAATTGGCCGCCAGTATACAGGCCGAGCCTGTGAACGGCACAAGGCGTTGGTCTAGGTCGGCTACCTATTTTGCCGACAGCACTCTATGATGATCCCCAGTCCTGATTACCTGCGAAGACCCATGGCCGACTCCGCTTTTTTCTGCCCCCTGTCCCACGAGGGCGTCCTCGCCGTCCGCGGCTCTGACGCCGGCAAGTTTCTGCAAGGTCAACTGACCTGCAACATAAATTACCTCGACGAGCACACCTCCAGCCTCGGCGCGCGCTGCATGGTCAAGGGGCGCATGCAGTCGAGCTTTCGCATCGTGCCCCACGCCGACGGCTTCGTGCTGGCAATGACCCACGAACTGCTCGAGCCGCAACTGGCCGACCTGAAGAAGTACGCCGTGTTCTCCAAGGCCAAGCTCACCGACGAGAGCAGTGCCTGGGCGCGCTTCGGCCTGCAGCATGGCGACAAGGCGTTGCAGGCGCTGGGCATCGAGCCGCCGACGCAAGATGGCGCCATCAGCCGGCACGACCCCCTGTTCGCAATTGCCGTATCGCCGGGCCGCACCGAACTGTGGGTACCGGCCGAACAGGCCGCAGCCGTACGCGAGCAACTGGCCGAGCACCTCGACGAAGGCCCGCTGGACGCCTGGCTGCTGGGGCAGATCCGCGCCGGTATCGGCCAGGTGATGGCCCAGACTCGCGAGCTGTTCATCCCGCAGATGATCAACCTGCAGGCCGTGGGTGGCGTCAGCTTCAAGAAGGGTTGCTATACCGGGCAGGAAATCGTCGCGCGCATGCAGTACCTGGGCAAGCTCAAGCGTCGCCTGTATCGCCTGGCCCTGGCCGAGGGTACTGCTCCGCCCCCTGGCACCGAGGTGTTCTCCCCTACCCATGCCTCCTCGGTGGGTGAGGTGGTGCTGGCCGCCACGAGCGCGCAGGGCAGCGAGCTGCTGGCGGTGCTGACTGCCGATGCGGTAGCAGACGACAACCTGCACCTGGGCAGCCCCGAGGGCCCGCGCCTGCAACTGCTGAGCCTGCCTTACGAACTGGACCGCGATCGCGAAATCCAGCGCTGAGCCCACCTGCCCCGCCGCGTGTGGCGGTGGGGCCCCTGAATGCGCTAGAGAATCCACGATGAACACGCTGGCCCAGATCGTTGAAGCACAATTGCTCAGCGCCATCGACAACGATGACCTGGTGCTGCCGACCTTGCCGGAAGTGGCCCTGAGCATCCGCGAAGCGGCTGAAGACAGCGAGATCAGCGTCAGCACCCTGAGCAAGGTGATCGGCCGCGACGCCGCGTTGTCGGCACGCCTGATCAAGGTGGTCAACAGCCCCCTGTTGCGTGCGGCCACCGAAGTCACCGACCTGCAGACCGCCATCACCCGCATGGGTATCAACTACAGCTGCAACCTGGCCATCGGCCTGGTGATCGAGCAGATCTTCCATGCGCGCTCACCAGTGGTCGAACAGAAAATGCGTGAAATATGGGCCAAGAGCCTGGAAGTGGCCGGCATCAGCTATGAGCTGTGCCTGCGCTTCACCCAGCTCAAGCCCGACCAGGGCGCCCTCGCCGGGCTGGTCCACCAGATCGGCGCATTGCCGATCCTGACCTATGCCGAAGAACACAACGAACTGCTCTCCGACCCGGTCTGCCTGAACCATGTGATCGACCTGATCCACCCGGTACTGGGCGACAAGATCCTCAGCGTGTGGGAATTTCCCGAGCAACTGGCCGGGCTGCCGAGCCTGTCGCAGAACCTGGAGCGCAGCACCGACAAGCTCGACTATGTCGACATCGTGCAGATCGCGCGCACCCTCAGCGATGGCAACGAACATGCCCTGGCGCGCCTGCCGGCGATGCGTCACCTGAAGCTGCCACCCAACAGCCACCTGCAGGTCAGCGAGCTGATCGGCGCCAAGCACATGTTTCGCGCCTGATCAGTCGCCCGGGTTGAAGCTGACCCGAACCTTGAGCCCGCCGCGCTCGCCATCGTGCAGGCTGATCTGCGCCAGGTGTGCGCGGCAGATCTCACCGACGATGGCCAGCCCCAGGCCGGTGCCCTGCGCACTACGCCGATAGAAGCGTTCGAACACCCGCTCGCGCTCCTGCGGGGGAATCCCCGGCCCGTCGTCCTCCACCTCCAGCACCGCCGGGGCCGTCACCCGCAGAATCACGTTGCCATTGGCCGGGGTGTGCGCCAGGGCGTTGTCCACCAGGTTGCTCAGCAATTCGTTGAGCAGCGTCGGCTCGCCGCGTATCCACACCGGCGCCTGTGCTTCCAGTGCCAATGCCACACCCCGTGCATGCGCCAGCGGCGCCATGGCCATGCCCAGCTCGCGGGCCAGCTGGCTGAGGTCGAGCAACTGTGCACCGCCCTCGGCAATGGCGCGCGCACCGTTCTCCACCCGTGCCAGCGACAGCAGCTGGTTGGCCAGGTGGGTCAGCTTGTCGGTGCCCTGGGCCGCCAGTTCGAGCGTGGTGCGCCACTCCTGCGGGTCCTTGGCGCGCAGGCCCAGTTCCACCCGCGCCTTGAGCGCCGCCAGGGGGGTGCGCAACTCGTGCGCGGCGTCGGCGATGAACTGCGCCTGGCGCTCGAACTGGCCCCGCAGGCGCTCGGTGAAGTGATTCAGTGCACGCACCAGCGGCCCCAGTTCGCGCTGAACCTGAACCACCGGCAGGGCGCGCAGGTCGTCGGGCTGGCGTTCTTCCACGGCGCTGCGCAGGCGCTCCAGCGGGCGCAATGCGGCGCTGACCGCAAACCACACCAGCAGCAACGCCCCCATCGCCAGCATGCCCAGGCGCAGCAGGGTATCGGCCATCAGGCTGCGGGCCATGCTCACGCGCGCCTCTTCGGTTTCGGCCACGCGGATCTCCGCCATGCCGTTCATGTTCGGCTCGCTCACCGCCTTGAGCAGGCTGACCACCCGCACGTCCTGGCCCAGGTAGCGCGCATCGTAGAAGCGCGCCAGGGCCGGATAGTCATCGGTACGCGGGGTATCGGGCGGCGGTGCGGGCAGGTTTTCGTAGCCGGAAATCAGGCGTTGATGGATGTCGTTGACCTGGTAGTAGATCCGCCCCGCGCTGTCGTAGGCAAAGGTGTCCAATGCCACGTAGGGCACATCGGCGCTGAGGGTGCCGTCGCGTTGCGAGAGCCCTGCGGCGATGGTGCGCGCCGAGGCCAGCAGGGTACGGTCATAGGCAGTGTCGGCGGCCTCGCGACCGTTCCAGTAGGCACTCAGCCCGCTGGCCACCATCAGCACCACCAGCAGCAGGGCGAGGTTCCACAGCAGGCGCCCGCGCAGGCTGCCGGCGTCACGCATCACGGTGCTCGAGCAGATAGCCCAGCCCACGGAAGGTGACGATCGCCACGGCATGCCCGTCGAGCTTCTTGCGCAGGCGGTGCACGTAGATCTCGATGGCGTCGGGGCTGGCCTCCTCGTCCAGGCCGAACACCTGCGCCGCCAGTTGCTCCTTGCTCATCACCCTGCCAGGGCGGGCGATCAGCGCCTCGAGCACGGCCTGTTCGCGGGAGGTCAGGGCCAACAGCTCGCCCCCCAGGGTGAAGCGCCGGGTATCCAGGTCGTACACCAGCGGGCCGCAGGTCTGCTGGCGCTCGCCACCGAGCACGCTGCGGCGCAGCAGGGCCTTGACCCGCGCCTCCAGCTCGGTCAGTTCGAACGGCTTGGCCAGGTAGTCATCAGCCCCCAGGTTCAGGCCGTGCACCCGGTCCTTGACGTCGCTGCGGGCGGTCAGCATCAGCACCGGCACGGTCTTGCCGCGGGCCCGCAGGCGCGCCAGCACCTCGAAGCCGTCCATGCGCGGCAGGCCCACATCGAGCACCGCCACGGCATATTCCTCGCTGGCCAGGGCCAGGTCGGCAGCAACCCCATCGTGCAGCACATCCACCGTCAGGCCGGTGCTCTTGAGGGCCTGGGCCACGCTCTCAGCCAGTTGCAGATGGTCTTCGACGAGCAGTACACGCATCGATTTCTCCTGGTCGTGTCGCGTTCAATGGCGCGGAGTTTACAGCGCGGCGGGCGCCTGTGAAGCCATCGAAACATTGAAAGGCCACTGAAAGGTTAGCGAAAGGTTGAGCCCCTAGCATCGCCTGACGGCCCGTTGTACAGGCCGTAGATCGAACCGAAGCGTTCGACCCGAATAAGAACAATAACGGAGTCACCCCACGATGCTGTCCACCCAGCCTCAGGCACCTGCGCCTGCCCGTCGCCTGCACCCTCGTCCCTCTGCCATCGCCAGTGCCCTCGCCTTTGTCGGCGTCGCCCCGCTGAGCCAGGCCGCGTTCATCGAAGACAGCACCGCCACCTTCGAAACACGCACCATGTACTTCAACCGCGATTTCCACAACGAGCCCAGCACCACGCAATCCAAGCGCGAGGAATGGGCCCAGGGCTTCATGCTCAACCTGGAATCGGGCTACACCGAAGGCACCGTCGGCTTCGGCGTCGACGCCCTGGGCATGCTCGGGGTCAAGCTCGACTCCGGCAAGGGCCGCACCGGCACCGGCCTGCTGCCGACCCATGACGACGGGCGCGCCGCCGACGAGTACTCCAAGCTCGGCCTGACCGGCAAGGTCAAGGTGTCGGCCACGGAGCTGAAGGTCGGTACGCTGATCCCGCAAACGCCCACCCTGCGCCCCAACGACGGGCGTATCCTGCCGCAGACGTTCGAGGGCGGGCTGCTGACCTCCCAGGAAATCAGGCACCTGACCTTCACCGGTGGCCGCCTTGAAAAGGTCAAGGACCGCAACGACACCAACAAGGAAGACATCGCCCTCAACAACAAGAACGGTCGCTTCCTGGGCACGGCCGAAGGCAACCATTTCGACATGGCCGGAGTGGACTACAAGCTCACCGACCGCATCACCGGCAGCTATCACTTCGCCCAGCTCGACGACGTGTACCGCCAGCACTTCGTCGGCCTGCTCGCGACCCAGCCGTTCGGCCCGGGCACCTTCGGCGCCGATGTGCGTATGGCGTTCAGCGGCGACCAGGGCCAGGCCCGCGGCGGCAGGATCGACAACACCGCCTTCGGCAGCCTGTTCAGCTATGCCCTCGGCGGCCACAAGCTGAGCACCGGCTACCAGCGCCTGTCGGGCGACAGCGCCTTCCCCTACGTCGATGGCGCCGACCCCTACCTGGTCAACTTCGTGCAGATCAACGACTTCGCCCAGGCCGACGAGCGCTCCTGGCAAGTGCGCTACGACTACGACTTCGCCAAGCTCGGCGTACCCGGCCTGAGCTTCATGAGCCGCTACCTCAGTGGCGACAACGTCAGCCGCACCGGCGGTGGCGAAGGCAAGGAGTGGGAGCGCAATACCGAATTCAAGTACGTGGTACAGAGCGGCGCCCTGAAGAACGTCGCCGTGCGCCTGCGTAACGCCACCTTCCGTTCCAACTTTTCCCGCGACGCCGACGAAGTGCGGCTGCTGGTGAGCTACAGCGTGGCGCTTTGGTAATCCGCCCATAACAACAATGTTCACGGAGACTGACGATGACTTTTTCACTGCGCAAGATCGCCCTGGCCACCGGCTGCCTGCTGCTGGCCGGCAACGTGCTGGCCGCCGAACCCAAACGCCCCGAGTGCATTGCCCCGGCCTCGCCCGGCGGCGGCTTTGACCTGACCTGCAAGCTGGTGCAGAGCGCGCTACTCAACGAGAAGATCCTGAGCAAGCCGATGCGCGTCACCTACATGCCCGGCGGAGTCGGCGCGGTGGCCTACAACGCGGTGGTGGCCCAGCGCCCGGCCGACGCCGGCACGCTGGTGGCGTGGTCCAGCGGTTCGCTGCTGAACCTGGCCCAGGGCAAGTTCGGCCGCTTCGACGAGAACGCAGTGCGCTGGCTGGCAGCGGTAGGCACCAGCTACGGCGCCATCGCGGTGAAAAAGGACTCGCCCTACAAGACCCTCGATGACCTGGTAGCGGCACTGAAAAAAGACCCTGGCAAGGTGGTGATCGGCTCGGGCGGCACCGTTGGCAGCCAGGACTGGATGCAGACCGCACTGATTGCCAAGGCCGCCGGCATCAACCCGCGCGACCTGCGCTATGTGGCACTGGAAGGCGGTGGCGAGATTGCCACCGCATTGCTGGGCGGGCACATCCAGGTGGGCAGCACGGACATCTCCGACTCGATGCCGCACATCCAGAGCGGCGACATGCGCCTGCTGGCGGTGTTCTCCCCCGAACGCCTGGACGAGCCCGAGATGAAGGACATCCCTACCGCCAAGGAACAGGGCTACGACATCGTCTGGCCAGTAGTACGCGGGTTCTACCTGGGGCCGAAGGTGAGCGACGAGGACTACGCCTGGTGGAAGGCATCGTTCGACACGCTGCTGGCCTCGGATGAATTCGACAAGCTGCGTGACCAGCGCGAGCTGTTCCCGTTCGCCATGACCGGTGAAGCGCTGGACGTGTATGTGAAGCAGCAGGTAGCGGACTACAAGGCACTGGCCCAGGAATTCGGACTGATCCAGTAACCCATCGCTTCACCTGTAGGAGCCTGCCTTGCCGGCGGATCACCGCGGTCCCGCCAGGTCGGTGGCGCGTCATTCGCCGGCAAGGCCGGCTCCTACGGGTGCAGGTTTGCCCTTCGAGGATTCCCCCATGATCCTGCAACGCCTTTTCGCCCTGACCCTGCTGGCCGCCTGCGCCGCACTGGCCGTCATGGCCTGGCCCTACCAGGCCGCCTTCTCCTACGAACCGGTCGGCCCGCGCGCCTATCCGTTGCTGATGCTCGGCCTGATGGCCATCGCCCTGCTCTACCTGGCGATCCGTCCCACGCCCATCGTGCGCAAGGACGACGAACCAGAGCTGGACCGCGCCAGCCTGATCAAGATCGGCCTGTGCACCGGCCTGCTGCTGGTGTTCGCCGCCACCTTCGAATCCCTGGGCTTCATCCTCAGCAGCGCGCTGATCGGCATCCCCATGGCGCGCCTGTACGGCGGACGCTGGCTGCCCAGTGCGGTCATCGTCGGATTGATGAGCATCGCCCTGTACCTGCTGTTCGACCGCGCCATGGATGTGCCCCTGCCCCTGGGCCTGCTCGACGTTCTGGAGAATTGACATGGATACTTTCAGCTACCTCGGCCAGGGCTTCGGCGTCGCCCTGAGCCCCTACAACCTGGTGACTGCACTGTGCGGCACCCTGATCGGTACGGTGGTCGGCCTGCTGCCGGGCCTGGGCCCGATCAACGGCGTGGCGCTGCTGATCCCCATCGCGTTCGCCCTGGGCCTGCCGCCGGAATCGGCGCTGATCCTGCTGGCCGCGGTGTACCTGGGCTGCGAATACGGCGGGCGCATCAGCTCGATCCTGCTCAACATCCCCGGTGAAGCCTCCACCGTGATGACCACCCTGGACGGCTACCCCATGGCTCGCCAGGGCCTGGCCGGGGTGGCGCTGTCGCTGTCGGCCTGGAGCTCGTTCATCGGTGCGTTCATCGCCACCTGCGGCATGGTGCTGTTCGCCCCGCTGCTGGCCAAGTGGGCGATCGCCTTCGGCCCGGCGGAGTACTTCGTGCTGATGGTGTTCGCCATCGTGGCACTGGGCGGCATGGCCGGCGACAAGCCGCTCAAGACCTTCATCGCCGCCCTGATCGGGCTGTTCCTTTCGGCCGTGGGCATCGACGCCAACAGCGGTGTGTACCGCTTCACCGGCGACAGCATCCACCTCACCGACGGCATCCAGTTCGTGGTGCTGGTGCTGGGCCTGTTCTCCATCAGCGAGATCCTGTTGCTGCTGGAAAAGACCCACCACGGGCACAAGGCCGTGGAAGCCACCGGACGCATGCTGTTCAACCTCAAGGAAGCCGCTTCGGTGTTCGTGGTGAACATCCGCTGCGGCCTGCTCGGCTTCTTCATGGGCGTGCTGCCCGGGGCCGGTGCGACCCTGGCCAGTGCCGTGGCGTACATGACCGAAAAACGCCTGGCCGGTGCCAGCGGCACCTTCGGCAAGGGTGACAAGCGCGGCCTGGCCGCTCCGGAAACCGCCATCGGCGCCTCCTGCTGCGGCGCCCTGGTGCCGATGCTGACCCTGGGCGTACCGGGCTCGGGTACCACGGCGGTGATGATCGGTGCCTTGAGCCTGTACAACATCACCCCCGGCCCGCTGCTGTTCGAACAGCAACCGGATATCGTCTGGGGCCTGATCGCCTCGCTGTTCATCGCCAACATCATGCTGGTGATCCTCAATATCCCCATGGTGCGCCTGTTCACCCGCATCCTGTCGGTGCCCAACTGGGCGCTGGTGCCGGTGATCGCGATCATCACCGCGATCGGCGTGTATGCGGTGCATGCCACCACCTTCGACCTGTTCCTGATGATCGGCATCGGCATCTTCGGCTACATCCTGCGCAAGCTGGACTTCCCGCTGTCGCCGCTGCTGCTGGGCTTCATTCTCGGCGGGCTGATGGAGCAGAACCTGCGCCGGGCGCTGTCGATCTCCAACGGTGAACTGGAGATTCTGTGGGCCAGCCCGATCAGCCTGGGGGTGTGGGCGATGGTCGCGTTGATGCTGACCCTGCCGCTGCTGCGTATATGGCGCCGCCGCAGCGCCCAGCGTCGTGCCCTGGCCGATGTCTGAATCCACCTTGCGCACCTGGTGGGCCACTCCACTGGTCGGCCTGGCCGGCGGATATCTCGCCAGCCTGGTCGGCTGGCCGCTGCCATGGATGGTCGGCTCGCTGCTGGCGGTGATTCTGGTGCGCTGCCTGACGCCCTGGCAGATCGGTGAAATACCCAACGGGCGCAAGTGCGGCCAGTGGATCATCGGCGTCGGCATCGGCCTGCACTTCACCCCCCAGGTGGTCGAACAGGTGGCCAGCCATTTCGGCTTGATCTTCTTCGGCGCGCTGATCACCAGCGTATCCAGTCTGATCGGCGTATGGCTGTTGCTGCGCACCGGTGAAGACCGGGCCACGGCGTTCTTTTCCAGCATGCCGGGCGGCTCGGGCGAGATGGTCAACCTGGGTGCACGCAACGGCGCAGTGCTCAGCCGCGTCGCCGCCGGGCAGAGCCTGCGGGTACTGGCGGTCGTGCTGTGCGTGCCCGCAGCGTTCAAGTTCCTGCTCGGCGACGGCGTACCGTTGAGCCATGCCGGTACGGTGGATGGTTACTGGCTGGCGTTGATCGCGCCGCTCGGGGTGCTGGCCGCACTGCTCTGGCAGCGCCTGCGCCAGCCCAACCCGTGGCTGTTCGGCCCGCTGCTGGTGGCCTCGAGCATCAGCATCGGCGCCAACCTGCACACCGGCCTGCCCGACGGCGCCAGCCAGCTCGGCCAGTGGCTGATCGGCAGCGGCCTGGGCTGTCACTTCAACCGCGCGTTCTTTCGTCGCGCGCCGTCATTTCTGGGCCGTACCCTGGTCGCCACGGCACTGACCATGCTGCTGGCGGGCCTCGCGGCCTGGGCCTTGAGCGCGTTGACGGCGCTGGACCTGCGCTCGCTGACCCTGGGCATGATGCCCGGCGGTATCGCCGAAATGAGCCTGACCGCCGAAACCCTGCAACTGTCGGTACCGCTGGTGACCGCGCTGCAGGTGATGCGCCTGCTGTTCGTGCTGTTTCTGGCCGAGCCGTTGTTCCGGCACTGGGCTGGCGAACGAACATCCGCCAACCCCTGAAACGAGAAAAGGAAGCCGAGGCTTCCTTTTCTTTTCTACTGCTCGCCTGATCAGAAGCGATAGCTTGCGCCGAGGCTGAAGCTGTACGGCATCTCGATGTTCTTGCCGTTCATGTAGCCAGCCTCGCCGTACACCTGGAAGTCCTTGGCGACGGTCCAGGCAACCCCTGCGCCCAGCTCGGCGCGCGAACCGGACAGGTCGTTGTTGAACACGTTGTTGTTCACCTGCACCTGGTTGCGCTGTGCGAACTCATGGGCAAACGCGGCCTTCACATAGGGCTGGATCATGCTGTCGCCGCCCAGCGAGATGGTCTTGCCGAGCGTGGTACCGACCTTGCCCAGCAGCGAGCGGCTGACATCGCCATTGGCGTCAAAGCCGTTGTCCAGGGTGAAGTCCTTGCCGGCCACCGCCGCAGCGGCCACCTGGGCGAAGGGTTCGATGAAGTAGCCATCGTCGAGCTTGATGTGCTTGCCGACTTCGACCGAGGCGCTCATGCCGTGGGTGTCGTAGTCGCCCTTGGTGCGGGTGCCATCGCTCAGGCCGACCTTGGCGTCATTCTGGTAGCGGTTGTACTTGAGCACGCTGTCGACGTAATAGCCGCTCTCAGGGTCCATCCAGGTGGCGTAGCCGCCCACATAGTAGCTGTCGATGCTGCCCGAACTGCCGTAGCTCAGGTTCAGGTCCGAGCGGCTGTGGCCGGCCAGCAGGCCCAGGGTCCAGTTGCTTTCGCCCAGTTGCGCATCGGCCCCGAAGGTCAGCCCGCGCTGGTTCTGCTGGTACCCTACGCCCGACGAGGCGTCGGCAATGTTGTGCTGGTTGCCGTAGGCACGCATCCACACCCCGGCGTTCTTGCCCTGGTTGTAACGCAGTTCCCCCATGCGGCTGCGCAGCGAGGTCATTTCGCCGTAGGCGATGGTGACCGGGGTGTTGAACAGGGCCATGACCGTGCGGGTCATCGGGCTGATGGTGCGGGTTTCCCTGTCCAGGTACCAATCCTGGCCGTCCTTCACCAGCTTGTAGGAGTAGGCACCCAAGTCTACTTCCTGGCGATCGTTGAGCAGGCTGAACTGCGCATCACCCGAGCCCGTATGAACCAGCTGCAGGCGTTCCACGCTGGCGGGGTCGGTACCGCTGGTGCCGACCATCAGCCCATGGGTGCCGCTGGCGTTGCCGGTGACGTTCAGGAAATCGGTGGCGCCGCTGGCGAAGTTTGACGCCATGTAGAACTCGCCATTGCCCGACAGGCTCTGCACATCCAGTTCATAGAACGAGTTTTCGTCGCCGAAGGTGATGCGGCCCCCGGTCATGGCCAGGTCGCCGATGGTGTTGTTGGCGTTCAGGGTCCAGTTGGAGTTGCTGTTGATGTTTACCTGCTGCACACCGTTCAAGTTGCCGGTGAGTTGCGAGCGGTTGTCAAGCGCCAACGACGCGTTGGCACCAGGTGTAACAACTACATCCCCCACCAGAGACGCCTGATCAAGTTTCAGGTTAGCGGTGGCGGTATCAGCAATTTGCACATTGCCGCGCAACGAAGAAGCTGCCACGTTCAGGTTGGCCGTGGCAGGGCCCTGGACCTCAAGAATGACGCCGTTACCACCGTTCAAGGTCGAACCATTTCTAACATTGATTTCAGCGACTGTATCAGTGCGCACCAGAACTGCAGGGCCCGTACCGCCAGTGGCACTGGAGTTATCCAAGGTGAGTGTCGGCGCTTGCGAATTGATGGCTGACTCGCGCCCGATGCGAACTCCGGCCGCTGTACCGTTGAATTGCGTACCGGAAGTAGCGGTGACAGTGCCGCCAAGGATCGCTAGGCCGATGCCGTCGGCATTGCTGCCAGTGACCGTGGTCCCGCTGATGTTCAATGTGCTCCTGGCGGACACCTGGGCCCCCAGCCTAGCGCCGGTAATAGTGCTGTTGCTGACAGTGGCGGTGGACGGTGCGGCCCCTACCCGTGCTATGGCCATCCCGACAGCGCCCGTTGAGGAAACAACTGCCCCATTCACGGTCGCGTTGCTGCCAAACAGGTGCAAGCCGTTGGAACTGCCGCCCGAGATAGTGCCGCCATTGAGCTGCACGGTCGACGCGGTAACACGAATGGCCAACGTGGAAGCATCCTGGGTAGTCAGCACTGCACCATTGACGAGATCATAAGTATCCGGTGCATCTGCAGCGGTAAGTGTCAGCGTCTGGTTATCAACTAGAATGGCCAATGCCTGCTCACTTGCAAGCGCCCATGGCAATAGCATCAACATATTCATAAATACAAATAGCGGCTTTTTTGCGCTTGTTTTATCGATTGTAGTTCGCATGCATGGACCCCTTGAAAAATAATCAGTTGAATTGAGGCGACTGCCTCGACTCGTAACTTCAAAGGTACATAGCCTAGGGGTATTGAATAGTGAGATATGTAGGAAATTTCCTAGGTAGCTTGCATTTAATTCCTCACCAACGCAGCGTGCTGGGGTTTCCCCCAGCACGCGACTGTCAGCTCTGAGGCAGACACAAACCGCCACCTGGCTTACGCAGGGCATAACGCACGGCCGATGCCTGAGAGCTACCCGGAATATTACCGGCCTTTACGATCCGCCAACTGGCGCGGAACGACCCCAATTCATAGTACTTGCCAGGCTGGTCAGCGATTTCGAAGTAAGACTTGAGCAGTGGCAACACACGCTCGATTCGATTTGAAGTAGCCTCTTGATCACTGACAACCACCGGTATTTCCCGCGTCCTGTCAGTGACAACTATTGAACCGGCCTTATCGCTGCACACGCTGAGTGTAATAAATACAAGATCATCTTTGGATAACACTCCCGCACGCTCTGCGATCGCCAACCTGATACCGTCTGGCAAAGGACGAGGACGTTCACAATTCAATATACCCAAAGCGGTCACTGGCGTTGTACCCGGTACATCGCTGCTACCGCCAATGCGATCCGGGAATGTCACTTTTGCAGTTACCGTCACGGTGGCAATACTGACCTCTACGCTGCCATCGACCGCCTGTTGCGGGTTGCCGGTGGTTTCGGTTTCCTGGATTTCGTAACCGATCGCGATGGTGCCATTGCCCAGGCTCTCGACGAAATTCCAGGGAATCGGGATAGAGATGACAGTCCCCGGTGTTTCGCCTGCGGCGATGGTGTGTGTAACTGCATTGTCTTTTCGACCATAGAACAACCGGACGAACTCACCCACTTTCGCATTCTCGTACACGGTAAAGAGCAGAACCGCACCTGAGCCGACATCCGCTGGGCGAATAAAACCAGGTTGTTTCGAACTGTTGCCTTGAGCGCGAACCGGTACCAGCGTGGCGTTGATCGGTCCAGGCCCGACAGGGTCGGGGCCTATGGTGGTCAAGTCAACCGCCACTTCGGTGTCGGGCGATGTCCAGGTGTTCTTGCCACGAATGACGTCATACCATACCCGTACCGCTGGGTCTTTCACCTGGTCATTGGGCAAAGCAATCTCATCCCAGTTAAAGGTGACCCGATCATTCGGCCAGATAATGACTTTTACAGTGTCCTCATCACGGTAATACACCCGAATTTCATCGCCTGCCTGAGCGTTTTTAAAAGCCGGCACGATAGCTTCCACGCCAGTGCGGGCGTCCTCCCGACTAATCGGTGCAGCGGGTACCAGCGGCTTCAGCAGGTCCTCGGGTTCGGGGGTCAGACGCACCGTCAGGTGAACCGGGATGGAAAAGTCCGAGCGATTCCCAGCCCGGTCCTCAAGCTTGTACTGGAGCACCGAAACACCTTCGCCAATCGCTTTGATAGTGTCCTCATCGAGTTCGATGTCGAAGCCATCGTCCTCTGCCTCTGGGGGAACGTCGCCACTGCGAACAGGTACCGGGTTACCAGCGATGTACAACTGATATTTGTCGCCCGGGTAATAATCAAAATAAGGAGGAACATGAAGCGTCAATGTACCGCTGTGCTCAGCAAGGTATTTCAGGGTAACGACGCCATCAGTCACGTCGGCAGGGTACTCGATTGGCGCGGGGTTATCGTTCAACGCGGGGTCCAGCAAATCCAGTGTCAGCAGTTGAATTTCAGATTCTTCTTTGTTGCCCGTCTCATTACTATATACCGAGTACCCAATCAATTTGATACCATCCCCGCCCACTTTCAAACTGTTGAAAGGGATGACGAAACGACCAGGAAGATCGGTGGCAGCAACAGGCACTTCAAACTTGTAGGTATACTGCACACCGTCTTCTACGCCGTTGACAACCGGAACACCATTTACATGCAGAGTTACATAATCGAAACTGCCATCATCCCCCCCCGAAGGCACCCACAATGGAATCTCCAACATTAGCCCCGACTTGAACTGGTCTCGGTGAAAAAGATTGACCTTACCATCGTCTGCAGCAGGCAATACATTATCCATCACAAAATCTTCAACTGCATTCACCCCGCCGACGCTCATCACCCCGAACCCCGTGGGCGCCTTGGCGGCTTTAAGTTCATTACTGTGCGTAACAACTGCTTGAAGACCCTCTTCCAATGCAGTTTTATTATCCTGATCACGCTTGGCCCGGTACTCTGCAATCGCGGGATTTTTTGCCTTGGCGGCTTCACCGGTATTTGCCTTTTCTAAAATAGTCATCTTGACTCTCCATTTCAGGTAGATTTGCTAAACACACAACAGGCACGTGACGTTTCCTCAATCAGCCTGTGCGTCGCTGATTGCTTCATACGTTCGATACTTGCTAATGCCGCTACCACGTTCCTACGTCAGGTGCGAAGTACCTGGCCGATTTAACCGCGGCTAAACGTTGCTACCATCACATACCGAGCCATTCGGAAGTTGTAGCGATATGAAAGTCATCTCCCGATCGGATTCACCACCCTGTCCATCCGCTCTGGCCACTCTGTAATTCACTACTGCAACCCCCTCGACATCCTTGCCATCTGCCTCATTGGCACGCTTAAGGGGTTGTAGGACCAAATCGGCAAAGCGTGTCATCGTAAACATAAAGCCGTTATTAACCTGCGCCGGGGTAGACAGCTTGATGGGATCGAAATAAACAACATCAGTCAGTGATCCCGTGGGGGGCGTTGATGAAGCCCCCTCAAGAGTGCGAAACAGTTGCCAGGACACTTCGACGTTGTCCCCTACGCCCCACAATCCAGGGTTGCCTGGCACGCTGATACGTATACCGTTCCAGGGTTTTTTCTGGCAGTTGATCCACCCCCAGAGCGTGACATCAGGAAATTTTACCGGTTTGAAGCCAACGATTGGCTGGACAGCAACCCGCACATGCGTATCACGGGCACGATGGCGGTTGACGCCATTGAACGTCCAGTAGAACACCGCAATCGCGGGCCCATCTCCCGCAGCCAGCACTGCGGCATAGGGCACGGGGGAAAACCTGACGACGCTGCCTGCGGTATCGCCTGCCTTCACGGTGTAGGTAGCGACCACGTCGGCGTTATTACCCCAATACAATTCAAGTATTTCGCCTGGCTCAGGCACTGCATACAGCGTCACCTCGACAGTGACTGGCAGGTTCATGTCCTGGCGGGTCAGGATGTTGTCACCTGTTCTGCCTTTCACCACTACCGGCTTTAGCAATCGGTGAATAGGATCGGGGCCTTCAGGGTCGGGGCCTGCGACACTCAGGTCTATCTCGAATGCAACTGTTGAGGAGGTTGAGGTGATTTCCCGAGTCAGCGTGTAGTACACCTTGCAAGCAGTGCGCCCCGAAAAGCCATCGGCGGCCAGGATTTCCCACGCCACAGGCAACCTAACGGGCCAGGTGGCGGTGGACGGTACGGTGTAAGGTGCCAATGTGCGTCCATTCCAATAGGCTTGCAGGGTGTCCCCAGTACGCGCGTCTACGATACGTGGAATATGCACCTGCACACCGCGACGGGCGTCCTCAAGGTCGACCAAACCATCTTCAGCCAGCGGCACCTGAGGCGCAGGCAGCACAATTGGCTGCGCCACATTCACGGTCAGGGGCAAGGACAAGGAGATGGCTCCCCGATTGCTAGCGCGATCCATCAGCCAGTAGTAGAGCACTCGCGAACCGTTGGCTTTCCTGCGAACATCGTCGCCCCTGATCGTCAACTCGACAAAGCCCTGATCCTTGTGCGACTGCTGGATCTGCAGCCTCGCCAGGGGGTCGAACAGGGGGCCTTTCGACGGTTCAAGGAAGACTTCGATCACATCCTCCAACCGCACGTCCGGCCACAGCTCGACCCTGACGATAACCCTGTCGTTGTTGCGTACCAGGTAAGCTTGATCGATGGTGCGCGTGTTTTCATTCAATGCGGGGGGATTACCGGCTTGGCCGTTGTTGGGGGCGGTCTTGTCAAGAAACACTGCGGCGGGCTGGGAGGTCTCCGGGTTGAGTACCTCTGTGATCCATACCCGGTAGGAAACGTAGAAGATTCCTTGAGTGCGCAGGTAGGGCTCAGGTATAGCCGCATCCAGCGGAAAAAGGTCTGCGGGATCGGCCGTCATTGGCACTTCCCAGCTTCCAACCACTACACCGTTTTCAGCCCCACTCGATACGGCGCTGCCCCATATCAGATCAAAATGCAGTATTGCGCCATCAAAATAGTCTTGTTCGTAACCTGGCCAGGCACTCTCGATGAGAACTGCCAGCGGCCGGGTCTGATTGGCCAGTGGAATTGTATACACCCCTGCCTCGTCGGCCAGCAGAGGCAGTGCAGCAGGAACCCGCAATGTAGGCAGAATCAAAATACCGATCGATTGGCCGCTGCGGCCTGACCCCATCATGCTCAGTTTGGTCATCTGCGTATTCCTCGGGCCTGGTGGTCAAAACCATTTCAGGGCGCTGCTCGACTCTCACCTCTCACAGCCATGGCGCAAATGTAATGGCGGAATACGCTTCGCGAAACTGACAGAAATACCAGGTAGGTGCGCTTACAACGCCGGTAGCGCCCACTGCACCGGCGCCAGCCCGTGCTGTTCCAGAAACTTGTTGGCCCGGCTGAAATGCCCGCAGCCGATGAAGCCACGGTAGGCCGACAACGGTGAAGGATGCACCGACTTGAGCACCAGATGCTTGGTACCGTCGATCAGCACAGACTTGCTCTGGGCATGCTTGCCCCACAACAGGAACACGGTGGCGGGCTGGCGCTCACTGACCAGCTGGATGATGCGGTCGGTGAACGACTCCCAGCCTTTTTTGGCATGCGACGCGGCAATCGAGCGCTCCACGGTCATGGTGGTATTGAGCAGCAGCACGCCCTGTTCGGCCCAGCTCTGCAGGTAGCCGTGGTTCGGGATCGGGATGTTCAGGTCGCGCTGCAACTCCTTGTAGATGTTCACCAGCGACGGCGGCGCGGGCACCCCAGGCTGCACCGAGAAGCACAGGCCGTGTGCCTGGCCCGGGCCGTGGTAGGGGTCCTGCCCCAGAATCACCACTTTGACCTGGTCCAGCGGTGTGGAGTTGAGCGCATTGAAGATCAGCGGCCCCGGGGGATAGATCTCCTTGCCGGCCGCATATTCCTGACGCAGGAACTCACGCAGTTGCTGCATGTAGGGCTGTTCGAATTCGCCGCGCAGAGCGTCTTTCCAGCTCGGTTCGAGTTTGATGCGGTCATCGTTGGTCATGGGCACTCCCGTAGGCAATGGGGGCGGACACTAGGAAAGCTGCCAGCGCTTGTCAATCGATCCGACCGGCGACCGGCATGATCGCTGACAGTAGCCATACTTGTCGGGATAACCGCAGTGAGGTGGCCCATGGCCGTAGCGTTCGAAGTACTCACCGGCGTCGATGGCGCCCGCATCGGCGTTGCCAGCCTGGATGCGCCCCAGTCGCTCAACGCCCTGTCGTTGCCGATGATCGAGCAGTTGAGCACCCACCTGCAAAGCTGGGCCAAGGATGACGGCATCGTCTGCGTGCTGCTGCGCGGGCTGGGTGACCGGGCGTTCTGCGCGGGGGGCGATGTGCGCAGTCTTGTGGAGGCGTGCCGCGCACAGCCTGGTGAAGTACCGCCGCTGGCGGCGCGCTTCTTCGCCGCCGAGTACCGGCTCGACTATGACCTGCACCATTACCCCAAGCCTCTGCTGTGCTGGGGGCACGGGCATGTGCTGGGCGGCGGCATGGGCCTGCTGCAGGCCAGCACGGTACGCATCGTGACCCCGAGCAGCCGCCTGGCGATGCCGGAAATCAGTATCGGCCTGTACCCGGACGTGGGCGCCAGCTGGTTCCTGAACCGGCTGCCAGGGCGTCTTGGCCTTTTCCTTGGGCTGACCGGCGCGCCGATCAATGCACGCGATGCACTGGACCTGGGCCTGGCGGACCGCTTCATGGGCGATAACCAGCAGGACGAGCTGATTGAAGGGCTGTTGCAACTGAACTGGCAGGAGCAGACCGCGATGCAGCTCAACAGCCTGCTCAAGGCGTTGCAGCAGCAGGCGCTGGCCGAGTTGCCGCCGGCCCGATGGCTGCCACGCCGGGCGCAGATCGACGCGCTGCTCGATGTCAGCGACCCGGCCTGTGCCTGGCGGGCGATCGCACAGTGGCGCATGCACGACGACGAGGTCCTGGCCAAGGCGGCACGCACCCTCACCGAAGGCTGCCCGCTGACCGCGCACCTGGTGTGGCAGCAGATCGCGCGGGCGCGCTACCTGTCGCTGGGGCAGGTGCTGCAGATGGAATATGCGATGAGCCTGAACTGCTGCCGGCATCCGGAGTTCAGCGAAGGGGTACGCGCGCGCCTGGTGGACAAGGACCAGACGCCGCATTGGCATTGGCAGGAAGTTGCTCAGGTCCCCCAGGCAGTGGTGCAGGCGCACTTCAGCAAGGCATGGGAGGGGCGGCATCCGCTGGCTGACCTTGTGTGAAGCCAGCGAATGCGATGTTTACCGGTGCGAATTGCGATCGCCCCAGCCGTTGTCGCTGCGACCCCGGTCACGCCCATGATCGCGCCCATGGTCATTGTCCCGCCCCTGATGCCACTGCTGCCCCTGACCATAGCGCGGGTTCTGGTAGTAACGCCCTGGGGCGGGGCGCACATTGTAGTAGCCATGCCCCGGTACCGGGCGGTACTGAGGCACGGGCGCCGGGCGGTTGTAACGCGGCGCGGGGGCGTAATAGCGAGGCTGCGGCACCACGTAGTACCCCCTGTTATAGGGATAACCACGGTCGTAACCACGGTATTCATAGCGGTCCACGGTGTACACATCACTGCGGTAGTAGCCCTGGCCACCGTAATACGGAGCACAGGCGGTGGTCAGCACACCCAGCACAACAATCAGCAAAAGTCGGCGATACATGGCGGCCTCCCGGACCGCTGAACTGCACATCCCAGCGGCGCTGGTCGGCGTCGATCGGCAAGCGTTCATCGACATAGGCTAAGACCACCGAATCGACGTGCCGTGCGTTTTTCGAAATAAATTGTGACAAGGCCGATACCCCTGAAAATCGTCCAGTTATTTTCTGCGCGCCCCTCTAGAATAAGACGCATCGGTACCCGCCACGGATCTGCCATGCCGCTTCGTTACGCCCTGTTCTCGCAACGCTCGTTGATGCTGGCATTGCTTTTGTTGCTTGGCTGCGGCTTTCTGGCCACGTCGCTGCTCAGCTACTTTGCCTCGCGCAGCGAGATCCGCGACAACATCATCAACACCGAGCTGCCGCTGACCTCCGATACCGTCTACTCCGAAATCCAGCGGGACCTGGTGCGCCCGGTGGTGATCGCCTCGATGATGGCCCAGAACACCTTCCTGCGTGACTGGGCCCTGGCCGGCGAACAGGACCCGATGCCCATCACCCGCTACCTCAATGAAGTGATGGCGCATCAGAATGCCTACACGGCGTTTTTTGTCTCCGAGGCCAGCGGCATCTACTACCAGGCCAAGGGCGTACTCAAGCATGTCGACCCGCGCACCGAGCGTGACCGCTGGTACGCACGCGTCAAGGCGATGGACACGCCCTACGAGATCAACGTCGACCTGGACATGGCCAACCAGGACAAGCCCACCGTCTTCATCAACTACAAGGTGTTCGACTACCAGGGCAGGTTCATCGGCGCGGCTGGCGTCGGCCTGACGGTCGAAGCGGTGATCAGGCGCCTGAGCGACTACCAGTTGCGCTATCAGCGTACGGTGTATTTCGTCGATGCCAGCGGTCGCATCGTGCTCACCGGGTCTGCCGGCGGCCCCGAAGGCGTACACAGCGGGCTCACGCTGCGCGAGGTGCCAGCGCTGGCCGACCTGCAGCAGAAAATGCCCGTGCCGGTGGAGGGCAACCGCGAATACAACCATGATGGGCACAGCCACTTTCTCAATGTGCGCCTGATCCCCGAGCTCGACTGGTACCTGTTCGTCGACAAGCGCGACGGCACGGCCCTGGACAGTGCACGCCAGTCGCTGTACATGAACCTGGTGATCTGCGCGATGATCACCCTGGTGGTGCTGGCGCTGCTCAATGCGATGATCCGTCGCCATCAGGACAACATCCAGACCCTGGCAACCCTCGACAGCCTGACCGGCCTGCCCAACCGACGCGCCTTCGACCTGCTGGCGGCACAGGCCCTGCGCGACACCGAGCGCGAGCCCATGCCGCTGGTGGCACTGCTGCTCGACCTGGACCACTTCAAGGTCCTCAACGATACCCACGGCCATCTGGCCGGCGACGAAGTGCTGCGCCAGTTCGCGCGCATCCTGGAAAGCTGCCTGCGCCATACCGATATCATCTGTCGTTGGGGCGGCGAGGAGTTTCTCGTGCTGCTCAAGAACACCGACGCTGACGCCGCACGGGCGGTTGCCGAAAAGATTCGCCTGCGCACCGAGCAACTGGCCTTCGGCTATGCCGACAAGGTGCTCGACCTGACCGTGAGCATCGGCTTGAGCGCCCATCGGTCCGACGATACCTTGCACACCCTGATCGCCCGCGCCGATGATGCGCTGTACCGCGCCAAACAGGGTGGACGCAATCGCGTCTGCTCGGAACTGTAAAACGTCGCCCCCGGTAGCCACCACCATGAACGATACCCGCCTGTGCCCCGCCTGCGGCGCCAGCAACCAGTGCAGCCTCGCCGACCCGCGCAGCGCCACCCAGGCCTGCTGGTGCTACAGCGTGCAGATCGATCCCCGCGTGCTCGAAGCGCTGCCGGCGCATTTGCGCAACAGTGCCTGCCTGTGCCCGCGATGCGCCCAGGTCGATGCCCGATTGCAGGCAGCCAAGCCTGCGCCGAACCGTTAGACTGCGCGCCCACCTCTGTACGCCCAACCGCCATGCGCCTCGACCGTTTTCTCAGCAACCTGCCATGTTTCAACCGCCAGCAGGTGCGCCTGCTGCTGGTGCAACGACGGGTGCGGGTGGATGGCGTGGCCATCGCCGACCCGCACCATGAGGTACGCGAGTTCAGCCGCGTCGAGGTCGACCAGCAGGTGCTGCAAGCCGGGCGTGCACCGCGCTACCTGATGCTGCACAAGCCGATGGGTTGCGTCAGCGCCACCGTCGACCCGCAGCACCGCACCGTGCTCGACCTGCTCGACGAACCCGACCGGAACGACCTGCACATCGCCGGGCGCCTGGACTTCAACACCACCGGGTTGCTGCTGCTGACCAACGATGGCCAGTGGTCACGTCGCCTGACCCAGCCCAAGACAGGGCTGGCGAAAACCTACTACGTCGAGACCGAGCAGCCGATCACCGACGCCTATGCGCCAACCTTTGGCCAGGGCATCTACTTCGCCTTCGAAAACCTCACCACCCTCCCCGCCGAGCTCACCCTGCTGGGCAGCCACAGCGCGCGCCTGAGCATCGTCGAGGGGCGCTATCACCAGGTCAAACGCATGTTCGGCTTCTTCGACAACAAGGTCACGCGCCTGCACCGCGAGCGCATGGGCCCGCTGCACCTGGACCCGCAGCTGGCCCCGGGGCAATACCGTGCGCTGAGCCAGGATGAAATCCTGGCCATCTGACGCCACGACCGCTCGGCAAAAAAATCATCGATTGCGCCAACGGCACTTGCGGGTTGGCCGGGCGCCTGCTTGAATCCAACCGTCAGTCTGCATGTGACCAATCGGTCACGAACGCAGTCCAAGGCACCTTTCTGCAGGTGACCGGCGCCCCGAAGCGCTGGCGTCCGGCAGATTGCCCACCTAACAACAATACCCGTCGACCAGCCGGCAACGGATCGACACAGGGCCCCTCGTTTCATTTCAAGGCGTATGCCTACCTGTCATGAAGACCGGGCAAGCTTGCTTGCACGGATACCCTTTTTGCGCCAGGAGTCGATGACATGAGGCCAGAAATTGCTGTGCTGGATATACAGGGTCAGTACCGGGTTTACACGGAGTTCTATCGCGCGGACGCCGCAGAGAAGACGATCATCCTGATCAACGGCTCGCTCGCCACCACAGCGTCTTTCGCCCAGACGGTGCGCAACCTGCATCCGCAGTTCAACGTCGTGCTGTACGACCAGCCCTACTCGGGCAAGTCCCGGGCACACAACCGCAACGACCACCTGCTGACCAAGGAAACCGAAGGCCGGATCCTGCTGGAGCTGATCGACCACTTCGCCGCCGACCACCTGATGTCGTTTTCATGGGGCGGTGCCTGCACCCTGCTGGCACTGGCCAGCAAGCCGCGGCGCATTCGCAAGGCCGTGGTCAGCTCGTTCTCGCCGGTGATCAACGAACCGATGCGCGACTACCTGGAGCGCGGCTCGCACTACCTGCGCACCTGCGACCGCCAGCAGATGGGCAAACTGGTCAACGACACCATCGGCAAGCACCTGCCCTCGCTGTTCAAGCGTTTCAATCATCGCCACGTCAGCAGCCTGGCCGAGCATGAGTATGCGCAGATGCACTTCCACATCCATCAGGTGCTGGATCACGACCTTGGGCGGGCCCTGCGGGCCGCACAGGCCATCGACATTCCGGTGCTGTTCATGAACGGTGAATGGGACGAATACACCACTGCCCACGACGCCCGGCAATTTTCCCGGCACGTGCGCCACAGCCACTTCAGGCCGATTCGCAGCGCCGGCCATTTCCTGGACATGGAACACAAGGCGGCCTGCCGCGACACCCGCGAGGTGCTGCTGGAGTTTCTAGGCCCGCAACCGCGTGAAACGCGCTCCCCGTATCACTTCGTGCACGGCCAGCATGCGCAGGCCATCTGAGTGGTCGCGGCCAGTGTAGCGCCGGTGTGCAGCAGACCGGCGCTACGGCTCGCGAGCCGCCGATTGCAATAAGGGCTTCAAATCGTCTCGCGGTTCTGGTACAAAGTGCGCCTGAAAGCGGGTGTCGTATAATGGCATTACTCCAGCTTCCCAAGCTGATAACGAGGGTTCTTATTGGACACGCCGCTTCAGTGCACCGTGTAGGCAAAAAAAGCGGGTATAGTTGAATGGTACAACTATTGCTTCCCAAGCAATCGGTGAGGGTTCGATTCCCTCTACCCGCTCCACCTTCAGGCCAGTAATTCTGGGCCTTCCAGGGGAATCCCCGCCCCGAGGCTACTCAAGGCCTCCTAGCGCCCCTCTCGAATCAAGCTCTCCCAGACGCCTTCCAAAGAGTCACCAGATTTGGTGCACCGTCAGCTTCCTCCTGAGCGACGCCAAAAGCCCGATGCCCCCCAACGGCACCCAATATTTCCCTAAAAGCGCTTTTCGCTCCTAACTCCGAATCGTCTCCACGCTCGTCATCCTAACCATCGAAAGGCGATCTAAATTTTCGAATGGTAGTGAGCAGCCGGCCTACCCTTCCCCCTTCAAAAATCACCCTGAGATCGATCGGGTGCCAATCGCGATCACGACTGCAATCGCAACCTCAATTACCACCAGAATCACGATCTCGACCGATCACGCTCCCGCTGCCGATAGCGCTTCACGAAGCTGGCGTCGATCAGGTCATTGATCCCCAGCCCAAGTCCACAATTAACCAGCGAAGCCATCGAACTATCTGACAGTGAGAAGTGATCAGGAATAAACCCGATATTCGTCACTCTGTTCATATCAAGTTCTGCTTCGAACGCTTTCAGAAAGTCAGACAATCCTGGACGACGAGCTTCAGTTGCTGCACTTGCAGGAGAATCATCAGCAACAGTTACCGCATTAGCCGCATTAACACCAATCTGGGCAACCACCTTCGTTATAGAAGGCCAATACTTAAGGTCATATTGAAAGGTCAGGCTAGCCAACTTCTTCTTCACATGAGATCTGAAAAGCCCATTACCTTCAGAAGCATCTTCAACGACGTCCATAATTTGATAACAGGTATCACAGGAAAAACTGGACATCTCTTTAACTTCGGTGCGACGCGCGAGCAACTCCGAGAGTAACTCTGAAGCTTTCGCAATCCGAACATTTAACTCGTTGAGTTCCTCCCGATCCTCACGAGCCTCTTTGATCTTCTCAGGGCTCCAGGAGTAAACCGCCGACGCGAGCACATCGAAGAAAGACTTCAACGCTCTCGGCTCCTCAGCCAGCGCACCATGCAGCTCAACGTAGGTATCAGCGAGCTCTGTGGTGCGGCCCAGCATGCCCTCGATCCACCGGTTGATGCTGGGCCAGATTTCGTGCTCCACGTTGTATTGATAATCTTCACGCAATACGTTTTCACAAGCGTCGATTGAAATGGCACGCGCTCTGACATCCATTTTCACAGCCTCAGTTAGGGAATGGGCAGATGATAAGGCGCCCACCGCTAGGCGTCGGTACCTATCTCAAAAAAAATCCCCAAGCTACAGGTACGCCCTGAACGCTATGCAACAAGCAAAGCGCTGAGCACCATTCAGCCCACCAATGCGACAAACGCTGTCCGCCACTTCAACAGCACACACCAGGCAGAAACCAAGCAACACCCAAGCGATGGAAATCAAAAAGCCATCCATCTGTCCAGATTATCCCAAGACAACTACCACTTCATCCACCAAACCCTGCTGCCCAATCAGCTTTACTTTACAACCCAGTAAAGCCAATCATTCAAACATGGGTGGCGAATCGCATCTCTTTCAGTAACACTTAACCTATTCTGCACAGGTAACCGAAATGAACGTGGCCACTTCCTCCCCCGTCGACGACTTGCTCAACCCTGGCGAGAGCGCCTCACGCCCAATTCGGATTTTGGCCGCTGCGGGCAGGATGTTCATTGAGCACGGTTACGAAGGAACCAGCATGGAGGAGATCGCTAAAGCTGCGGCAGTGACCCGCCAGACCCTGTACAACCGCTTCCCCGAGGGCAAAGAGTCGCTTTTCGTGGCAGTCGCAGAGAGGATGTGGAAGGCCTTCCCCGTAATGAACGTGGCAACCGATGAGCGCGCGCTGGTCGATCCTAGGAGTGGCCTGATGCAGATAGGCACCGAATTCGCATGCTTCTGGTCTGGCCCGGCAGCTGCAGATTTCCTGCGCATGGTGATCATGGAAGGCCGTCGATTTCCAGTGCTTGCCGATCGCTTTGATGAGGTTATCCAGGCACCGGCAATGAGCGTCATCAGCGACTACCTGGCCGAACTGGCACGCAGAGGTGTTCTGGTAGTTCAAGAGCCAGCGACCGCTGCCCGCGACTTCATGGAGACGCTCGATGGTCGAGTTCTCTGGAAACAGGTAAGAGCCAACAGCGAGCCGCTTGCCCGCGAGGAGATCGAATATATCGTGGAGCGCACCGTAGATACCTTTCTGCGATCACTCCGGCACTGAGATCGTACAGGCCAGGCAGAAGATCGTTCAATGGCTGCAGGAAAGGCACCGAGCCACGAATGCCTAAAAAGACCACGCCGGGTCTGATGGCCCTTTAGGGACGACGAGAGAGGGCTCGGAGAGCCCCGCTCCCAGAGCTGCCAATTAAAAAGGTCAACTCACCCCTTAGGCGGATACGGATCGTTGCCGTACGAATCCCGCTCCCTGATCTTGTTATCCCTGCCGTGGATCAGCACTTCGCTCTTTTGGTTCTGAGCCAGTTGGTGGACAGGATCCTCGATCACAAGCGGGCCATTCGGATCATCAACGACACCCTGACCGACCTCTCGGATGTTAGCGGGATCCCGAAACCGATAGCCGACTCAAAACTCATTGCACCATACGTCAAATGGAAGAATCCCCATGCGTGAGTCAAATAATGGTTCCTCTGATGCTGGTTGTTCCAGTGTTGGAATATCCGGGGGTGATACTGAGGGTGGCTCGCCGCTTGAGGAGCTACGAGCCATGACACCAGCATTGGAATCAGCGAAGAAGCTGCGCCTGGTGGCCTTGGAGGTCATCGAATCAGGCCAAGACGTGCCCATGCGTGCCGGCAAGATAAACCTTGCATGGCTTGCAGGAACGGTCGGGCTTACCAGGCAAGTGTTCTACGCAGGGCGCGGCGGGCCGGAGCTGTCCCAGATTGCTGATCTTCTGCTGGAGCATGTGCGATCTCAGCCCTCAATGAAGGCCCATAGACAGTACGACAAGTCGCTGGCCAGTCTGCGAACCGAGATTCTGTTGCTCCGCACTCAGCTGAGGGAGGCCGAGCGGGCCTTGCAGCGCGCGGCCTTCCGGGAAGAGCTCATTCGGGCAGGGAGGATACTCACGTTTTAACTGGGCCCCTCGTGGGCACCGTTGCGCGACTATCGACCAAATTCTTTTCAGCCCCTTTCATCCAATGGTGTACAGCCAATGGCAAAGTACTACTTCGTCCGGAAAGTCACTCTCACGCTGAGTGGCGAACGGCAAATCCATCTCCTATCACTGGCTACCGGAACCTCCTTCAAAGCGCGGCTCGACCAGGAGCTGATGTCGAACCCAATATTCCCAGGGATGACCTATCGCGCGTCTATCGGTAGGCGCGGGAGAGGATTGATCATTGCCTCATTTGACTCCGCTTTTGGCGTGGGCATCGACGAATGCAAGGCGCTGGCGGGCTTCGTTGGTACTCAAAAATCCCTCCCCCTGTACGCACCGCCATCCGGGCTAGCCAACCTATTAGTTGAAGCTGGCCTGGTGGAAAAACGCAGCGTGCGACAGCTGCTTCACCATGAGAGTCAATTCATCCTCGGGAAGTATCTGGGCGATGGCCAGACCGCCCAGTTACAGTTCGCATGGGAGGATTACATGGCCTTCCAGATGTCGGTTCTGGGCTTTATGCGTCAAGGATTCGACCAAGCCACCGCGGAGCGGATGGTGACGTGTCTGTCGGTGGGCCCTGGCCACCTCCTGGCCTATCCGCCCACGGCACTGCCGTTTATGGAACCCGATAGCACCTCGGTTGTGCATTCAGGCTTCGAGTTGAGTCCTGCCTTGAGGCATGCCTGGGGGCTGCTGCGGTATCTGGAAGCGCAATCATTGGTAGACAACACCGCTGTTGAAGTAAGCGACCTCATTGTTCGGTTGTGTTCTGCTGAAGGATCTAGTGCTGTTGATGGACAAGGTGTTGTCGAGGGGGGCAGCGTTGTCGAAGGGAGCTTCAGCGGGGGATCGGATGATGTGATTGAGGCGATTCGACAGTGTGAGCACCGTGGCTGGATTGCAGCGACGGAGGGCCGTGTTCAGCTTGACGCCAACTATCGCCTGCAGAGCGCCGTACGCCATCATCTGACCAGGATCTGCGTGCCCTTTCACCCCTTCTACAGCGAGCGTGAGATTGAACATGCATTCAGCCGCTTGAGCGCGTTCACCCCAGACATGTTCGCTTTTGACATGCTCGACGAAGTGACCTTGGCACTGAATTCACGAGTGTTTCTCGTTCGATATGACGATATCAAAGCAGCCATCGAATTCACCCAGCAGTACTGCGCGGTGTCGGAGCTCTTGACGAACAACATTCCGACCTGGGTGACGGTCGCCAAGGCCAGGTGCGCGGCCTATGAAAACGAGTTAGGTGTTGCCCACATTCCGTTCTATGAAATAGCCCATGGCATCCATTCGCAAGCAATCGTCGTACATCAGCTCAATCAGTTGCCCTTGTTCGAGATTTTTCAGCTGCTGGCAGAGCTGGGAAATGTGGTGAATTTGGTTGCGCTGGTCGATGTCACCCTGCCGGGCAATGCAGCTGTTGATCAGATGTCTCGTTACTTCCCTACCGTTGATGTCCGCGTTCGTCAGCAAGGTGCTTTGCCGATCCAGCAATGCCTTGGGAAACTCTCCGAAATCGAGGCTCGGATCGATGCAGAGGACGTTCAGCGCATCGCGGTGATTGAATCGCCCCTGGTTTCGTAGACACCTCCAAGCCTCATAATGAGGCCCAAATAGGAGGTGCCATGAGTCGTCAGCGTTACCCCG